>JABJEK010000021.1 GCA_018702955.1 Rhodospirillaceae bacterium | reverse complement strand
TGCTCGACCAGAACAAGGTCATTCGTCCGCATCCGAGCTTCCGTCTCTTCGCCACGGCAAACACCGTGGGCCTGGGCGACACGACGGGCCTGTATCACGGCACGCAGCAGATCAACCAGGCGCAGATGGATCGCTGGAACATCGTCACGACGCTCAACTACCTGCCGCATGAGCAGGAAGTCGACATCGTGACGGCGAAATGCCCCACCTATGACACCAAGGAAGGCCGCGAGAAGATCTCCGCCATGGTCGCGACCGCCGACCTGACGCGCTCGGGCTTCGTTGCCGGCGACATCTCGACCGTCATGTCACCGCGGACCGTGATCACCTGGGCCGACAATGCGGAAATCTTCGGTTCGATCCCGCTCGGCTTCCGGGTCACCTTCCTGAACAAGTGCGACGAGGTCGAGCGTTCGACGGTGGCCGAATATTATCAACGCTGCTTCGGGACCGAACTCGAAGACGGCGTGGTCGCTCCGGCGCCAACCCAGTAAGACGCCGATGGCGGGATCAAACAAAGGCGGCAACGACGGACCGGTCGAAGAGTTTCGGCGCGTCACTGCCGCGGCCATGCGCGCCATGGCCCGTGAGCCGGAATTGACCGTCTCATTTACGCCGGACCCGCCGGGCATCAGCGGTGAAGAAGCACGCCTGCCCCTGCCAAATCGTGATCTGCCGGCCGAAGATGTCAGCGTCGTACGCGGCGAGGCCGACGCATTGGCGCTGCATCTGCGCCATCACAACAGTGAGCTGCATCAGACCAGGATTCCCTCCGCACCGGCCGCCCGCGCACTGTATGACGCGGTCGAGCAGGCCCGGGTCGAGGCCATCGGCGCCAATCGCATGGCCGGCGTCGCCGACAATCTGAGTGCGGCACTGGAAATGCGATGCCGCGACAAGGGTTTTGCCCGTGTGACGCAGCGCGATCAGGCGCCCGTGTCCGAGGCGGTCGCCCTTCTCGCACGCGAAGCACTGACCGGCGCCCCGCCACCGCCATCCGCACGCCAGATGGTCGATGTCTGGCGGCCCTTCGTTGAATCCAAGATCGGTGCCGCCCTTTCGGATCTGAGCGACAGCCTGGACGACCAAATCGCCTTTCAGGACGTGATCCGGAAAATGATCACCGATCTCGGGCTTGCCGATGAGGAGATGGCGGCCGATTCAGATTCCGACGACAGCACTGGCGAGGACCAGGAAGACGCCGACGGCGAGAGCACCGGTGAAGGCGAGAGCGACGGCGAAGCGCGCGCCATGGACGGCGAAGGCGAAGACGAGGAGGCCGGCGCCGAGAGCGAAGAAATGGACATGCCGTTCGAGGACGGTGATGGCGATATGGAACAGGGTGCGGGCGAGGAAGACCCCGATGCACCGGGCCAGCCCTGGCGACCACCCGAATACGGACACAACCAGGGCGAACAATTCGTCTACGGCGCATTCACCACGGAGTTCGATGAAATCGTCGAGGCACCCGACCTTTGCGACCCCGATGAACTCTCGCGTCTGCGCCAACAACTCGACCAGCAGCTCGGCCATATTCAAAGCGTCATCTCGAAGCTCGCAAACCGGTTGCAGCGCCGCCTGATGGCGAAACAGACCCGGAACTGGGAGTTCGACCTCGAGGAAGGAATGCTCGATACCGCGCGCCTGACCCGCGTGGTGACGAACCCGGCACATCCTCTGTCGTTCAAGATGGAAGAGGACACGAACTTCCGCGACACGGTCGTGACCCTGCTGATCGATAATTCCGGCTCCATGCGCGGCCGGCCGATCTCCGTGGCCGCGATGAGCGCCGACATTCTTGCCCGCACGCTCGAACGCTGCGGCGTGAAAGTTGAGATTCTCGGCTTCACGACCCGGGCCTGGAAAGGCGGCCAGGCACGAGAAAACTGGCTCGCAGCCGGCAAGCCCGCCAACCCGGGCCGGCTGAACGACCTGCGCCATATCATCTACAAATCCGCCGACGCCCCGTGGCGCCGCGCGCGCAAGAACCTCGGCCTGATGCTGCGCGAAGGTTTGCTCAAGGAAAACATCGACGGCGAGGCGCTGCTTTGGGCGCACAGCCGTTTGCTCGGGCGCTCGGAACAGCGACGCATCCTGATGATCATCTCCGATGGCGCTCCGGTCGACGATTCCACGCTTTCGGTAAATGCCGGCAACTATCTGGAGCGTCACCTGCGACAGATCATCGAATGGATCGAGACCTACTCGCCCGTCGAACTGCTGGCTATCGGCATCGGCCATGATGTGACGCGCTACTATCGCCGCGCGGTGACGATCGTCGATGCGGAACAACTCGGCGGGACGGTCATGGATCAGCTGGCCGAGCTCTTCGACGAAGAAGACGGGTCAGCCCGCAAGCCACGCGGCGGTTCGCGTCGCGTCGCCTGAGCGTGATCATCCGGATCTGAACACCCAAGTCCGACCAGCAGCCATTTCAGCCATGTTTGTGCCGCAGAATGCGGCTATAAATGATGCATGATCCGGCTCCTCTCATGCCTGCTGCTTGCCTGCGCATTCGCCGTGCCAACTGCGCTGGCCGACACCACGCCGATTCCGCTGCACAAGGGATTGAGCGGGCAGGACCGCATCGGCCGCCTGGTCTGGCGCGGCGGGATCGAGATGAACTTCGCCGACCCCCGCTTCGGTGGCATCTCGGCGATGGAAATCGATCCCGGCGGACGCACCGTGACGATGCTTACCGACCGCGGCCACCGGGCCGAATTGTTCCTTGAGTATGACCTGGCCGGCGACTTGTCTGCCGCCAAGCTTGTCGATCTGGAACCGGTGATAGGTGCGGTCGGGCGCTCGATCGAGGACGACCGGAATTCCGATATCGAAGCGATCGCGCGGATGCCCAATGGCGGCTGGCTCGTCGCCTTTGAACGCAATCACCGGCTGCTGCACTTCCCGGCATCCTTCGCGCCGCCCCGCGCCTCCTTTTGACCCCACCGGGGCTGGAGCGCGCCCGCTCCAACCTGGGCATCGAGGCCGCGACCGAGACCGCCGACAAGAAAATCCTCCTGATAGCCGAAGATCTCGCAACCAGCCGCGCATTCACCTTTGCGTGGCTCGGCAACGGCGCCGAATGGACGCCGATGGCCTACACCCTGTTTCCGCCCTACAAGCCGACCGGTGCAGCACTGCTGCCCAATGGAGATATCGTGGTGGTCGAACGCCGGTTCACCCCGCCCAGCGACGTGGGTTCCCGGATTGCCCGGATCCCGCGCCGAAGCCTGCGTCCGGGCGCACCCATCCAGACCACCCAAATTGCCCGGATCGAAAAGCCGTTCGTCACCGAGAATTTCGAGGCGATCGCCGCGCGCTCGGCCGGGCGTGGACAGACCCTGATCTATCTCGCAAGCGACAATAATTTCTCGGACAAGCAGCGAAACCTGCTGCTGATGTTCGAACTGCTGCCGTGAGACGGAACGGCAAGCCCACCGGTTCCGCAGGAAACCCATGGAAAAACGGAACGTCTGGAAGCTCTACAGCGCGGTAGCGAACGAGTTCGACCGAACCCGGGGCCGCTCGGGCCACGAGAATGTCTATCTCGACCTGCTTGCCGCACGGCTCCCTCCGGCGCCGGCCCGGATTCTCGATCTGGGCTGCGGCACTGGTGAGCCGATTGCGCGCTACTTCATCGAACGCGATGGCCGGCTCACGGGGATCGATGCCGCGCCAGAGATGCTGGCGCTCGCCAGCAAACGATTCCCGGATCATGATTGGCTCGAAGCCGACATGCGCGATCTCGCGCTCGGCAACCGTTTCGACGCAATCATCGCCTGGGACAGCTTCTTCCATCTGCCGCGGGACGACCAGCGCGCGATGTTCGATATCTTTGCCAGCCACTGCGCGGCGGATGGTCTTCTGCTGTTCACCAGCGGACCGGCAGCCGGCGAGGCGATTGGCGACCTATTCGGCCAGACGCTCTACCACGCCAGCCTCGACCCAACTGAGTATGCGTCCCTGCTGGAAACCCATGGCTTCGAAATCATACGCCACACCGCCGAAGACCCGGATTGCGCTGGCCATACAGTCTGGCTCGCGCAGCGACGCAATGCGAGAGGACCTACCGCGCAGGAAGCCTAACCGTCGATCCAGTATGCCCGCCGCGCGGCATAATCATCATTGTCGATCGCGGCCCGCACATCCTCGAGCAGCCGGTTCATGAACCGCACATTGTGTACCGCCAGCAGCGATACCGCATTCAACTCGCCCGCTTTCACGAGATGATGCAGATACGCGCGCGACACGCTGCGACAGGTCGCGCAGTCACACTCGGGATCGAGCGGCGTGGGGTCTTCGCGGAACCGCGCATTCTTGATGTTGATGAACTCACGGCCGTTCTGCGTCTCGCCGAGGCCGGGTCTAATATAGGCGCTGCCATGGCGTGCCAGGCGGGTCGGGTTGACGCAGTCGAATGTATCGATGCCCTTGGCGACCCCGTTCCAGACATCGCGCACACTGCCGACGCCAAGCAGATGGATCGGGCGCGGGCTCGATGCCGCGGCGTTGAGCGGCGCCATGGCGAGGGCCACCACGTCGTCCATTTCTTCCGGCGTACCGCCGAGACAGCCGCCGACCGCATAGCCGAAATAGGGCTGGGCCGCAGTGAACTCCGCACTTTCCTTGCGGAGATCTTCATAGACGCCGCCCTGAATGATCCCATACAGGCCCTGGGGACCCGCGGAGCCTTCCTCGGCCTCATTGAAGGCCGCGATCGAGCGCAGCGCCCAGCGATGGGTGAGCCCCATCGATTGGGCCGTGTACTCACGATCGACGTGATACGGCGTGCATTCGTCCAGGACGAGAATGATGTCGGCACCGATCTGGCGCTGAATGCGGATCGAATCTTCCGGCGTCAGTGTCACCTTGGCCCCATCGACATAGGATCGGAACGACGCACCGGCCTCATCGATCGCCAGCAGAGACGGATCGCGGACATCCGTGCGGCTGCCCTTGATTTCCTTTTCATCCCCGCCCCGGCCCAGGGAAAAAATCTGGAAGCCACCCGAATCGGTCAGCATCGGGCCGTCCCAACCCATCATCTTGTGCAACCCGCCCAGCGCCGCCACACGCTCCGCACCAGGCTGGAGCATCAGATGATAGGTGTTGCCGAGAATGATCTGGGTTGTCTCGGCGCGCGCCTGGCTCGGTAACACACCGCGTAACGCGCCACGGGTCGCACAAAACACAAAGGCCGGTGTCTCGATGATCCCATGGGGCGTGGTGACACGACCGCGCCGTGCCGCGCCGGGCCAGCCGTCTTCACCCGTCACGCTGCGGGTCACTTCGAAATCGAAACCGGGATAGTCAGTCATTGGCGGCTCAAACCGGGTTGTCGCAACGGCGATCGGATCGGGGCGCGATCATATACGCCGCGGGCGCAAAAAAGCCCGCGAAACGCGGGCTTTTATCGTGATCGGACCGGGGCGCGGTTAAGCGGCCACAGCGACCTTTTCAAGATCACGCTTCATGCGGCGCAGCTCGCGCGGCAATTTCGCCGCGACCGTACCACGCAAGAAAGCGTCAACACCGCCCTTGTGCTCGATCGTACGAATGGCACGCGCGGACAAATTCAAGCGCACACCGCGCCCGAGTGACTCGCTATACAACATCGTCGACTGCAGATTCGGCAGGAACCGGCGGCGGGTTTTATTATGGGCATGGCTGACGTTGTTTCCGGTCAGCACACCTTTGCCTGTAATGGCGCAGCGGCGCGACATAGTACTCGCTCCATGAACAGCTAACGCGCCGAAATCGGCGCGAACGGCGGTGTTTTTAGGCGATGGCGGGGGCCCGGTCAAGCCCGTCGAGCAACGAATTAGCCACTGCGGAACGCCTCGAGCAATGCCTGGGCCGCCGCGGACGGTGTGATCTCCGCATCGGAGACCTGTCGTTCGAGGGATTCGAGCTTCGCCTGGACCGCGGGATGGCGCTGAAACCCGGCCAGCAGATGCTCATCGACTTCCCCCCACATCCATCGCCGGGCCTGGGCGGCCCGCCGTTTTTCCAGCGCCCCACCAGCCTCCGCTTGCTCGTGATAGGTCTCGGTCATCTCGCGGATCTCATCGATGCCGGTATTTTCCAGCGACGAACAGGTCATTACAGGCGGTATCCAGTCGGAGGTTGCCGGATGCAACAGGCGAATCGCGTTGGCATATTCCGCGGCGGATCGCTGTGCTGCAGCCGCCATATCGCCATCCGCCTTGTTGACGACAACAAGGTCGGCCAGCTCCATGATTCCGCGTTTGACGCCCTGCAGCTCGTCGCCGCCCCCCGGCAGCAACAACAGCAAAAACATGTCGACCAAATCCGCGACCGCGGTCTCGGACTGGCCCACCCCGACCGTTTCGATCAACACCACATCGAACCCTGCAGCTTCGCAGGCGAGCGACACTTCGCGGGTCCGCCGGGCGACCCCGCCCAGGGTCCCTGCTGTCGGGGACGGACGGATGAACGCTTCCGGCGACCGGGAAAGCTGCTCCATGCGGGTCTTGTCACCCAGGATCGAGCCGCCGCTGCGTTGTGAAGACGGGTCCACGGCAAGAACGGCGACCTTGTGGCCGCCGGCGATCCAGTTCTGGCCGAACACTTCTATGAAGGTCGATTTGCCGACACCCGGCACCCCGGATATGCCGATACGCGTGGCGCGTCCCGTGTGTGGCAATAAATGCTCGAGCAACTGTTCGGCCCGGGCACGATGATCGTCACGGGTCGACTCGATCAGCGTGATCGCGCGCGCCAAAGCCCGACGGTTGCCCGCGCAGACCGCTGCCGCCAACTGGGCCGGATCTTCTGCCGGTGGGTTTTTGTCCTTGTCCGCCATGACCGTAATCTAGCGTGCCGTTGCCGGGGCCAACAATGCGCTGTCTGCGCGTGCCGGCTTGCCGTCGACCGGGGAAGACAGAATGACCGAGCTCTGCGCCGGGCCGATCTTGCGAAATCTGGAAATAACATCTTCGAGCTCGGCGATGGATGCGACGGCCACGCGAATGACGAAACTGTCCTCACCCGTGATGTGATGACACTCCACGACCGCGTCCATCGAGCGGCACAATCCAGCGACGCGCTGGAAATCCGTGTCCGAAACCGTCAGGCGGATGAACGCGCCGATCTCCCGACCCAGCGCGGCCCGGTCCACCCGGGCGCCGTAACCCAAAATGACCCCCGCCGCCTCGAGCCGGCGAATGCGATCGGCCACCGCTGGCGTTGACATGCCGATCCGCCGGCCAATCTCACGAAACGACAACCGCGCGTCCGATTGGACGGCATCCAGCAACCTGCGGTCGACAGCGTCTAGAATACCTTCCATTTGTCAGGCCTTACACCCTGTTTCATTACATACGGATGAAATATACACATATATATTTCCATATATAACATTTATTATATTTATTTCTTACGTTCGGTATATGTTTTGTATTCGAAACAACCATTTGTATGGAGACAGCGTGAATAGCCTGACGAATGTCAGCCCACGTAACTAAACCTGGCAGATCGCAGCTATTTGTGGCGGTCGACAGCCCGTGACAGCAGCAGGTAGGCTTTGCCCACATCCGCGGTCAGCAGGCTGGCGCTGAGCAGCTCGTCCGGGTCAGCTTCGCCGGCCTGGGTCAACAAGCGCTCGAATTCGCGAAGATAACGGCTCGCCAGCGTTCGGAAGGCATCATCATCCTCGTACAGCTCGCGCACCCGGTTCAAGGCGATGGGGTCCTTCACGCGGGCTGAAATCCGACGCAAGGCCACACCACGATCACCTTTCGCGAACCGGCGCATCATGTCGGGCGCGGCATCACCTTCCAGCAGCTCGTCCAGTTCGATCCCCATCGAACCCAGCGTATCGAGCACCCTGTTGACGGTGTGCAGAAGCACGCCGCGGTTCGAATCGATATACCCCACCCGCACTTCATCGGCTTTCCGACCCGCCTCTTCGGCCGCCTCAATCAGCGCATGCTCCTGCATCCGGAATGTCGATGCGATGGATTCGGAACGTTCGGCGACCTGATCTATTGCCAGCTGCATGTCGCGCGCCTGTTCGCGCAGCTGGTCACGCAAGCCCTCGACCCGCCCCTCCATGCGGTCGGCCGAGGTGGACAATTCGCCCGTGTGCCGGTCGAGGGACTGCATGGTGACCTCGGCGCGGGCCACCGCGCTCTCACCCGTCTCACGCAAGGCCTCCGCACGGCCCACCAGCATGTCGCCCAGTTCGCGCCAGCGTTCGAGAATTGATTCGACCGTTTCGCGGACGTCGCGGCTGCGCGCACCCAGGGATTCCTCGGTCTCGTTCGCGGCGCGGCGCATTTCCTCGGTGCTGGTCGTCAGTTCCTCGCGGCGCTGACGCAAGGCACCCGCCACGTCCGACAGGCCCTCGGTGGCAACGCGGGCATTGGCCTCGACCGCTTCGCTCTCGCGCTGAATAAGATCCCGAACCTCGGACAGCCGGGCCAGGGATTCGGCGGCCGACTGGTGCAGCGCTTCAGTGTGTTGGTTCAGGGATTCGCCCAGCGCCTCGGCCCGCGCACCGGCCGTCACGCTCGCATTGGTCAGTTCCTGTGACTGGCGGCGCAGCGATTCATGCGCACCTCGCGCGGCGTTCTCGGCCGTCTCGGAGGCTTCCGTGATTTCGCCCGCACCCACGCGCAACGCCTCACCCAGCGCCGTTAGGCGGTTTTCGGCGCCGGTCACGATCTCGGACATGAAGTGCTGGTCGTTCCCGAGTTGCTCACGCAGACTTCTCAAATGCGCGCTCGCGCGGTCAGCGGCCTGATCCAGTGATTGGGTGCTGTCACCCAGCGTGTCGCGAATGGCCGTAATGCGCGCCAATGAAGCGTCCGCAGCCGATTCCAGGACATCGCGCTGCGCCACGATCTCGTCGCGCGTCCGCTGCGCCCGGCTCATGGTCTGGGCGAACTCTTCTTCCACCGCGCTCGAGTGCTCGTCGAGCGTATCACGCGCCTCATTGGCGCTGGTGCTCACCTGAACGGTCGACGCGGACAAGGCCGCCGCGGCATCACGCAATTCCGCCGATAACCGTTCGGCCTCGACAGACGCATTCCGGGCCACATTCTCAAGCGCGCTCGCCTCGCTGCGGAAGGTGTCACCCAGCGTGCGGCCCTTTTCGTCCGCACTCTCGCCCGCCGCCGTCAGATCGTTCGCAAAGCCGTGCAACCGTTCGCTCGCAGCATCCACCTGTTCGATACTCGCCTGGGAAATACCCGCGAACGCATCCGCCTGTTCGCGCAAATCGGCGGTCATGCTCTCGGTCTGCTGCCATATCGTCGAGACGCTCGCCCCCAGAGCCTGCGCCGTCTGGGCCATCTCCGACGCCGCCGCCTCGGTCATCTCACGGGCCTGCTCTCCCGCGTTCTGGGTAACTTGCGCCATCTGGCCGGCCATCGCCGAAGCCACCCGGTCCAGCGCGACACCGGCCTGGTCCATCTGGCCGGACATTTCCTGCATCAACCGGTCCGCATGACCCGCCGCGTCCTGCGACATCGCGGCCAGCTTGTCCGACGCGCGTTCGATCGCCGCCTCGAATGCCGCGCCCGCATCGGCGGCGCGCTGTTCCATATCCTCGCCAAGGGCGCGGCTCCGGGACAACGCTGCATCGGACGCCTGCTCGATGGCCCCGGCCGCCTCGTTGCCCGCATCGCTGATCGCGACGCTCGCATTGCCCGCTTGCGTGGTGACGGCCTCGACCACCTCCTGGGTGCGGTCCAGCACCTGCTCGGTCACCGCACGTAGTTCACCCGCCGCCGCATCTCCAGCCCCGGCAACGCGGCCGACCGTATTGGATACCGCCTCCTGGAAGCCGGCCTCGATCGCCTCGATCTGGTCACCCAGCGTCGCGACCAGATCGCGCACCACCTCGGCCGCGCGGCGTGACGCGTCATCGATCACCTCGGCCTCGCCATGCCCGATCTCGCGAATTTCCGCCAGACTGGCGCTGACTTGCGCGGTCATCTGCGCCAGCTGCTCGGCCTGATCGCCTGCGGTCTCGTTGGTTTGCACCATCAACGCGCGAAGCGCCGTCGCGATGGCTTCCAGTTCGGCCGCCTCGCGCCCGAACCCGCCGCGCAGCTCCTGCAGATGGGCGCGCGCGTCGTTGATGGATTCCTCCAGGGCCTGCCCGTACAGAACCAGCATTTCGCCGAGTTCGGACAGTTCCGAACTGGCATGGGTAAACGGTGCCTCGAGCCGGGCGACCTGGCCTTCAAGGGCTGTCAGCATATCCCCCAGACGCTGGCGACGGGACGTCAGTAACGCCAGGGCAAACAGGACGGCCGACGGCACCAGCAGTCCGGCCACCAAGCCGCCGATTTCATGGGGCAGAAGCTGCGGCACGAGCGACCAGCCGACGCTGCGGGCAACGAACATGACGAAGAATACTAGCCAGGCGAACCCCGACAGGGACAACAGCCAGCCTAGATAATTCAAACGCCGACGACGCACAGGAGCACCCGCGTCCGCCCCTTCATCGGGCCGGTACACGTCCTCGTCTGATTGCCACTCGTCGTGGGTATCGGACATCAGGCCGCTTCGCGCCGGCGCGCCCGGACCATATCGAGAACTTCGCGCGCGGCGGCAGGAATATTCGTGCCCGGCCCATAGATCGCCGAGACGCCGTTGGCATTCAGGAACTCATAATCCTTGGCCGGGATGACACCACCACAAATCACAACAACGTCCTCTGCATGTGCCGCCTTTAACGCCGCGACCAGCTGGGGCACCAGGGTCTTATGCCCCGCCGCCTGGGTCGAAACGCCGATGATATGAACATCGTTCTCCACCGCCTGCTGCGCGGCCTCTTCAGGGGTTGCAAACAGCGGCCCGACATCCACATCGAAGCCAAGATCGGCGAAGGCCGTCGCGATCACCTTGGCGCCCCGGTCATGCCCATCCTGGCCTAGTTTGACGACCAGCATGCGCGGCCGGCGGCCCTCTTCCTCGGCAAACGCCGAGACGTCGGCGAGCACCTCGCGAAAACCCTCATCGCCCTCATAGGCCGCGGCATAGACACCCGAAATCGACTTCACGGTCGCCCTGTGCCGGCCAAAGACCTCTTCCATCGCATCCGACATCTCCCCCACCGTGGCGCGCGCGCGCGCGGCATCGACGCAAGCCGCGAGCAGATTACCGTCGCCAGATTGCGCGATTCGCGTGATCGCATCGAGTGCTGCCTTGCAACCGGCGGCATCCCGGCCTTCACGCACTGTCTTGAGACGGGCGATTTGCGCGTCCCGGACCCTGGTGTTGTCGATGTCGAGCACATCCATCTCTTCGGCCGTGTCCGGCTGATACCGATTGACGCCGACGATCACGTCCTCGCCCCGGTCGATCCGCGCCTGGCGGCGCGCGGCCGCCTCTTCGATGCGCAGCTTCGGCATGCCGGATTCGACGGCCTTCGTCATCCCGCCAAGCTCTTCGATTTCGTCGATCACCTTGCGGGCCTCGACGACGAGAGAATGGGTCAGGCTCTCGACATAGTAGGAACCGGCCATCGGATCGACGACCTGGGTGATGCCGGCCTCATGTTGCAAAATCAGCTGCGTGTTGCGGGCCACCCGCGAGGAGGCCGGCGTGGGCAACGCCACCGCCTCGTCGAAGGAATTGGTGTGTAGCGACTGGGTCCCGCCCAGGGTCGCGGCCAGCGCCTCGATCGTGGTGCGCACGACGTTGTTGTAGGGGTCCTGCTCGGTCAGGGACACACCGGACGTCTGGCAATGGGTGCGCAGCATCAGCGAGCGTTCGTCCTTCGCATCGAACAGATCGCGCATGGCGTGGGACCACAGGTAGCGGGCCGCACGCAGCTTGGCGATCTCCATGAAGAAGTTCATGCCGATGCCGAAGAAAAACGACAGACGCGGTGCAAACCGATCGACGTCGAGGCCGGTCGCGCTGGCGACGCGCACATACTCGATCCCGTCAGCCAACGTGAAGGCCAGTTCCTGGACCGCCGTCGCGCCGGCTTCCTGCATGTGATAGCCGGAGATCGAGATCGAGTTGTACCGCGGCATATGCTCGGCGGTGTAGGCGATGATATCGGCGACGATCCGCATCGACGGGGTCGGCGGGTAGATATAGGTGTTGCGGACCATGAACTCCTTGAGGATGTCGTTCTGGATGGTCCCCGAGAGCTTCTCCGGCCCGACGCCCTGCTCCTCGGCGGCCACGATATAGCTGGCCAGCACCGGCAACACGGCTCCGTTCATGGTCATCGACACGCTCATCTCGTCGAGCGGGATTCCATCGAACAGGATTTTCATGTCCTCGACGCTGTCGATCGCCACCCCGGCCTTGCCGACATCACCCACCACGCGCGGATGATCGCTGTCATAGCCGCGATGGGTCGCCAGATCGAAGGCCACCGAAAGGCCACGCTGTCCGCCCTCCAGCGCCTTGCGATAGAAGGCATTGGATTCTTCCGCCGTGGAGAACCCGGCATATTGGCGCACCGTCCAGGGTCGCCCGGCATACATCGTCGCCTTGGGGCCGCCCACGAACGGTGCGAAGCCGGGCATGCTGTCCAGCCACGCGATATCCTCGAGGTCGGCCGCCGAATAGACCGGCTTGATCGCGATTCCCTCGGGAGTTTCGCCAATCAGGTCATCCGGTTCGCGTCCGCGCAGTTCCTCGGCGGCACGGGCCGTCCAGTCACCAAGCGTATGTTTCGGAAAATCGGCCATTTTTTCGGCTCTTTGTGCTGATCCACAGTGGCCGGAAAGTATAGTGCGAGGCCGGGGGCCGGTCTATTGATCGCCGGACGCCACCTTGTGCATAGCTTCGTCGATGCGCAGGAACCCGACGCGGGCGTCGAAGCCCCGCAATTCCGCCGATTCCTCGCTGACTTTTCGCTGTGCCAGCAACGCGGCGACCGCCGGATCCTCGGCCATGCTCGTCGACACGATGATATCGCCGCCCCGGCTTTGCCCCTGAAGCCGGGCTGTCATGTTTACCGTGCTGCCGAAATAGTCGAGCCGTTCGTTCAGCGTGACCGCGATACAGGCACCTTCGTGGATGCCAACCTTGATCGCGACCATGTCTTCGCCGCCGGCGGCCAATGCATGATCGCGATTGAACGACGACACGGCCTGCTGGATATCCAGGGCCGCTGCGAGCGCCTGTCCCGGTTCGACAAATGCCGCCATCACCGCATCACCAATCGTCTTCACGACCGCCCCGTCATGCTCACGCACGATCCCGGTGAGAAAGGCGAAGTGATCGCGCACCAGGCCGTAGGCACGTGCATCGCCAATCTCTTCATAGAGCGCGGTTGACCCACGCAGATCGGTGAACATGAGCGTCACCCGCTGGATCGCGACCTCATCACCGGGCCGGAGCAACTGATCGGAAAACAGATCGCGGAACGCCTGCATCGCAGTCACGCGATCGGCCGTCAGGGCGTCCCGCTCCCAGGCACGTTCCTCGACAACGACGTTGCGGTCATGGGCCGAGGCATTCACCAGGCACAGTTTCCCAGGACCGGAGGGTGCGCCGACGGCGACCGTCCCGACACCGATTTGCACCTCGGGGAACCCGCCTCCTTCGAAATCAAAATCCGTCTCCGGCCCGGCCTCGAGCGTCCGAACAAGGTAATGTCCCTGAGGAAACGACATATCGAGTTCGCGCGAGGCCCCGGCCCCAACACAAACCTGTGCCACGATGTGGGGCGTGCTCATCGGCCCGAACAAACAATACTCACCAAAGGCCACGGGACGTATCCCGGCCGCGGGCTGAAAACTCAGCTCCACATTGCGGGAGAAATCACGGTCATAGTCGATGTTGCAGGTGCCGCAATGTGCACCGGTCGGCATTTCGTCGAGGCCCGACGAGATCGACTTCGCCACCCGACAGCGCGGACATAGAATGTCCCAACGCAGATCGAGCAGCCCGGCGCGGGTTGCCTCGAGGCACACCTCGATCACGTCGCGCGGCCGCGCATCCCAGCGTCGCGCCAACGCCAGAGGTCGGATTTTAACGACATCCACTTCCTGTCCGGTGGTCGCATGCGTGGCCAGCCGTTCGGCGAGCCCGTGCGCGTGCGGCGTCGCGTTGATGGCCTCGACCGCGCGCGAGATCCGCTGCTTTGTCGCCTCATCGAATGAGGGCGGTACGGCCTCGAAAGGCGTGTCGCGCTCCCCACGGACGAATTCGGCGGTCGAACCCACCAGCGCCCCGAATGTCTTGTCGACCGATTTGAAGAACACGGTACGCAGCGCCAGCTCCCCGAACAAATTCGCGGCCTCGGCTTCGAGCACATAAAGAACGCGGCTTTGCGCTCCATCCGGGCCCGCCGGCTCGATCTCAAGGGTTGCACAGAGCGTCTTCAGGGGCCCTTTGGTGAAGTGCCGGCGATGCTCAAACCATTTGTTGGCGACCCAGTTCACCGGCTCCTCGCGCCATGCAAGCGTGAACGGCCCCTGCTTCGCGACGGCGGTGAAAAGCACTGACCCGTCATCCTGGGGCGTTTCCGTAATTTCATGCTTGGGAAGGCCCGCAGCCTCGTTGAACCGGGCCGTATCGGACAGGATCGGCCAGACTTCCTCGGGCGGCGCGTCGAAGGACCAGACCCATTCGTGTCGATGCACGCGCAAACCCAATCTCCTCTGATCCCACACCGTGACGTCGAACAGTTCCAGGCACGGCAACGCCGCGCGACCAACCCCTAATACATATGGCGTTTGCTGGCCGTTACCAGATCAAACCGGGCATCGCGTATCGCGGCGCCTGTCCAACCTCAGCGAGCAAGGCGGCGAGCTTTTCGGGCGCCGGCAATGTACCGGGTGCGGCACCGAGGCGCTCGGCGGCAATACCACCGACGATGAAGGCAGCGTCGATACCCGCCGCAGCCGCGCCTGCGACGTCGGTCAGAAGACCGTCGCCGATCATCAGTACGCGTTGGCGGTCCGGGTCACCAAGCTGGCGCAACACCTCGTCATAGACCGGCCGATAAGGTTTGCCGTGCCAGGCCACATCGCCGCCATATCGGGTCTCGTAGGCCTCGGCCATTGCGCCCGCGCAAATCTCTCGAACGGAACCGCGTAACACCTCGCGGTCGGGATTGGTGCAGATCATCGGCAGGCCGGATGCGGCCGCCCGCTCCAGCTCGGGAATATAATCATCGAGCACATGCCCCGGCTCGCGCGGGCCGGTACAGATCACGAAATCCGCGTCTTCGAGTTCGGCGGCAGCATCGATACCCGGATTGTCGAGCATGGGCCGATGACGGTCCGGCCCGATGAATGCGGCACGCCGGCCAAGCTTCGCATGCCAGGGGTCGGTCCGATCACTAATGGCGTGCCACGCGATTTCACCGGAACAGAAGATGTCTTCATAGATGGTGTCGGGAATACCGATTTGCCCCAGGACGTCGCGGACACCTGACACGCGAAATGGCGCATTCGAAAGCAGAACAATCCTGACACCCGCATCGCCAAACTTCTCCAGGCACGCGACCGCACCCGGCAGCGGATCAATACCGTTGTGCAGCGTGCCCCACAGATCGACGATCAGGTGATCGTAACGGTCCGCGAGGCTTTCAAAGCCGGGAAGAAGTTCTGTTTTCATGAGGCAACCGGATCGTGGCAACGCGATGTGACAGGCGTATGCCATGCCCTGATGTCCGAAGGAAGGGGTTGAAACCGGCTGCTCGAATGCAGGAGGTTTCGGCGGGCGCACGGCAGAACCGCACGGCAACGTCAGTCGGTTCGGCTCAACCGGGGTTCACCGAAGAGGTATCCCTGACCATAGTCGATCTCGAAATCGAGAAGCTCGACCACCTGTCGCTCGTCCTCGATCTTCTCGACGATCAGGTCGAGGCCGTCGCGATCGAGCATCTTCTTGATGTCCTCGCGGGCGATATCGCCGACCATTTCGTCGTTTCTGTCGAGCAGGTATGACGCATCAACCTTCACGAACCGGAAGTTCTTGGCCGAGAGACCCTGGATGTCGAGGTTGAGGTGGGTCACCTGATCGAGCGAGAATCGGAAGCCGAGATCGGCAAGCCGCGCCAGATTACCGATTGTGGCCGGCGGCGCGGTTTCGATATCGCTTTGCCCGAATTCAAAGAACAGCTTCGGCGCCAGGTCGGTATTCTCGGAGACGAAATCCACGAAGTCTCCGATAAAGGCCGTGTCGCCCAGGCTTTCGCGGGAGATATTGCAGAAGAAAGCCGTGTCGTAATTTCGTTTCTGGGTGCGCCGGATCAACTGCACGCATCGGAACAGCAGCATATTGTCGATCGCACTGACGAGACCTTCGCGCTCGGCGACACCAATATACTGGCCCGGCCCGATCACCGTGCCGTCCTCGCTGCGGATCCGCGTGTAGCATTCGTAATAACGGTTCTTGCGCTGGGGCAGGCTGACAATTGGTTGCAGATAGACATCGACCCGGTCGAGACGAAGTGCCTCGCGCACGATGTCGATGACCTCCGGATCGTCGACGACACCAAAATCATCGCCCGACGGCGCACTAACAGCCTTACCACCCTCGACAGCGACCAGTTTCGGCCGCTCGGCGAGCTGTACTTCGCCGGCTGCCAGGGCGCTCGCCTCCTGTTTGCGCGAAAACACCTCGATCAGGCCCTGCAGGACCTTAACCTCGGCGATCACTTCGGAAACGCGTTGTTCGCCGGCCCGGCCCGCCTGATCGACCGTCTGGCGCATTTGCAGCGCCTGGGTCTGGGTGCTGAGCAAATCCTCGGCGATTTCCCGTGTCTGGCGACGAACGACCGTCAGTTCCTGCAAGAGGCGGCGGTTGCGATCGGACTGGGCGAACATCACATGCGCGATCGCACAGGTGAGGAACACCATTCCGGCCGCCAACGGCGCAACATCCGCCGTCAATGCGGGCACGATGCCCGGGGCGACCAGCGCCACCGCACTTGCGAGCACGAAATAGGACGCGATGATTATGATATGCAGAATCAGTGACATAGCTTCGAGGCACAGATTGACGCCGAAGCCTTGCGATATGGTTAACGCGGATTAAGGCTGTTTCGGCGCTACTCCTGGCGCTCGGCCGGGAGAATCTGTTCCACCAGCGTCGACCAGTAGGTCACGCCGATCGGGATGATCTCGTCGTTGAAGTCATATCCCGGGTTGTGGAGCATGCACCCGCCAGCCCCAGCCCCATTCCCGACCCACACATAACTGCCCGGCTTCTCGCGCAGCATGTAGGCAAAATCCTCAGACCCCATGCTCGGCACCGGGCTGCGATCGATATTCTCGTCGCCCACGATGGCCAATGCGGCGGCCTCGGCATTCTCGGTTTCTTCCACGCTGTTAACCGTGGCCGGGTAGCGCCGCTCGTAACGCAACTCCGCCGTCCCGCCAAACGCCGCACAAACGCCGTCGGCGATCCGGCGCATCGCCGGTTCGACCGCGTCGCGAACCGCCTCGCTGAATGATCGCACCGTGCCCCGCAGGATGACCTCGTCGGGAATGACGTTGTAGGCATCGCCGCCGTGGATTTGCGTCACTGACACGACGAGTGAATCGATCGGATCGATGTTCCGGCTGGTGATGCTTTGCAGCGCGTCCACGACCTTGGACGCCATGACGATGCTGTCGATCCCCTGATGGGGCATCGCCGCGTGGCTGCCGCGCCCCTTGATCACCAGATCGAAAATATCGAACGCGGCCATCATCGGGCCCGGCGCGACCGCGAACTCGCCCACCGGCATGCCCGGCCAATTGTGCATCCCGTAGATCGATTCAACCGGGAACTTCTCGAACAGGCCCTCCTTGACCATCACCTCGGCGCCGCCTTCCGCTTCCTCGGCGGGCTGGAACACGAAATAAACCGTGCCGTCGAACTGCTTCGACTCCGCGAGATATTTGGCGGCCCCCAGCAACATCGTCGTGTGCCCGTCATGGCCGCAGCCGTGCATCACCCCCGGCGTCTTCGAGGCATGGTCGAAATCGTTGCCCTCCTGCATGGGCAGCGCATCCATATCCGCACGCAGCGCGATGGCGCGATTGCCGGTGCCGACCTTCAGCTGGCCGACGACGCCGGTCTTAGCCAGGCCACGATGCACCTCGACACCGAAGCTCTCGAGCCGCTCGGCCACGAGTGCGGATGTGCGCTCTTCCTCGAAGGCCAGCTCCGGATGGGAATGAAAATCCCGGCGCCACTCGGTCAGCAGCGCGTGGTCGCGGGTGATCTCATCCTTGATATTCATGCCGTCCTCTTATTCATCCGGTCAAAACCCGCACTCACAGAACACGGTGCTGGGCGACGGGAATACGTTGCCGCACCTGGTTCAAGTATTCCAGTTCGACGGTCGCGGTCGCGTGCCCCGTTCCCTCACGCGCCTGGGCCAGGAGATTGCCCCAGGGATCGATGATCATCGAATGCCCCCAGCTCGCGCGTTCGTCGTTGCCCTCGTGATAAGTGCCGGTCTGTGCCGCGGCGATCACGAATGTCTGGGTCTCGATGGCGCGGGCCCGCAACAAGATTTCCCAATGGTCCTTGCCGGTCTGCAGTGTAAACGCCGCCGGCACCATGATGACGTTGGCGCCCGCCTCGGCCAGGGCGAGGTAAAGCTCAGCAAAGCGCAGATCGTAGCAAATGCTGCAGCCGACCGTGATGTCATCCGCCATGTAGGTCACGATCTCGCGCCCGGCGCCAAATGTGGCCGATTCCCTGTATTCCCGGCCATCCGGTGTCGAGACATCAAACAGATGGATCTTGCGATAGCGCGCCAGTTCCTTGCCCGCGCGGTCGAAGGCGATCGTCGTGTTGAAAAATTCATCGCCGGCGCGTTCGACGAAACTGCCGCCATGCACGAACACGCCATGCCCGCGCGCCATCGCGCGCAAGGTTTCATAAGCCGCCCCGCCTGCGCTCCCGGCCACCGGTAATTCCTCAGCTGCGGCGCGCTTGTCGGCGACCGAGCCCCCCATGAAGGCGAACACTTCGGGCAAAACCAGCATGTCCGGCGCGTCGGCCTCGACCGCGTAAGATGCCTGCGTGCGCGCCTGTTCCAGGTTGGCCGCCTTGTCGCTGCGGGTGTTCATCTGAAGCGTCGTGATCTTCATGTTCCCATGGTACCGCAGCTCATTATCCCTGTCTTGCGACCCACAATTTCTGGCAGAGGGCCCACACCGACGTTGGCCTCGGTTGAAAAGTCGGCTAGCTAAGGCACACAACCCCGTTCGGGTCATAAGGAGAATTCGATTGGCAACCGGCCGCATCACGCCCGTCATCCTGTCCGGGGGTTCCGGTACGCGCCTGTGGCCCATGAGCCGCAGGGACTATCCCAAGCAATTTCTGCCGCTCGCGGGCGACCAGACGATGCTTCAGGAAACCGCCCTGCGCGTGTGCGTGCCGCAACGCTTCACACCCATCCTCGTGGTCTGCAACGAAGAACACCGGTTCATGGTGGCCGAACAGCTGCGCCGTCAGGAGCAGAAAGCACTGGGCATCCTGCTGGAACCGGTCGGCCGCAACACCGCACCGGCCCTCACCGCCGCCGCCCTGTGGCTGCTCGACCGCGATCCCGACGCGATCATGCTGGTGTTGCCTTCCGACCATGTCGTGCAGAACGTGCCCGCCTTCCGCGAGGCCGCCTACACGGCCGCCGAGGCCGCGCAGACCGGGCGTCTCGTAACATTCGGGATTGCGCCCCGTGCGCCGGAAACGGGTTTCGGTTATATCGCCGCCGGCGGGCCGGCCGACAGCATTGAAGGCGTGCGCGACGTCGACGGTTTTGTCGAAAAGCCCGACCTCGCAACCGCGCAGGCCTTCGTGGCGGGTGGCAACCATTTCTGGAACAGCGGCATGTTCGTGTTCCGCGCCGACACACTGGTCGCGGAGATCGATCGGCTGACACCCGAGACCGGGGCCGCCTGTCGGACCGCACTGGCGAACGGATCCGAAGATCTTGATTTCTTCCGCATGGACGCCGACGCATTCGCGGCGGCGCCCGCGACGTCCATCGACTATGCGGTCATGGAAAAGACCGCGCGCGCGGCAGTGGTCCCCGTCGATATAGGCTGGTCGGATGTCGGGTCCTGGCGTGCGCTTTGGGAAATCGGCGCGAAGGACAATGCCGGCAATGTCGTGGAAGGCGATGTGGTGCAGGTCGGCTCACGCGATTGCTATCTGCGCAGCGACGGCACGCTTGTCGCGGCCATCGGGTTGGAAGATTTCGTCGTCGTGGCGTCGGCCGATGCGGTGCTTGTCGCCCCGAAAGACGAGGTGCAGCACGTCCGCGACATCGTCGACGCGCTCGGCAAATCCGGGCGCAAGGAAGCCGTGACCTTCCCCGAGGTCTACCGGCCATGGGGCTGGTACAAGACCCTCAACACCGGCCCGGGATTTCACGTCAATCGCATCTCCCTGCACCCCGGCGGGCGCGTAAACCTGCGCCGCCACCGGCATTCCGCCCAACACTGGATGATCGTCGACGGGACCGCCGATGTGACATTGGAAGGCGAACAGCATCTGCTGGAGCCGGGCGAATCAATTTCGATCCCGGCCGGCGCGGCACACGCGCTGGCCACCGCCGACAATCGCCCCCTGACCCTGATCGAGGTTCAGGCCGGACCGAACGCCGGCAAGGACGAGTTCGAACGGCTGGAATCCGCCTGATTTCCGGGTGATGCGTCCCTTCTGCTTGCCGGGATCGCCCCGTGCGCTTAACGTTCGTTCAGAAACGCACGGCAAACCAATAAGGCAAGCACCATGGCACCGTCCGACCGGACCCAATTTGCGCCCAATTCCCCGGCTGCACGCGATATCGCATACTACCTGCACCCCTTCACCAACCCCAAGGTGCACGAGGAAAACGGCCCCTTCATCGTCAACGAGGGCAAGGGCATCTATGTCTATGACGATCAGGGCAAGGAATATATCGAGGGGATGGCCGGCCTCTGGTGCACGTCGCTTGGGTTCGGCGAGGAACGGCTCGCCAAGGTCGCCTATGAACAGATGCTGCGCCTGCCTTACATCCAGGGCTTCACCCATCGCTCCAACGAAGTGGCCATCGATCTTGCCGAGAAGCTGATCTCGATGGCGCCCAACAACATGGGCAAGGTGTTTTTCACCAACTCCGGATCCGAGGCGAACGACACCCAGGTGAAGATCGTCTGGTACTACAACAACGCCCGCGGCAAGCCCGAGAAGAAGAAGATCATCGGCCGCCACAAGGCCTATCACGGCATCACCCTGGCGGC
>JABJEK010000020.1 GCA_018702955.1 Rhodospirillaceae bacterium | reverse complement strand
GGCCTGTCGATGGGCGGATATGTGGCCCATGCGATCATGCGCCGTGCGCCCGGGCGGGTGACCAGGCTGGCGCTGATCGACACCTCCGCGCGGCCGGACACGCCCGAGCAGCTTGAGCGCCGCAGGCAGCTGATCGACATGACCAGGTACGGGAAGTTTCGCGGTGTCACGGACCGGTTGTTGCCGATCCTTGTTCATGAAGCGCGATTGTCCGAAACAGAACTCACTAACGAAATTAAAAAAATGTCAGAACATATTGGTTCTGAAGCATTTACGCGGCAACAGAATGCGATAATGGGGCGCCCGGACAGCCGGCCATTCCTCATGGAATACGGCGTCCCGACCATGGTGATGTGCGGGCGTCAGGATGCGCTCACGCCGCCCGAACATAGCCAGGAAATGGCGGTCGCGATTCCCGGCTCACGCCTCGCGGTGATCGAGGATTGCGGACATCTTTCGACGATGGAACGACCCCAGGCCGCCACGGCGCTGATGCGCCAGTGGCTGACCTACGACCAGGCGGCGTCAGGTCGCGGGTAACGGCGGTTCACCGCCCGATTGATCGTGCGGGCTCCGGCCCGGGAATAGCGACGCCGTGAGCTGGAAAATCATGTCGTCGAAGGTCTTGCTGCCGGCGCCGCCGACGTCGCTGGCCCGTGCGATGCCGTGGCTCACATAGGTGTCCGTCGAGCAAAACGCGCCCATCAGGGTCAGCCTGCCGTCAGCAGACGCGGTGGTCTTCAGATCGTCGCCCACCGCGCAGAGTTCACCCGGATCGCGCATGGCGTCCGGGTTGAACGCCAGCACGACGCGGTACGGCCGGCTGGGGTCGGGGTTTTCCGGATTAATTGCGAAATTGATGGGGATCGGGAACGAACTTGCCTGCATGGAATCAATGACCGCTTTTTCCAGCTGTCCGTGGGGGATATCAAAGGGATTTCCCAGTACGACAACCTGCATTTGTCGGTCGCCGCCGCCGGCCGCTGAGGCATCGAACGGGTCATATTGAAAGGCATGATCGACGCGGGAGACGGTCACGCCGGTGCAGGCAGTCAACGCCGCCAGGGCGATGGCTGTCAGGGGCAGTTTCACGGGGAAACGGGGCTTGCTGCGCATTATCGAAACTCCGGGCTTGAGAAGTATCCAAGATCGCTTCGTTGCTGCCGGGCAAGCGGCAAACATGGCCTGAACCAATATTATATGTAGTGTCGGTTCGAAGTTTGGCCAAATTGCGGCCGGGCACGTCTGCGTGAACCTCTAAACGTCGAGCTCGGCCACGAACTTGGCATTGTCCTGGATGAACCGGAACCGCAGCTCCGGCTTACGGCCCATCAGCTGTTCGACCAGTTGGGCGGTATCCTTGGCAACACGGGCCTTGGAGTTGTCTGGATCCGTGGCGCTTGGCAGCGCGACCTGGATCAACTGGCGTTTTTCCGGGTCCATGGTCGTGTCGCGCAGCTGGGCCGGGGGCATCTCGCCCAGGCCCTTGAATCGGCTGATCTCGACCTTGCCCCCGCCCGAGAAATGCTCGGCCATCAGGCGTTCCCGGTCGGCATCGTCCAGCGCGTAGACCACGTCACCGCCCTTGGCGAGGCGGTAAAGCGGCGGCACCGCGAGGAACAGATGCCCGCTGGTCACCAGTTCCGGCATCTCGCGATAGAAGAAGGTCATCAGCAGAGACGCGATATGGGCGCCGTCGACGTCGGCATCGGTCATGATGACCACGCGCTCGTAGCGCAGCTTCGACAGATCGAAGGTCTTGCCCGAGCCGCAGCCGAGCGCCTGGGTCAAATCGCTTAGTTCCTGGTTGCCGCGCAGCTTGTCGGCTGACGCGCTGGCCACGTTCAAAATCTTGCCCCGCAGCGGGAGAATGGCCTGGGTCGCGCGGCTGCGCGCCTGCTTGGCGGAGCCGCCCGCACTGTCACCCTCGACGAGGAAGATTTCCGTGCCTTCCGCGGTGCTGCGCGTGCAATCGGCGAGCTTGCCGGGCAGGCGCGACTTGCGGCCCGCCGTCTTGCGCTTCATTGCCCGGTCTTCGCGCCGGCGTTTGCGTTCTTCCGCACGCTCGATCGCCCATTCCAGCAGGGCGTCCGCGTTCTGCCGGTCGTTCGACAGATGGTGGTCGAAATGGTCCTTGAGCTGCGCTTCGACGATCCGCGCGGCCTCGGGCATCGAAAGCTTTTCCTTGGTCTGACCCTGGAATTGCGGCTCGGAGATAAACAGCGACAGGACGATGGCTGCACCATCGGCGATATCGTCGGAGGTGAGCTGGCTCGCCTTGCGATTGTTGGTGATCTCGCCATAGGCCTTTAGCGAGCGGGTCAGCGCGCCGCGGATGCCGGCGACATGGCTTCCGCCTTCGGGCGTGGGAACGGTGTTGCAGTAGGCGCTGACGAAGCCTTCGCCGTCGGCCGGCCAGCACACGGCCCATTCGATGCGCCCCTTGGAACCGTTCAGATCGGCGCGGCCGGCGAAGATGTCGGCCCCCACCAGCGGGCGTTCGCCGACGGTCGAACGCAGATAGTCGAGTATGCCGTCGGGAAACTGGAAGGTTTCGGCTTCCGGTATGTCGTCGGCGGTCGCGAGTGCGGCGTCGCACGACCAGCGGATTTCGACGCCGCGAAACAGATAGGCCTTGGACTTCGCCATGTCATGCAGGCGTTGTGCGCTGAAGACCGCTGTTTTGCCGAAGATCTCAGGGTCGGGCAGGAAGGTCACGGTGGTGCCGCGCCGGTTCTGAACGGCCTTCATCTTCTTCAGCTTGCCGGTTGGCTTGCCTTGCGAATATTCCTGGGCCCAGAGCTCCTTGTCGCGGGCCACCTCGACACGCAGGCTGGACGCTAGCGCGTTGACCACGCTCAAGCCCACGCCGTGCAGGCCGCCGGAAGTCTGATAGGCCTTGCCGTCGAATTTACCGCCCGAATGGAGCGTCGTCAGGATCACTTCCAGTGCGGACTTGCCCTTGAACTTGGGGTGCGGATCGATCGGGATGCCACGGCCATTGTCGGTGACCGCGAGCGAGCCATCGGCATTCAGGTGCATCTCGATCCGGTCGGCATGGCCGGCGACTGCCTCGTCCATGGAATTGTCGAGGATTTCCGCGGCCAGATGATGCAGGGCATTTTCGTCGGTGCCGCCGATATACATACCGGGACGCCGGCGTACCGGTTCCAGCCCCTCGAGGACCTCAATGTCGTCGGCGGTATAGTCACCGCCACCGGACGGGGCCTCGTCGAATAATCCAGGGTCTTCGGTTTTGCGTTTCGCGCGTGCCACGGTGGCCTCGGTTAAAAGTAATCCTAGGTTTTGGGTCGTGCACCGCTCGCCGCCGGACTCCAAGGCGAAATCCGGGATGGTGACGACCGTGGGCAATATGTGATGATTCGCAGGTGAGGTGACAATGAAGAACGCAGGCAAAGAAGCACCCGGGGAACAGCCTCGCGGTGATTTGTTCATTCAGACGGCCGCCATGCCCGCCGATACCAACCCGAATGGCGACATTTTCGGCGGTTGGCTGCTGTCGCAAATGGACATCGCCGGGGGCATCGCGGCACGCATCCATTCGGGCGGCCGGACGGTGACCATCGCCGTTGAATCCATGACCTTCAAGAAACCGGTCCAGGTGGGCGACGTTGTCTCCTGCTATGCGGAGATCGAACGTGTCGGAAAGACGTCGATGACGTTCCTGATCGAAGTATGGACGCTGCGCGTCGACAGCTTCGTGCGCGAAAAAGTGACCGAAGGCGTGTTCACCTATGTGGCAATAGGACCGGACGGACGACCACGCGAGATCGAACAGGAGAGCACCAACACATGATCGGGAAATCTGGAATCGCAGCAATGATTGTTGGCGCGACCATTGGGTTTGCAGCCGTCAGCGGTGCTGCCACGGCGGGAGAGGCGGACGTGACAGCCGTCGCCGTGCGCAGCGGCAGCACCTACAGCTTCAATGTCACCGTGCGCCATGCCGACGAGGGCTGGGATCACTATGCCAACCGCTGGGAGGTCCTCAGCCTCGACGGCAAGGTTCTCGCGACCCGCGAGCTGGCGCATCCTCATGTGAACGAGCAACCCTTCACGCGCTCCCTTTCGGGGGTGAAATTGCCGGCCGGCACCAGGGAGGTCCGGCTGCGTGCGAACGACAAGGTGCACGGCACCGGCGGGGTCGAGCTGATTGTCGATCTGGCGACGGGTAAATCGCGGCGAGCAAACGGAGGACGGTCATGAGTAAAACTGCCATGAGTAAAACCGCAGGACCCGCACCGGGCTACAAGGACAAGCCCGAGCATTTCGTGACGTTCGAGCCGAGCCCGAAGCGCATCCGTGTCAGCTTCGGCGGCGAGACGATCGTCGACACGACGAACGGCCTGATCGTTTACGAGCGTGGGCAGGTGCCGGTCTATTACCTGCCGCGCGAGGATGCGGCGATGGACCTGCTGACGCCCACGGACCATTCGACCCATTGCCCGTTCAAGGGTGATGCCAGCTACTTCACGGTAAACGCGGGCGGCCAGACGGCCGAGAACGCCGTTTGGAGCTATGAGTTGCCGTTCGACGAGGCGGCCGGGATGAAGGATTACATCGCGTTCTACTGGAACAAGATGGATGCCTGGCACGAGGAAGATGAAGAGGTCTTCGTGCATGCCCGCAGCCCCAAGGTCCGCGTCGATATCCTCGACAGTTCACGCCCCGTGCGTGTCGAGCTGGGCGGAATCACGGTGGCCGAGACGACCCGGGCGCGTTTCCTGTTCGAGACCGGCCTGCCGACCCGCTATTACATTCCGCGCGACGATGTGATTGCCGAGTTGCGCCCGTCCGATACGGCGACGAACTGCCCCTACAAGGGCACCGCGAGCTATCACCATGTGCAGGTGGGTGCGAAGACCTTCGAGGACATCGTCTGGTTCTATCGCGACCCGGTGCATGAGAGTGCCGGCATCAAGGACTATCTCTGCTTCTACAACGAGAAGGTGGATGCGGTTTATGTCGATGGTGTCGCTGAGGAAAAGCCCAAAACCAAGTGGTCGTGAACTCGTGAAATCTGTCTCGCGGGGTTGACTATTCCATTAATTTCCATAGTTATGGAAATATGGAAACAACAAATGCTGTCGAACAATTATCCGCCCTGGCTCAGGAAACGCGACTGGAAGTGTTTCGTCTCCTCGTGAAAGCGGGGCATGGCGGGATGCCGGCCGGAGAAATCGGCCGGACCATCGATCTGCCCCTGCCGACACTCTCGTTCCACCTGCGCCTTTTGCGCGAAGCGGGGCTGGTCTCGTCGCGTCGCGAGGGGCGCTCGATCATCTACATCGCCAGCTATGACGCGATGAACGCGCTGGTGGGTTTCCTCGGCGAAAACTGCTGCGTGGGCGTCGACGTTGCATTTGCAAACATTGATGCCGGTACACAGGCCGGCAAAGGAGAGGTTCGATGAGACGATTGCATGTTCATTCGCACGTGACGGATGTCGAGGCGAGTGTTGCCTACTACACGCGTTTCTTCGGGAAATCACCGGACGTTCTGAAGCATGACTACGCCAAGTGGCTGCTCGACGATCCGCGGGTCAATTTTGCGATCTCGAACGAAGCTGGCCATGAAGCGGGGATCGCCCATCTCGGCTTCCAGTTCGACGACAAGGAAGACTTCGAGACGTTTCGCCGCGAACCCGATCGTGCACCGCTCGATCGCGAAAACGAAAACAACACGGTCTGCTGCTACGCCAATTCCGACAAGGCGTGGTTCACCGACCCCGACAATATGGACTGGGAGACATTCTTCACCATTGCCGCGGCGGAAACCTATCGTGGCGCCGACGAGCAGGAATTGCGTATGCCGATGACGACCCATCGCGGCGGCGCTGAATAATTGCGCGCCACTTACAGAAAAGATAAAGGCCCCGCCGTCCGGCGGGGCCTTCGTCATTTCATGGTCGGCTTTAACTAGACCGAGTAGTACATCTCATACTCGACCGGATGCGGCGACTGCATGAAGATGGTCAGCTCTTCCTGCTTCAGCTCGATGTAGCCGTCGATCTGATCGTCGGTGAACACGTCGCCCTTCTTGAGGAAGTCGCGATCCGCGTTCAGGGCCTCGAGTGCCTGGCCCAGCGAACTGCAGACCGTCGGTACGCCTTCGAGTTCCTCGGCCGGCAGGTCGTAGAGGTCCTTGTCCATCGGGTCGCCCGGGTGGATCTTGTTCTCGATGCCGTCCAGGCCGGCCATCAGCATGGCGGAGAAGGCCAGATACGGATTGGCGGTCGGATCGGGGAAACGGACCTCGACGCGTTTGGCGTTGGGGCTCGTCGCGTAGGGGATACGGCAGGATGCCGAACGGTTGCGCGCGGAATAGGCGAGCAGGACCGGGGCTTCGAAACCAGGGACCAGACGCTTGTAGCTGTTCGTGCTCGCATTGGTGAACGCGTTCAGCGCGCGGGCGTGTTTGATGATGCCGCCGATGTAGTAGAGGCAGGTATCAGACAGGTCGGCATATCCCGAACCGGCAAAGGCCGATTTGCCATCCTTCCAGATCGACTGATGGACATGCATGCCCGAGCCGTTGTCGCCCGCGATGGGTTTCGGCATGAACGTTGCCGTCTTGCCATACTGGGCGGCGACATTGTGGACCACATACTTGTAGATCTGCATCTGGTCGGCCGAACGCAGCAGTGTGTCGAACTTCTGTCCGAGCTCATGCTGGCTGGGGGCCACTTCGTGGTGATGCTTTTCCATGGCGATGCCCATGCCGAGCGCCGTGGTGACCATTTCGGCCCGGACGTCGGTCATGGAATCGACCGGTGCGACGGGGAAGTAGCCGCCCTTGATGCCCGGGCGATGGCCCAGGTTACCCTCGGGGAAATCCGTCCCGGAATTGTAAGGGCCTTCTTCGCTGTCGACTTCGTAGAAGCTGCGATTCATGGTCGCTTCGTAGCGAACGTCGTCAAACACGAAGAACTCGGCTTCGGGACCGAAATAGGCCGCGTCACCCGCACCGCTGGCTTCGAGGTAGGCGAGGGCCAGTTTTGCGGTTCCGCGCGGGTCGCGAGAATAGGGCTCACCGGTTGCGGGCTCCAGAATGTCGCAGAACAGAATCAACTGCGGCTGGGCGGTGAAAGGGTCCATGACGGCGGAGTTGAGGTCCGGCATGAGGATCATGTCGGATTCATTGATCGCCTTCCAACCGGCAATCGACGAACCGTCGAACATGATGCCGTCGGTCAGCAAATCCTCATCGATGGTCGAGACGTGCTGCGCGGTGTGCTGCCACTTGCCGCGCGGATCGGTGAAACGAAAATCCACGAACTCAACGTCGTTTTCTTTCATCATGTCCAGGACGGTTTTGATGTCCGACATAGTTTGGCTCCCCTGTCTTTCAGATAAATTAGGTTATTGGGTGTTGATGATTGTCGATGCACGGAAACCGCTACACGGCTTCTGGGCCTCGTTCGCCAGTGCGAAT
>JABJEK010000019.1 GCA_018702955.1 Rhodospirillaceae bacterium | reverse complement strand
CCAGCGGCCGCCGCACAAAAGGATGGTGCGGGGCCGCGACGCCGGTCAGGTAATCCAGCAGGCGGGGATCGATATCCTCGCCTGGCTGGGCCACCAGCGGCCCGTCAGCCAGCCAGAATAAAATCCCCGCATCAACAGACTGGCCGTCCCGTTCGAACCGCGCGCGGATCAACGGGCGATAGGCGCCATAGCACCAGGCGCGATGGCCGTTCGCCACCCCCTCCATGCCGCCCGGGACAGCCAATTCGTCGCGCGCCGCATCGGCCTGCGCAATCACCGCATCGAAATATCCCGTCAGCCAGCGCCGCGCGGCAATGTCGAACACATCAAGTAGGCTGACGCTGAGCTCCCGCAGGAACATCAGGCAATCATCCGGCGCGGCCACGGTTTCCGGTGTCGGGGACTTGAACAGCGGGTAGTTGCCGTCGCTCAGGCGCAGCGCGCGCCCTGGCATAACGTCGATACTGTGCCGCCCGGCATGGGTGATGGTGATCGGTTCGCTCATCGCAGGCAGAACAAAGCGCTTTTTTCGCGCGCATACAAACCCCAATATGCACGCCAACGATGCCCCTTGCGATCAAGGGGCCATGAAGGGGGATGAGAATATGCGGACACTGATCATCAACGTGTTTCCAGGCGCCATCAACGTGCCGCTCTGGGCGGGAATCAAGGAAGGCTTCTTCGCCAAGCGCGATCTCGAACTGGACATTGTTTTCACGCCAAATTCCATCGAGCAGCTGACCGGCATCGCGGCGGGCAAGTTCGACATCATGCTGACCTCGGTCGACAACATCATCGCCTACAAGGAGAAACAGGGCGAGGTTCCCGCCGAAGGCGATACCGACATGTTCGCCTTCATGGGGTCCGACGACGCGTTCCTGCGCTTCGTCGTGCAGGAAGACATCAAGTCCTTCGCCGACCTGCCCGGCAAGATCCTGACCGCCGACGCGCTGACCACCGGCTTCGCCTTCGTCCTGCGCCGCATGCTCGCCCTGAACGGCATCGACGAGAACGACATCGAGTGGATGTCCACGGGCGGCGTCCTGCAACGCTGGCAGGCGATGATGGAACACCCCGAGCAGAAGGGTACGCTACAGGTCACCCCGTTCGAGATCATGGGCGCGTCCAAGGGCCACCACGTGCTGGCCCGCGCGGCCGATGTGCTTGATTCCTATCAGGGGATCGTCGGCGGCACCCGGGTCGCCTGGGCCCAGGAGAACGCCGAGGATCTCTCTGGCTTCATCGCCGGCTGGCTCGAGGCCGTGAACTGGCTCTACGACCCGGCCAACCGACAGGCCGCGCTCGATGCCATCGCCGAAAACATGCCGCAGATGCCCGAGGCCGTGGCGGCGGGTGCCCTCGATATATTCTTCGATGCCGAGACCGGCATGCGCCGCGACGGGACATTCGACATCCCCGGCATCGCCACCGTGCTCGACCTGCGGCGTGAATTCGGTCCCGCACCCGACGATTTGCATGGGCCCGAGCATTATATCGACACGACGTATCTGGATGCCGCGAAGGGGCGCTAAATCAACAGCAGCAACGCGCCGATCACGGCGATGTTCGAAAACACGAACGACAGGTGCAGGTGACGGCGCAGCGGATCCTCCATCGTCCAGAATCGGTGGAAGATGGCGCTCGCCAGCACCGTAAAGACGATCAATAGCACAGCACCCAGACCCGTCTGCCAGTCGACCGCAACCATCACCCCGCCGGCCGCCTGTAGCGCGAACCCCGCCCACAGGGTGGCCCGAGGCAGCGGGATGTTCATCGCCGCCATGCGGTCCACATGCTGGCGCTCCTTGGTCCCGGCGTTGAGTACCAGCGTGCCCAGGAAAAGGGTCGCGATCATCAATTGCCCGACAATCTCGAGCGGCGTGTGGCCTTCGTAGAACATGGCGCTCACTTCAGATTGGTTTGCGGGTCGAGGCCCAGCGCCACCTGCCCATAAGTCGTCGCGGCGACATCCCAGTTGAGCGCGAAATGCCCGCTCATGGCGTGCATGTCTCGGAACTTCCGCTGCAGGGCGTTGTCCAGGAAAATGCCCTGGCCGCCCAGGGTGGTGAACAACCGGTCGACCGCCGCCCGGCACTGGCGCACCACATAGGCGTGGTCGCGCCGGTTGCGCGCCCGCTCCAGCGGCGTCAGCTCGCGGCCGTCATGCATCGCAGCCATCGCCTCGCTCGTGTCGCGCATCACCAACAGCCGCGCGGTGTCGATCTGTGCGGCCGCCTCGGCGATATGGACCTGCAGGGTCTGATGTTCCGCGACCCGCACCCCGCGCGAACTGCGCCCGGCCATCAGTTCGATCACCGCGTCCAGCAGGCTCTCGGCGATGCCCAGCGACGGCACCGCCAGCAGGAACGGCACGCAGGGCGGGTGGGGCAGCCGGTAGAGCGCCGGTGCGTCTGCCTGGCCACGCGCCGCGCCGCCCGCCCCCGCCAAGCGAAACGGCAGCGCGCGATAGTCGGGCACAAACGCCGCTTCGACATGCAAGTTCTTGCTGCCGGTGCCGGCCAGCCCCATCACATGCCAATTGTCTTCGATGACGACATCGGCACGCGACACGATGCAGTAGTTCGGCTCGATCGCGCCGTCCGCGCCGGTTGGCAGCAGGCAGCCGAGGATCAGCCAGTCGGCGTGATCGCAACCGCTCGACCATTCCCAGCTGCCGGAGACCTGCCAGCCCCCATCGACCCGCTCGTTTTTTCCACCCGGCGTGAACCCGGCAGAGACCAGCGCGTCGGGATTGTCGCCCCAGACATCATCCGCCGCGCGGGGATCAAACATGCCGATCAGGATCTGGTGATCCGTGTACACACCCGCGACCCAACCCGTGGAACTACAGCCGCGCGCCAGGGTGGCGACGATATCGCAGGCCTCATCGAGCGGCGCCTCCGCCCCGCCGAAGCGCGCCGGCTGGCAAATTCGGTGAAGCCCCGTATCCTTGAGCTCGGCGATCGTCTCATCCGGCAAGCGGCGCAGGGCCTCCGTCGCCGCGGCCCGGGCCGCAAGGGCCGGTACCAGCGCGGCAGCGCGTGATTTCAAAGTTGTGTCTGACATGCTGTGTCCTGTCCCCAATTGCCCCTAGTGAAGGGCGCGCGGCGCTTTCGGTCAAGGCCCGGTCAGGGGGCCGGAGGAGAGATGGCGTTATGCGGATTGGTACACCTGTCCGCTTGGACTAGACTTACCCGCGAAAGAAGGGGAGGCGGATCATGGACGGAACGGTCAGCAACGCGGACCAGGCCACGCGCGAGAGTGTCGAGGCGCGGGCGCGCTACTACAGCCCGGCGAACATCTTCAAGGTCGAGCGCCCGCCGATCCCGGCGATGGCATTCGTCGCCGAGCGCGACCAGGCCATGGCCCCGGATGCGCCCACCGGCTGGATACCCCTCGATATCGGCACGCAGATCGGCCTCGACGAACCCGCGACCACGCCGCTCATGCTGGCCCGCTACGGGCGGGTCGCACCCGGCGAGAGCCTGACCGGCGCGTTTCGCGCCAGCGGTGAGTTTTACTTCGTAATTTCCGGCGACGGCCGGGCGACCAAGGGCGCCGAGAGCTTCGCGTGGGAGAGCGGCGACGTGTTCTCCCTGCCCGGCGGCGGCGAGACCCGTCTCGATGGCGGTGCCGACGGTGCCGTCCTGCTGCTGGTCACGAACGAGCCCGAGCTCGCCTTTCATGGGCTGGCGGCGCCCACACCCGAGGCCGCACCGACCCCCGCCGTTCGCTACCCGATGGCGGATATCCTCGCTGAGATGGGCCGGGTCCGGGCGGACCAGTCAGCCGACCCCAACGCCTCGGGCCGGGCATTGCACCTGACCAGCGACCGAAACGGGAAGGCCGATGCGGCGCACCCGTCGATCAAGCTCGCCATGAACACGCTGGACCCGCACAGCATCCAGCGTTCCCATCGGCATAACTCGGTGGCGCTGACCCTGCCAATCGAGGCGGACAATGTGTATTCGGTGATCGAGGGCAACCGCCTCGACTGGCACCCCTATGCGCTGATGATCACCCCGCCTGCCGAGTTGCACGGCCACCACAACGAGGGTGACACCGCAATGCTCAGCCTCGTCATCCAGGATGGCGGGCTCTATTTCCGTTGCCGCACCATCGGCTTCAGCTTCGACTAACCCCCCTTATCAGGAATACAGAACATGTCCATTTCCATGCACGCGATCACCGTCCCGGTCTTCCAGACGATGCTGACCAATCTCGATTTTGTCCTCGAACGCGGCGCGGAGTTCGCTGCGGAGGCCGGCCTCGACGAGGGTGAGTTCATGCAGCGGCGTTTCGCGCCCGACATGCTGACCCTGGCCGAACAGATCCGCCAGGCCTGCCTCCACGCCGCCGGCGCCCTGGCACGGCTCGCCGCCGCCGACCCCCATGAGATGTCCATGGAGCCGGATACCGATTTCGCGGGCGCCCACGCGCGGATCGCCGCGGCACTGGAATATGTGGATGGTTTCTCACCGGACCAGCTCGACGGGGACCCCGACCGCGAGGTGATCGTCAAGACGCGCCTCGGCGAACTCCAGTTCGGCGCGCTCGAACAGGTCCTGCACATCGCCTACCCGCAGGTCTTCTTCCACGTCACCACGGCCTATGACCTGCTGCGCCACGAGGGCGTCCAGATCGGCAAGATCGACTATCTCGGCGCACCGATGAAAAGCAAACTCAAGGGCTAGCGGCCACCCCATCGGCCTCGGTCTCGAATGTCCAACCCACGACGGGAGTTTTGGCCATGATTTTTTCGATGCACCGCATCTCGGTCCCGGTGTACGACCAGATGCTCACCAATCTCGACTATGTGTTCGAACAGGCCGCCGACTTTATCGCCGAGAAGGGCATCGACGAGGGCGAACTGATGCAGCGGCGCCTCTATCCGGACATGTTTACCCTGGGGCAACAGGTGCTCCGGGCGTGCGAACATTCCGCCGTGGCCATGTCACGGCTTGCGGGGATCGAAGCGCCTGATTTCTCCGCCGATCCCGACACGAGCATCGCGGCCGCCCGCGCCCGCATGGCCACCGCGCGCGACTTCATCAACGCGATCACGCCGGATCAACTGGAAGGCGACCCCGACCGGCCGATCACGCTCAAGGTTCGTCTCGGAGAGGTCACCTTCCCGGCGCAGGATTACCTGCTGCATTTCGCCAAGGCGCATTTCTATTTTCATGTCGTGACCGCTTACGACATCCTCCGCGCCGAGGGCGTGGATATCGGCAAGATCGACTATCTCGGCACGATCATGAAAGACAAGTTCAAGGATCAACGCTGACCGGCGCGGCTTACCGCCCCCGCAGCATCCGGTCATACATCGCGTAGATGTGCTCCCAGTCCCGGTAGGTCGCCTGCTTGTCGTAGGCGTCACGGTCGGGGATCGCATAGCCATGTGGCGCCCCCGGGTGGATCAACTGCGTGTAGTCGCAGTCCTGGCCGGCAAACGCCGCCTCGACCGCGGCCACCGTCTCGGCGGGTGCGTAGTGATCGTTTTCACCGATGCCGTTGTAGAACATGCCGCGCACGCGCGGCGCCTCGGCGTGGGGTGAATCCACCTCTTCCACAAACAAACGCGTGCCGTGCAGGCAGGCGCTGGCAACGAACGTCTCGGGAAATGCACCGGCGACCCGCAGGACGTGTCGGCCCCCCATGCAGTAGCCGACCGACCCGGCGGGGCCGGGCCGCACGGCGTCTTCACCCGCCAGGAACTCCATCAGCGCGCCCGTGTCCGCCACCGCCATCGGGTCGCTCACATGGGTCCGATAGGCCTGGATCTTCTCCTGCTCTTCCTCAGGCAAATCCTTCAGGGATGCGGTTGTGCCGTCCGGGTTGCGGTAATCGAAATGTTCCCCGCCCATCCGGTAATAGATGTTCGGCAACACCACGGTGTAGCCGACGCAGGCGATCTGCCGGGCGATGTCGCGCAGCTGCTCGCGGATGCCCCACACGTCCATATAAAGGATCACCGGCGCGAACGGACCGCCCGCTTCGGGATGGGTGATGAAAGTTTCCATCGTGCCGTCTTCAGTCGGCACCTGAACCGTTTTCTCGAACATTCATCTCTCCCCTTGTGACCGGATTATCATCGCCCCGATCAGTCGTCCGCGGCAAGAATCTCCGCCACCGTCACATGTCGGCCTTCGGCGACAGACTTGATCCCGGCCTTGACCACCGCCAGCGAGGTCATGGCGCTCTCGCCGCCCACCTCGGGCTCCACATCACCCGAAATCGCGTCCGCCCATTCGATCAGCTGCTCGGCGATGGCGTCGTTCTTCTCGACCGCCACCGGCGTCTGATCCTTGTCGCCCTGGTTGAGGGAGCGCAGCCCGTCGAACAGATTGTAATAGGCGCTCATCTTCTTGCCGTAGATGTTCATGAGATAATACTCCGACGCCGAGGCGTAACTCGTCGACAGGGTCGAGACCGCGCCGTTCTCATGCTTCATCATCAGGCTGCCCACGTCCGGGTTGTCGCCCGGGAGCACCAGCTGTGCGGCCATGCCCGAGACCGATTCAATCGGGCCCATCAGCATCGTCAGCACGTCCACATAATGCAGCCCGATCTGCAGCATCACGCCGCCGGGCATGCCCTCGGCAGTGTAGCGCCAGTGGCCGAGCTCGAACTGGCCCGCCCGGTCGCGGCTGATGTTGGCCTCGGCCTGGACCAGTGTGCCGAACTCGCCGGCCGCGATGCGCTCCTGAATCCAGCGGAAATGGCTCTCGCGGCGGCGCTGATACCCGACCGACAAAACAACCCCCGCATCGGCGCAGACCTTGGTGATCTGGCGGGCCTCACCGATGGTGTTGGCCACCGGCTTGTCCAAGAACACATGCTTGCCCGCTTTGGCCACGGCTGCGGTGGTCTCGAGATGCACATGGTTCGGTGTGGTGTTGATGACCGCGTCGATCGAATCGTCGGCAAGGAGCTCGTCCAGGCTCGACGCCGCGACGCAATTATACTTGTCGGCAAATGCCTGGCGCTTGTCGTCAGAGCGGGTGAAGCAGGACACAATCTCGACCCGGCCGTCGGTACGGCCGGCCGCATCGGCCAGCACATCGGACCACCAGCCCAGGCCAACGGACGCGACGCGAAGCGGTGAAGCACTCATGATGAACTCTCCTTGGATGATGATTGCGCCGACATTCGCCGGCGCCGGGCCGCGCGTAGCGACCAGATGATTGAAAGCGCCGACAGGCTGAGAAACGCCACGGAAATCGGCGACGAGAAGAAGATCGAAATGTCACCCTGCGACGAGGTCAGCGCCACGCGCAGATTTTCCTCCAGGGGCACACCGAGGACAAGCGCCAGCAACAATGGCACCACCGGCATGTCGAGCCAGCGCATGGCCAGGCCTACCAGCCCGAAGAACAGCATCACATAGACATCGAAGAAATTGTTCCGCAGCGCGAAGGCCCCGATCACGCACAGCACCGCCACCGTCGGCATGAGCAGCGCCCTTGGCGTCGCCAGCAGTTTGACCAGCACCCTGAGCGCGGTCAGCGCGATGATGAAGTTGAAGATATTCGCCCAGAAGAACGAGAAGATCAGCCCGAAGGCGAAGTCGCCCCGCTCGGTGAACATCAGCGGGCCCGGCGCCAGGCCGTGAATGATGAGCGCGCCGATCAGGATCGCCGTTACCGGGTCGCCGGGGATACCCAGGGTCATCATCGGTATCAGTGCGCCGCCGGTGACGGCGTTGTTCGCCGATTCCGGTGCCGCAACGCCCTCGACCGCGCCCTTGCCGAAATCTTCCCGGCGCTTCGAGATGCGCCGGGTGTAGTCGTAGCTGATGAAAGCCGCGATCGGCCCACCCGCGCCGGGCAGGATGCCGAGGAACGCACCGGTCAACGACCCAATCGTGATGGGCATGCGGATCGCCCGCAAATCCGCCAGACGCGGCAGGACCGATTTCAGTTTCGTCTGTATCCGCGCGGCACTTGTCGTATCCGCGAGATTGCTCACCAGCTGCGGGATCGCGAACAGGCCGATCATGGCCGTCAGGAAATGGATGCCGCCGATCAGGTTGACCTGGCCGAAGGTGAACCGTTGCGATCCCATCACCGGGTCCTGCCCGATGGTGACGATCGCCAAACCGATCACGCCCGACAGCAACCCTTTCACCAGGGACTGTGCGGCGAAGCTACAGATGATCGTGATGCCGAAGAACACCAGCGCGAACATGTCTTCGGTCCGGAAGCTCAGCGCGACGTCGGCCAGCAGCGGCGCGATGAACAGCAAGCAGAGAAAACTGACCATACCGCCGATGAAGCTCGCCGTGATGGCGATACCCAGCGCGCGCCCGGCCTCGCCGCGCGCCGACATCGGGTAACCATCCAGCGCCGTGGCCGACGCTGACGGCGTGCCGGGGATGTTGAGGAGGACCGCGGAGAAACTCCCGCCGGTCATCCCGCCCACATACAAACCCAGCAGCAGGGCGATGGAGATATCCGCCGGCAGGACAAACGTGACCGGCAACAGGATGATGATGCCGGTGCTGATCGTCATGCCGGGAATCATGCCGACGGTCAGTCCGATAAAAACGCCCAGCGCCGTCGTCAGCAGGACGAGGAAACCCGACGCCTGGGCGATACCAGCGAGGACGTCCGGGCTCATGTTTCGATCCCGTTCAAGGCACAATCCCCTTCAGCACCCCGGTCGGCAGGAACACATTGAACCCGTGGCGGAACAACAGATAGAGGATGCCCGTCGCGATGAGCGCGCCGAGCACGACACGCAGCGGGCGCGTCTCACCGAACAGCACCATCAGCGCCGCAAAGAACGGCGCGGTCGCCAGGATGAAGCCGAGACCCGGCAGAACCGCCAGGTAGACGACAAATACCGCCAACGCCCAGATGGCGCGCTGGCGGCCCGCGGCGGGCGCCGGCACCGGACCGTCGGCACCCACCTTTTCCATGAGTCCCTGCACAAGCAGCGTCGCCGAGAGCGCGAGGATTGCGATGGTGTTGATCCAGGGGAAAAACGGCGGCCCCGGCGTGTCGGGGAGGCTGCGCACCGGCAGTTGCGTCGTCAAGATTCCGTAACCCGCGCCAAACGCGAGCAGGACCAGTGCGGCAATGATATTTCGGCGGCGCATGGGACCCGCGCAGATATTGGCTGGAATCGCCCGGTCGAAACCAGGCGTGAAAGCGTTGGGCCCGCTCCGGGAAGTAATCCCCCCGAGCGGGCCCGCACAAATACGCCTATTGGGTCTTCAGCAGTCCGGCGCTCGCGAAGATTTCTTTCACCTTCGCATTCTCTTCCGCCAGCAGGACTTCGAAATCCTCGTGACCCAGCGGGGCGACGGTGAAACCCTTCGTCTTGGCAAGCTTCAGGAACTCCGGCGAGTTGGCCGCCTTGGCCATCGCATCGGCCAGCTTCGACTTCACATCGTCGGGCGTGTTGGGCGCCACGGACAGACCGCGGAACAGGTCGAACGAGACATCGTAACCCGCTTCCTTGGCCGTCGGGACGTCCGGGAACACAGTGCTCCGCTCTGCCGTCGGCATCAGCAGGATCTTCAGCTTGCCCGCATTGGTCAGGTTCACCGCACCGGTCAGCGGCGCGATCATCGCGTCGGCCTCACCGTTCAGGACAGACTTGTTGCGGCCCTTGATGCCCTTGGGCAGATGCACGACCTTGCAGCCGGCCGCATCCATCAGCTGGATCGCAGCGGTGTGGGTGGCGCTGCCGGTGCCGGAGTTGGCGACCTTCAGGGTGCTCGGCGCGGCCTTACAGGCAGCGACGAACTCGGCGAAATTGTTCCACTTGGCGTCGGCCTTGACGACAAACGGCTGGGGTTGGAACTCGACCCGGCCCACATGGTCCATCGCGTCATAGGCAAAGTCCGTGTTGCCGAGATTGGTCGTGGTCAGCACCGACGAGGAATTCCACGCCACGGTATGCCCATCGGGCTTGGAGTTCTTGATGTAGGTATAGGTCACGGCACCACCGCCGCCAGGGCGGTTCACCGGCGTCACCGGGACACCCAGGACCGCGCTCATTTCCTTGGCGAGCAGGCGGCCCTCGATGTCGGCACCGCCGCCGGCGCCGAAGGGAATGACGAACTCGATCGGGCCGTCGGGGAACGCCAGGGCGGGCGTCGCCGCCGCGGCAAGACCGAGCGCGGCTGCGCCGACCATCACTGTACGAAGTTTGTTCATTTTGGAATCCTCCCAGATTCGTTACGTGTTGTTCGTTGCTTAGCTTGAGATGCCGACCGCTTCGAGCGCGGCCTGTGCAATGTCTGCGTCCTGCTGCCAGTCACCGCCGCTCACACCGATACCGCCGAGGCATTCGCCGTCGAGGATAATCGGATAGCCGCCTTCCATGGCGGTCCAGCGTTCGGGACCTGCGGCCAGGGTCAGCCCGATCGCGTGCAGCGTGTCGAGGTCCTGACCCTGCGCGCCCTGGGTCGTCGTGATCCGCTTGTTCGACGACGCGGTGACCGCCTTGACCGTCGACGAGTGCACGGTGTGGAAACGCCCGCCATCCATGCGCTCCAGTATCATCGGGTGTCCACCGGCATCGACCACGACGACCGTCGCGGCGATCCCGAATTCCGCGGCCTTGGCGATGGCGGCAGCCACCATGAGCTTCGCGCCCGCACTCGTCAGGCGTTTGGTATCTGCAAATGACATTTCGGTTCGTCCTCCCAGACGACGCACCAACAATGCGGCGCGTTAAACACTGGCCAAGATTTATACGTGATTGCTTGGGTCTGATGGCCAGACAACCGGCACCGTAGGGGGTCCGGTCACAGGTGAGCAAGGGCCGCAATCCGAATTAAATTTATTCCACGTCTTCACATGTCTCGCGGGCCGGAACCGGCGGCCAAAGACGCCCCGCCGCTACTTCCCGGCAGCGTGCGTCTGGATAAATTTGCGCACGCGGTCGATCGTGCGGTCCTTGAGCTCGGGCGGCGTCGCCCACGGAAAGACCGTGATCTCGGCGTTCGGCGCCAGCGAGGCGACATCGACCGATGTCTGCAGCGGGTGGGACGCAACATCGTCCGGCAGTACCAGCATGGGTGCGGGACAGTCGCGGATGAAATCGCGCGTCACGCTGTAGAGGAAGTCGGGGTTCACCCGGTAAAGCGCGTGCAGATATTGGTCGATGATGTCCTGGTTCAGGTCCGGGCGCTGGGCGAGCAGCTCGGGGGCCCACACATCCCGGCCGGACCGGTACATGACATCATGGTCGTCGGGCCGGTGCCCCACCGTCTGGCAGAACACCACGGCGACAACACGCTCGGGGGCGCGCTCGAGAAGCGTCCCGGCGAAGCAGCCGCCGATGCAGTAGCCCATATAGGCGAATTCACGGACCCCCAGATGGTCCATCAGCCCGAGCTGATCGTCGGCGAAGGCGCCCCAGGGATCGTCGACGTCGATCGGCCCCGTGCTCTCGCCGTCATTGGCATTGCGCTGATCCATCGTGATGCAGCGAAAATCATCCTTGAAGGCGTCCATCGCGTTGAACACCGCGGTCGGCCAATTACTGATACGCGAGTTAAGACCGCCACCCGGCGTGACCAGCAGCGGAAAGCCGCTCCCGGCCTCCTCGTAACGGATGCGAACATCGCCCTTCTCGTAATACGGCATGGTTGCCTCCTTCTCGCACGACAAATGGTGCACAGACATGGCCCGGACCCGGCAGCGTAGGGCGTCTGCGGGCAGACAGGCAAGCGCCCGCGCGAGGGGTATACAAAAGGGCACGCAAAAACGGCCCGGCGGTGGTCCGGGCAATACCGCCGGGCCGGCTAGAAGCCGACCGACAGGGAAAAAAAGTAGCGTGGGTGCGTGTTGCCGCCGGATGTTTCGACCGGCCGGGTCAGAGGCTGCGCGGCCTCGAGGCTGACGAAGATCGATCGCGGCAGGTTGGCGCGCAGACCGACCCCGGCCGACGACAGCGAGTGGCGACGAAACGGCCCGCTCGCGTTGCGGTTCCAGACGGCGCCCATGTCGTAGAACCCATAAAACTGCAGGGATTCGAACAGGTCGCCGGCATCCTCGAAGCTGTAGCGCAGCTCCAGTGAGCCCGCGATACCGTCCTCGCCGGTCACTTCCGCGAAATCATATGCCCGCCCGAACCGGCTGCCGCCCAGCGCAAACTCTTCCGATGCCAGTAGCGAATTCGCGGATTTCTGGCCGATCGCGGATATTTGGGCCGACACGCCGCCATAGATCGACTGGGCGTGCGAAAGCTCGCCACTAACCTTGGTGAATTGCGGATGGCCGTCGAATCGCGACAGCGGTCCCGCGCGCTCCTCGGAAGCGCCCAGCACGTCAACGCCCTGGCTCACGCGCAGCAAGGCCGACGAAAAGAATGTCTCGCCCGACCGGTTATAATTCAGCCGCGCCCGAACGACTCGCAGACGATCGTCGAAATTCTCCGCGCCGGATTGATCCTCCTCGGCATTGCGGTACTCGGCGAACCCGTTGATCCAGAGATTCTCCGTGCGGCTGCGAAT
>JABJEK010000018.1 GCA_018702955.1 Rhodospirillaceae bacterium | reverse complement strand
GAATTGTGCCTGATGTGCGATCTGACGATCTGCAGCGAGGATGCGGTCATTTTCGATCTGCACTACGACATCGGTTCGGTCCCCGGGGACGGAATCAATGTGTGCTTCCAGGAACTGCTCGGCACCAAGCGGGCGGCCTATGCCCTGATGACCGGCCAGGCGATCAACGCCGAACAGGCGCTGGAATGGGGCATGGTCAACGAGGTCGTCCCCAAGGACAAACTGATCGAGCGCTCCTACGAGCTGGCCGACCAGATCATGAGCCAGCCGCGCACCACGCGCCGCATGTCCGCCCAGGTCATTCGCCGTCCGTGGAAGCGGAGAATGACCGAAGATTTCGATGCCGGGCTGGCCATGCAGATGTTCTCGCAGGTCGCCGCCGACAGCGCGCATCACGATCAGCGGCACATCAGCGATATTATCGCCTACGTCAGGCAAGGCAGAAAAAACAACTTCGACAAGTAGCGCGACGCGAAGCCAAGGCCCGGTTCACGAACCGGGCCTTGGTCGCAGCGGGTGCCTTCGGCGCCCGGACACTCAAAATCACGAAGATCGGAACAACCATGGCTCGCCCCGTTATTGTTGCCTGCGCCGTCACCGGCTCTGCAGATTCCACCGGCATAAATTCAGCCGTCCCCGTCACGCCGGAAGAGATCGCCAACGAAGCCGTCGCCGCGAACAAGGCGGGTGCCGCGATCGCGCATATCCATGTGCGCAATCCCGACACCGGCAAGGCGAGCACGAAGCTCGAATATTATGAAGAGGTCGTAAAACGCATTCGCGATTCCGGATCGCCGGTCATCATCAACCTCACGACCGGCCCCGGCGGCCGGTTCGTCCCGGACCCGGCAGACCCCATGACGGCGGGGAAAAGCAGCGCGATGTTCACCGCCGAGCAACGGGTGGAACATGTCGTGGCGCTCAAGCCGGACATCTGTTCCCTCGACGTGGCCACGATGGCCTTCGGCGAATGGTCGATGGTCAACTCGCCCACAATCCTGCGCGACATGGCGCGGATGATTCAGGAGGCCGGCGTCAAACCCGAGCTCGAGGTGTTCGACACCGGCCATGTGCGCCTGGCGGCACAGATGTGCGCCGACGGTGACATCGCCGACCCGATCCCGCTGTTCCAATTTTGCCTTGGTATCTCCTGGGGTGCACCCGCCTCCAGCGACGCGATGGCATTGATGCGCGACCTGGCGCCCGAGAATGCCGTGTGGGCATCCTTCGGCATCTCGCGCCACGAGATGCCAATGGTCGAGGCCGCCACCACACTGGGCGGCCATTGCCGCGTGGGCCTGGAGGATAATCTCTATATTTCACGCGGGAAACTCGCCTCCGGCAACGCCGAACTCGTCGAACATGCCGTCGGGATCGTTCAATCGCTGGGTGAAGAAATCGCCACCAACGAGCAGGCCCGTGAAATTCTCGGACTACCCGGCTAGGCAGCAATAGCTCAGCCGCCGAAGGTTACGCCGTTGGCCGTGCGCCATGCGTCAGTGGCATCCAGCGTCGCAAATGGGCTGATCATCTCGGGGGCAAAGGCAACAGGTGCTTCGCCCTTCGCCAATTTGTCGGGCCAGGACGGATCGCCGATGGCGCCCCGCGCAATCGCGACGAGGTCCGCCTCTCCTGCCGCCAGCAGTTGTTCGCCGCTGGACGGGTCTTCCAGCTTGCCGCACGCGATCACAGGTACCCCGGCATATTCGCGCGCAAGCCCGGCCAGGGTGTGGCCGCTGTCGAATTCCTCGCCCAGCCCCTGATGGGTGCTGACATGAATGTAGTCCGCGCCTGCGCCGGCGAGGGCTTCGAAGATCGCCTTCGCGTCGTCCACTCCGCCGGCCCATTTATGATTGAAATCGTTCGAGCGGCTCTGGGACATGCGCATCCCGGCGAGCCCCCTACCCGCCACGCCGCGCACCACCGCCGCCATGATCTCAAGATGAAACCGCAGGCGATTTTCGAGCGACCCGCCATAGCCGTCGGTGCGCGCGTTGCTCTCCGGCGTCAGGAACTGAACCGGCAGGTAACCATTGGCGCCATGAATTTCGACGCCGTCGAACCCGGCGGTCATGGCATTTGCGGCAGCGGTCTCGAATGAGGCCACCACGGCAGCAATCTCGTCGCCCGTCATGGCACGTGGGGTGTGAAACGGACCGTCGCCATAGTAGCGCGCACCCATGTTGCCGGCCGGCTGCACCGCCGACGGTGCGATGATGTCGTCGGTGTAGCGGTTCTCCTGGACCAGCGCGCCGGCATGCATGAGCTGCAGCACGATACGCCCGCCTGCGGCGTGCACCGCATCGACCACCCGGCGCCAGCCCTCGACCTGCGCCGGAGTCACGATCCCCGGTTGGTCGCGGTAGCCCTGGCTTTGGGCCGTATCGGGATGGGTACCTTCGGTGATGATCAGCCCGAACCCGCCGCGCGCAAACGCTGCGTAATGCTCGGCCATCTGTGCCGTCGGCACCCCGTCGGCGTCCGCGCTGATCCGGGTCATGGGCGCCACGACACTACGGTTCGGCAGGTCGAGTGGACCCAGACAAAACGGCGACAGGATATGCGGCCAGCGGGCCGCGCCGGAGGAATCATTCATCGAATAGTGTCCTTGGTTTCAGTCTGCTCGGGAAAAGGCATCCGCGTGATCGGTGATAAATTGCTCGAGCGTGCGCGCCGGGTGACCCGCGATGTCGGCGGTCACGTTCGTGACATAGGAGTACGCACCGTTGGCGGCGAAACCGATCATCTTCACCTGATGCTCGATCAGCCAGGACGGCAGACCGCGTTTGGTGACGATGTCTTCCCAGACTGCGACATCGACCATCTCATAACGGATGTCACGGCCCAGCACGCGGCTGAAAGTCGCCGCGACATCGTCGAGGCTCACGGCGGCCCCGGTCTGGTAATAGCCCTCGCCGTCATGCTTGCCGTCTTCGGCGAGTACGGTTGTGGCCAGATCGGCCACATCGCGCGGGTCGGTCATGCTCATGGTCACGTCACGCGGAATAGCACTGGTGAACACATCGCCATCCTTCAAGCCGGCAGCCAGATAATGTAGATTGGTCATGTAAAAATTCGGCCGCAGGAACGTATAGCGCAGGCCGCACGCCGCGATCTTCGCCTCCAGCGCCTTGTGGGCCTCGGGAATGGGGGCGGGTGAATCGACGTTGCCCGACAGCTTGACGATACGCTCGCACCCGGCGGCCACCGCCGCCTCGATCGCATTGGTCTGCTGCGCCTCCAGCACCGGGCTGTGGCCGGAATTCAGATACAGGGTGTGGACGCCCTGGAGGGCGTGGTCATAAGAGGCACGATCATCGAGATCCGCCGCAACCAGTTCGGCCTCCGGGCCGAGTAGTGCCCGTGCCTTGTCCACATCGCGCACCAGATAGCGAATATTGAGCCCGCGCTCTGACAGCCTCGGCGCCAGAAGATGACCCGTGACACCGGTCGCCCCTGTGACGGCGATTAAAGGTTCGGACATTGCGTTATCCCCACTTGTCGCAGCTATGCCAAATTCTGCTGGAAGAACTCTACCAGCGGCCCCAGCAGCGCCGGGTCGGACCGGTTGCCCTGCTCGACATGGGCAATCTCGATGGTGCCGCCCGCCTTTCGATAATTCTCGGCGAAACGCTCGGGCTCGTTGAGATCGAGGGGCGATTCCGGATCGCGATAGTCATGCACCGGGTCCGGCGTCCCCTGAAACCATATGGCCGGCAATATCTCGACCGCCTCCCCGCGCTCCAGTGCCAGCATCGGGTTGGCCTCTTCCATATTTTTCTCGGTCACCCAATAGGTGTCGTGACGTTCCGGCAGATCGGCGACCCAGGCTGGCGGATCACCCGCGGCACGCAAGCCCACGACGCGCCGGTAGCGCGACAGGGGATTGATCACCGGCCACATCATGCCCACACAGCGCACGCTGGCATCGACATCAGGCGCGCCCGGCTCGAGCGGAAGCGCGGCGTAGCGCGGCTCGTTCGGCCGCATGGCCGCCAGCATCGCCAGGTGGCCGCCACTCGACTGGCCCAGGATACCGATCCGGCCGGCGTCGAGACGCAGTTCTTCAGCATGCGCCTTCAGCCAGCGCAGCGCATAATTGATGTCTTCCAGGGAGGACGGATAGATGTCGGCGGCCTGGCGAAAATCGAGCGCGGCAGAGGCCATCCCGGCCTCGGCGAAGACCTCGCCACGCGCGCTGCACTCGTCCGGTCCACCCTTGCACCAGCAGCCCCCATGCATGTCGAGAATGGCCGGGAACGGGCCGGCACCGACGGGTCGGATCAACCGTATGATCATGGGCCGGTCGCCGTGACGATAAATCTCGATGTCGTCTGTGGTTACGGACGGTGCGTCGGTGATGGTCATGATCTTGTTCCACTGATTATCGGCCTCGGGCCTTTCGACCGATCCTAGCCGGGCACGGGACCGACCGGAAGCACCACGAAGCAAACAATGCCGAAACCAATATTGCCGTCAGGAAGATTCGGACAATCCGAATTTGAATTGATCCACCGGGGTTCTGTCCTAGAGTAAATGTCGGCTCTGTCGGGACAACAACCGGACAGCACCCAAACGGGAGGGAAAACCAATGGCCAGCAACAATTTGGTCCCAATCGCCGGACTGTGT
>JABJEK010000005.1 GCA_018702955.1 Rhodospirillaceae bacterium | reverse complement strand
CGCCAGCGCACCGGCGCGCTCGGCAATGCCCTGCGCGTCGTTGGCAAGCTGGGCGGCACTCTCAGCTAGGGTCGAAGGATCCATGGTCAGGCTCCCGGCTCGGATGAAGTCTCGTCTTCGCTTTTTGCGTCGTCGCCCGCGTCATCCGCTTCTTCCGCGGGTTCCGGGGCAGGTGGCGTTTCGTCTTTCGGCAACAATGCGGGATGCACGATCTTGCCGTCGCGCGTCAGGCAGGTGCCGACGATAATTTCGTCTTCCCAGTCGACGGTGATCTTCTTTTCGTCCTTGTCGACCAACAATTCGACAAAATTCTGCAGGTTCCGCGCATACAGCGCCGACGTATCCGCGGCGAGTTGCGAGGGCAGATTGAGTTCGGCCAGAATGATCACGCCGTTGTCGGTGACATGTTTCACACCGGGCTTGGTCTGGGTGCAGTTGCCACCCTGCTCGGCCGCGATGTCGACGATCACCGAACCCGCCCTCATCGAGGCGACCATGTCGTCATTGACCAGTACCGGTGCGGGGCGACCCGGGATCAGCGCCGTCGTAATGACGATATCCTGGTCCTTGATGTGATCGGCGATCAACTCGGCCTGGCGGCGCTTGTAGTCGTCGGACATTTCCTTGGCGTAACCGCCGGTGGTCTGTCCGGTGTCGCCCTCATCGGGCTCAACCATCACGAAGGACGCGCCGAGGCTCGCCACTTCTTCCTTGGCGGCCATGCGCACATCGGTGGCCGACACGATCGCGCCCATCCGGCGCGCCGTGGCAATGGCCTGGAGACCGGCCACACCGGCGCCCATGACGAATACTTTCGCGGGATTGATACGCCCGGCCGCCGTCATCAGCATCGGCATGCCGCGGCCGTAATTCGCCGCGCCGTCGATCACCGCCTTGTAGCCCGACAGGTTCGACTGTGAACTCAGCACGTCCATCGACTGGGCCCGGCTGATACGCGGCAGCATCTCCATGGCAAACGCCACCAGATTATGCTTCGCATATTCCTCGACACCGATCGGGTCGCCATAGGGGTTGTGCAACGCGATGAGCATCGCCCCGTCCGGGATATCGGCGAGACCATCCTCGCCGCCATCTGACTGGGTGCGCGGGCGCTGCACCTTGAGCACGATGTCGGCGCCTGCCAGCGCTTCCGCGCGGGTTGGCGCGACCGTCGCGCCGGCCTCGGTATAGGCGGCGTCCGTAATCGCTGCGGCCTCGCCAGCGCCGGTCTCGACGCTCACGTCGAAGCCCCACTGGAGGTAGCGTTTGATCGTATCTGGGGTCGCGGCCACGCGGCGTTCGTGCGGGCGGCGTTCCTTTGCAATCGCGATCTTCATGATGTGAAGAACCTCGGTTCGAACCAACATGCGCGGGGCCGGTCGGCGCCCGCGCCGTGCACCTGACGGTGCGGGGGGGAATATGCCGCGCTGCAGCACGCAGGGCAAGCCGCATCCGGGCGCAATTTTCTCGTCATTTTGGACGACTGAAGAAGTTGGAAACGGCGTTTTATCTCAACCGCCGTAGAACACGTTATCCCCCAGCTCGTTCATATGCAGGCCCGCCTCGTCAGGGCGGCCTTCGATCGCCACCGGGGCATGTGCATCCACCACCTCACCAATGACGATGTGGTGGTCGCCGCGCGTGATGATTTCGGCCAGCTTGCATTCAACGCTCGCCGGTGCTGCATCCAGGATCGGCGCGCCGGTCGTGCCGTCATGATAGGCCTCGCCGTTGATGGCCCCATCCTCGGCGTTGGCCGGTTTGAAGAAGGCGAAGGCCTGTCCCTGCTGGCCCTTGCCGAGAAAATTCAGCGCAAAATGGCCGGATTCACCGATCAGCTGCAACGCGCCGGAATCCGCCTTTACGGCGATAACCAACAATGGCGGATCGAACGAGGACTGGGTCACCCAGTTCACGGTCGCAGCCGCGACCTCGCCGGTCTGGTTTTTGGCGGTGAGCACGTAAATCCCATAGGGAATCATGCGCAGAACGCTCTTCTTCGTATCTGAATCCATCGGTGTGCAAACTCCTCTTGCCGGGGCGCAAGATGCGGCACGAATTGCCGACATCCATCGCCCCGTACCAATACGCTGCACGCCCGCAGGAGCATCTGACCTGGATCAATTCGCCGCCGAGGCCCGTCACGTACATTCCGTCCCGTGCAGACCCCGCAAAGGAACCGGAGAAGCAAAATGTCCCTCAGCACGCTGGACCATTGTTCGATCCGAACGGTCAAACTGGACGAGACCCGGGATTTCTATGTCGACATCCTCGGGATGACCGACGGCGACCGACCCGATTTCGACTTTCCCGGCAACTGGCTCTATGTCGACGGTAAGCCGGTCGTGCATCTGGTCGGCGTGGACCCCGACGATCCCTCGGGCCTGATCGAGTATCTCGGCGGCGATGTCGACGCATCCAAACTCGACGGATCCGGCGGCTCCGGCGCGTTCGACCATGTGGCGTTCCGGGCGAAAAATCCCGAGATGCTGATTGCCAGGCTGGAAGACAGGGGCGTACGGTTTCGCGAACGCAAGGTGCCCGATCTCGACCTGTTTCAGATCTTCATCGAGGATCCGAACGGGATCACGGTAGAGCTTAACTATTTCGCCGACGAGCAGGTCGCGGCGTAGTCAACCCAGGCCTCAACCATGCTCGAAACACCACTGAGTCTGCAGTTCGTTCCTATCATCCTGTTCATGTGCGTGATCGCGGCTACATTTGCGCTCGTCACGATGGCATTCTATCTGCGCCAGATGCGGGAACTCGCCGACCGGCTGACCACCCACCTGATCGATGTCGCGAACGTCGACAACCAGCTGTCGGTTGTCGCCCAGGGCGTCCTCGGGCTTACGCTGGAACTGGAGAAGATGCGCGAAACGATCGCCGACTTCGAGCCGAAACCGGACCGGCCGGCTTGAAGCGTCACCATCGCGATTATCTGTTCATCCACCCTGCACGCTGCTACTGAAAACACTCGCGGCCATTACGCCACGAAGCGCAACGCGGGGAACCGGCATGAAATTACCAACTTTGAAGGATTACTGGCTCGACAGTAACGGCTATGAACGCTTTGAAACCATCGTGACGTCTGTCTTGATCGGTCTCATCGGGATCGTCGTGATCATAGCGGTCGCCCAGGTCGTAGCTACGTTGTTCAATGTGCTCTTCTCCGGAGAGAACATATTCGCGTTCGGTCTCTTCAAACTACTTTTCGGACAAATCCTGTTGGCGCTGATCGCGCTTGAGTTTGGACATTCACTCATTCTCGCGCTGAAGAATCGAAAGATCGTTTTCCAAATTCAGGGGATTGTCTTGATTGGCGTTCTGGCCATGATCCGCAAACTCATCCTGATCGAAATCGATGAGGCCAATGTCATGCTGTTATTCGGCGTAAGCGCAATCCTCGTCGGACTTGCGGCATTGCACTGGGCCGTCAGTTGGAACGAGACCGACAAAGCTGAATCGACTGGGTAATGCAGATTGGTTTCGACCAGATCACTGACCTGACCAACAGTATAAACAAGTCATCCCGAGGCACCCATGTCCGATAACGTCATCCTGAAATTCGATGAAACCCGAACCCTGGAACGCGGTGGCGGTGTCGCCAGCACGCCATTGGTTATTCCGGCCGTACGACCGGACGCGGCCTTCACCACCGGCATCAGCTCCTTTCCTGTGGGCCAGGCGGCACCACTGCACAAGCATAATTGCGACGAGCAGGTCACACTCCTGTCGGGCCGCGCCGAGGTCGAAATCGACGGCGAGACGACGGAGCTCAAGGCCTATGACACCACCTATGTGACGGCTGGGGTCGAACATTGCTTCCGCAACATCGGTGACGAGCCGATGGTGATCCTCTGGATCTACGGCTCCAACAAGGTCACCCGCACCTTCGCCGGGTCCGACGAAGAGGTCGAGCATCTATCCGCCGCGGACATGCTGGTCCGCTGACCACACGCCGAAGTTGCCGGACTGCCCGTGATACAGTTTCGGTCGTCCCAGCCAAACGCCGCGCCGAACGCCGGTCAAACCCCACGGGGTAAACGTCATTCTTCGTAAGTCGCCAACGATCCCGCTGCTGACCGTCCTGATTTCGAGCAGCGCGATTGCCTATAATCTCTTCCTGCCCTCGATCCCGGATATCGGGCGGGCTTTTGATGTCCCCTCGACCACGGTCCAGGGCTCATTGATCGCGTTCCTGATTCCCTACGCGATCGCGCAACTCTTCTATGGCGGCGTGTCGGACCGTTTCGGCCGCCGGCCGACCCTGCTCTGGGGCCTCGCCATCTATACGGTCGCCAGTTTCGTTTGCGCCAGTTCGACCTCGATGACGATGCTGATCTTCGCGCGCATCGCGCAGGGTGTCGGGGCCGCAGGGTCGATGGTGATGGTCCGCTCGATCGTCCGCGACCTCTATGACCGCAAACAATCCGCCCGCGCGCTGGCCATCATCTCGACGGTCATGGTGTTCGCGCCCGCCACCGCGCCGGCCATCGGCGGCTATCTGCACACCCAGTTCGGTTGGCAAGCGTCGTTCATTTCCCTGGGTCTGATGGGCGCGTCCCTGTTCACCTATTGCGCGCTGCGCATGGCGGAAACCAATGTCGTCCAGGGCGCAGACCTGCTCGGCAACATTCGCGCGCTTGCACGCGGTTACCGGGTGCTGATCGGCGAGCGTACCTTTGTCGCCTACAGCCTCAACATCGGCTTTCTCGCCAGCGGTATGTTCGCCTGGTTCGCCGGCGTCCCGGTCGTCCTGATCGACAATTACGGCGTCGCCCCCGACCGGTTCGGATACCTCATGCTCACCGGCACACTGGGGGCGTTCTTCGGTTATGCCAGCGCCATCTGGCTGACCGGCAAAATCGGCGTGAACCGGATGATCGTCCTCGGCACCTTCATCGCCTTGCTCGGTGCATCGCTGTACCTGGCGTTGCCGCTGGCCGGGGTGCTGACGCCGCTGGCCGCGATCGCGCCCATGTCCCTGTTCGGGATCGGCTTGGCCATCGCCTTCCCCAGCGTCATGGCCGCCGCGGTCAGCGTGCGGCCCGACTATGCGGGCACCGCTGCCTCGATCAACGGGTTGGTGCAATACGGCACTGCGGCGCTCGCCACATTGCTGGTCGGCGCGCTGTCGAGCACCACCCATTTGCCCCTGGCGTGGGTCATCTTCGGCACCCAGTCACTCGCCATGATCGCCGCCTGGGTTGGCTGGCGGGGCCGCCCGGCGGAATAGCCCCGGCAAACCGGGAATCGCTATTTATCAAATGATAAATTAATTGACAGCCGGGGTCCGGAATTTTAATTTATCGATTGATAAATAAGAAACACGAGAGACAGCCATGAGCACCGAGACCGCGCCGAAGATCTTCGACTACCGCAATGTGGACAAGGCCGATGAGTTCGAGGAAATCCCGGTCCTCGACATGGGCCCCTATCTGGCCGGCGAGCCTGGTGCTGCCGAGGAACTCGCGGCCAATATCCGGTTCATCCAGGAGACGATCGGCTTCTATGTCGTCATCAATCACGGGATCGACCGCCCGACGATCGACGACGCCTATGGCGCGCTAAAGGAGTTCTTCAAGCTGTCGACAGAAGACAAGGCCGCGCTCAAGTTCGACGAGACCTCGGTCGGCTATATCGCACCGAAATCCACCGTCTATGTCACCTCGAAGATCAACGAGAACACCAAGCAGGATCTGAACGAGACCCTCGTGCTGTGCCTCGACCGCCCCGACGATCACCCCTATGTGCGTGACGGCGTCCGGTTCACCGGCCCAAACAAATGGCCGGACATCGAAGGTTTCCGCGAACCGATGGTCCGCTACCAGTACGCCTGCGCGGATCTGGGCCGCAAGATCGTGCCGCTCTACGCCCTCGCGCTCGACAAGCCGATCGACTTCTTCGACAAGTATTTCGAGGAGCCGATCATGTGGACGCGCAACGCCCACTATCCGGCGGTCGAAGCCGAAGAGAACCAGTTCGGCATCTCACCCCACAGCGACCACTCGTTCCTGACGATCCTGCCGCTGACAAGGGTCGCGGGCCTGCAGGTTCTGACGCATCAGGGCAACTGGCTGCCCGCCTCCTTTAACAAGGACGCGCTGGTCATCAACACGGGCGAGTTCCTGAACCTCTGGTCGAACGGCCGCTTCATCGCCTCGCCGCATCGCGTGATCCCGCCCGCGCAGGACCGGTACTCGATGGCCACATTCTTCGACGCCGCACCCGACACGCTGGCCGATCCGGCCGACTTCGCCGAGGCGGGCGAGGAGCTGAAATACGAGCCGACGACGATGTACGACTATGTGTGCGGGTACATCGATCAGAACTATTCGTCGAAGGCCGGCGGCAAGGCCGAGGGCATCGAGCCCGACGCGGCCTGAGTGACACCCCGCCCGCATCACGAGGATTAAGCATGGCCGTATCGGCGAAGACGTCCGACGACCCGAAACGCCAGCGTTTCGCGCCGGCGGAACGCGAGCAACTCATCATCGACGGCGCCATCCAGTTCTTCGCCGATGTGGGGTTTGCCGGGCAGACGCGCGAACTCGCCCAGCGGCTCGGAATCACCCAGCCCCTGCTCTACCGGTATTTCCCGACCAAGCAGGACCTGATCGAGAAGGTCTATGACGAGGTCTTCATCGGCCGCTGGAAGACCGCCTGGGAGCGGCTGATCGACGACCGCTCGATACCCTTGCGCGATCGGCTGATCGGCTTCTACGACGCCTACGCCAGCGAGGCGCTGACCTATGAATGGATTCGCATCTACATGTTCGCCGGCCTCGCGGGCGAGGACATCAACCGGCGCTATATCGAGCTTCTGGAAAGCCGCCTTCTGATCCCGATTTGCACGGAGATGCGCGCGACGGCCGGCGCGCCGGATCCCGACCAGGTGCCGATCTCCGATCTCGAGATCGAGGCCGCCTGGAACATCCATGCCGCCATTTTCTATTACTTCGTGCGCAAGTTCATCTATCGCTCACCGGTCGAGTCTGATTTGGCGGCGTATATCTCCGACACCGTCGACCGCACCCTCGACGGGGCGCTGGCCGTGACCAAGCAGACCGTCACCTAACGGTCGACCCGCCCGCGGCAATCAATGCGAAGCTAGTTTTTGAATTCGATTTCCAGGGCGACGATATCGACATCGCCGATGTTGATCGCATTGTGCTCCAGCGGCGCTTCAACGAAGGACGACGTGTTGGGTACATAATCGACTTCGCGCGTGGACCCATCGGGAAACTCGAACAGCAACCGACCGGTCGAAAGCTGGATCGGCATATAGTTTCTGTCGTGCAGATGCCAACCGGTCTGCTCACCGGGTTTGAAGACCCAGTGGGTGACGATCATGCTGTCATCTTCCATCACCACTTTATGCGTGGCGATGCCGCGCTCCGCCGCGACCTCGGCAGTCTTTTCCTTGAGTTTCGTGGACATGTCCCGGCCCTCCCCGTTGCAAGACGCGGAACGGTCGCGCGGCTGACGGCCAGCGTCAAATGAAATGTCGAAGGGGGCCTATGACAACCCGTTCACGATTCCGGTCAGGCGCCGTTCGGTGATGAAGAAGCGGCCGATTTCGCCACGCCCGCCGCCCAGCTTGAAGGCCTCACGGCCTTGCCCGTCGAACACGACCACTGCGGGCACGGCGAAGATACCGCCGAGCGTCTTGCTCAGCGACCGGTTGCCGACGACCACCGAAATATCCGGATGGATGACATCCACGAAGCGGCGCAGACGCGACTGGCTGACCGGCCCGGCGAAATTCTCCATCCAGTTCACGGCGATCATGCTGACCTTGTTGCCATTGTCGGAAATGTAGTTGGCGAGTTCGCCCATCTCCGCGCGACACGGCGGGCACCAGCTCGCCCAGAAGGTGACCAGCACCGGCCGGCCGTCGAAGTTCGCATCGGTGACCGGGCCCCGCATGACCTGCAGCCCCTTCAGATTGGACTTCAGCGCGTCGTCGAGCGTGGCGGCCCGGGCCGGCGTTCCGGCCAGCACCGCGGCCGGCAACCCGGCGGCGGCGGCAATGAATGCGCGTCGGTCAAGCATGGCATACCTCCAGATAGTCACATCTGTAAGACACCATGGCCGGGGCCACGGACAAGCAACATTGTCGTGAGGAACGCGCTAGCCCCAGCCTTAGCCCACGGCCACGGCCTCCGACGCCGTCATGTCCGGCTCTATGCCGGACGCCTCTGCTTCGGCCGACGCGAAATTAAGCTCGATCCGCAATCCGTTGGGCGCATCGACGAACAGCTGGAACAAATCACCCACGTTGGCCTGGCGTTTCAGGTAACTGGCGTCCGCCCCATCAAGACGCGCGATCATGTCGGCCAACCCCGTGCAGTGAAACGCCACATGGTCGATCACGCCCGAGCCGTGGGTCACATCGGTCTTGCGCCCGCCGAGATACTTCTCCTGGAACCGCTTTTCCTTTCCCGCATCGGGAAACTCGGCGATGTGAATCACATCGAGGTCGCCGATGAAGAGCCAGACGACCGGCACCTTGAAATCCGGCGTGACACCGCGCGTCAGGCCGAGATTGCGCTCGAACCAGTCCGCCAGCGCCTCCACATCGTCCGTGTGTACGAGAAAGTGCTGAATGGCATTGAGTGGCATTGCCCGCCCCCTTGGATGTTCGGAGGGCAAGCTAGACCGGCCTAAGCGCTCGCGAATTGATCGAACGCAAATTTGCCGCGCCGTCAGCCGGCGGCAGGCACTTCGAGATCATGCGCCGTCAGCACGGCGGCCTGCCGGTCATCGAGGCCGTCGACGTCGAAGGTATCGATCAACTCGTGAAACACCCGGTGCCAGTTGAGTTCGGCCCGCAGGCGTAGAAACACCGAGCCAAGCCCAACGGCGGCCCGGTCCATCAGGACAAATTCGCGCGGCGGTGTGACCCCGCCCAGTTCGCGCAGCTTCGCCTGCACCTGGTGCGCGATATTGGCGCCATAGAGACCCGATTCCGATTCCTGGATGCGCTGCACCTTGTCTTCCATCAACGGCCGGTAGAGAAACTCCGCCCAAATGTTGAGCGCGTCGAGAAGCTCGTTGGAGATATCCTCGAACCCCCAGCTCTCATAGGCGTGCGCTGCCCGGTCCCGGTCCCCCTCGCGCAGCGCGTGATAGAGGTCGATCACGCCGCGCACGAAGTTCGGCGGGAACACCCGGATACAGCCGAAATCATAGAGGTTGATCGTGGCGTCATCGTTGACCGTGTAGTTCCCCAGATGGGGATCACCATGGATCACGCCGTAGCCGTAGAACGGCACATACCAGGCGCGGAACATGTTGAGCGCCGCCGCTTTTCGTGCTTCGGGATCCGCCGTCTCGGCGAAGGTCGCCATGGGCTGACCCTCGAGCCAGCCGGTGGTGAGCAGGCGGCCGCTGGAGAGCGTGTCGTCCACCTGCGGGACATCCACGCCCGCTTCGTCCGCAAGCATCGCCCCATATAATTTCGTGTGCCTGGCTTCGCGCCTGTAGTCGAGCTCCTCGGTCAGACGCTCCGCCAGTTCAGCGTGAATCTGGCTGGGGTCGATCGCAGAATCGTAGCGGCGATATAGCGAGAAGACGAGCTTGAGCTGGTTCAGATCGGCGGCGACCGTCGAGGCCATGTCGGGATACTGAAGCTTGCAGGCGAGCGGCGCACCGTCGTGACTGGTGGCTTTGTGTACTTGCCCCAGAGATGCCGCGCGCGCCGCCGTCCGGTCGAATTCGGCGAACTTGTCTCGCCAGTCATCGCCCAGTTCGGCCGCCATGCGCCGGCGCACGAACGGCCAGCCCATGGGCGGCGCGTTCGCCTGAAGTTCCGAAAGCTCACGTGCGTAGTCGGCCGGCAGCGCATCGGGAATGGTGGCCAGTATCTGTGCGGCCTTCATGAGCGGGCCCTTCAGGCCGCCCAGCGCCGCCTTCAGATCAGCGGCGTTGCGCTCCGGGTCCGCCGGGCGGCCAAGATAGCGCTGCCCGGCCATGCGGAACGCGGCACCGCCGACCGCCGCCCCGACCCGGCCGTAACGGCCGACCTGCCCGCGGACGGTCGCGCGTTCGTCATCCGTCATGCGTCATCGCTCAAGAATCGAGTGCCTCCAATTCATCGATGAGCCCGGCGATGACATCGAGACCGCGTTGCCAGAACGCCGGGTCGGATGCGTCCAGACCGAAGGGTGCCAGAAGCTCCTTGTGGCGCAGGGTCCCGCCCGCCCGCAGCATATCGAGATAGCGTTCGGCGAACCCGTCCGCAGACCCCTCATAGACGCCGTAGAGAGAGTTCACCAGGCAATCGCCGAAGGCGTAGGCATAGACGTAGAAGGGCGAGTGAATGAAGTGCGGGATGTAGGTCCAGAAATATCGGTACTCATCCTCGAAACGGATCGCCGGACCGAGGCTCTCGGCCTGGATTTCCATCCAGATATCGCAGATTTCCTCGGTGAGGAGCTCGCCCTCGGCGCGTTTGTCATGCAGCCGACGCTCGAATTCGTGAAACGCGATCTGGCGGACCACGGTGTTGAGCATGTCCTCGACCTTCGAGGCGAGCATCGTCTTGCGCAGCCTGGGGTCATCCGCCTCGGACAACAGCTTGCGGAAGGTCAGCATTTCACCGAACACGGACGCCGTCTCGGCCAGGGTCAGCGGCGTGTCGGACATCAGATGCCCCTGCCCGCCCGCCAGCACCTGATGCACCCCGTGACCCAGTTCATGGGCCAAGGTCATCACGTCGCGGGTTTTGCCCTGGTAGTTGAGCAACAGATAGGGATGCGCGCTGGGCACGGTCGGATGCGCGAACGCACCGGGCGATTTGCCCGGCCGGACCGGCGTGTCGATCCAGTCATTGTCGAAGAAGTTCTGCGCGACCTCGGCCAGTTCCGGCGAGAATTTGCCATAGGCGTCGAGGACCTTGGTGACCGCGTCGCCCCAATGGATCGCCGTGTCATCGTCGTCGGGCAGCGGCGCGTTGCGGTCCCAATAGTCGAGCTGGTCCACGCCGAACCATTTTGCCTTCAGCGCATAGTAGCGATGGGACAGGTCGGGAAAGGCACCCCGAACCGCCTTCACCAGCGCGTCGACGACCTCATCCTCCACCACGTTGGCGAGGTTGCGGCTCGAGACCGGACGAGCGAAACCGCGCCACTTGTCCTCGATCTCCTTGTCCTTCGCCAGCGTGTTGGTGATGTGGGTGAAAATGCGGGCATTGGCACCCAGTACGGCGCCGAGAGACTTGGCCGCGGCCTTGCGCACCGCCCCGTCGCCGTCGGACAGAAGGTTCAGCACCTCGGCGCTGGTCATCTCCTGCTTGCCCGTCGGGAGTTCGACGTCGAAGCGCAGATCCGCCATCGTCTCATCGAACAGCCGGTTCCATGCCGCACGGCCCGCCACACTTTTTTCGAGCAACAACTTCTCGAGCTGATCGTCGAGCTGATATTCCCGGTAGGACCGGCTGTCGCGCAGCCAGGGCGCGTAACGTTGCAAGGCTTCGGATTCACCCAGCTGGGATTCGAGCCGGGCATCCTCGATCCGGTTGATCTCCAGCGCGAAAAACAGCAGATGGGACGAAATCTCGGTCACCGTCTCCTGCATCGACTGCATGAACTTCCCGTTTTCGGGGTTGGTCATGTCGCCGGCATACAGAAGCCCGGCATAACTCATGACCCGCGACAGCACCTCATCGAGCGCCTCGTATTCGGAAATGGCTGCGGCCAGCGCGCCGCCATCCAGTTCCGCGAGCTTTCCCTGATAGCGGGTCTCGAAGGCCTTTGAATCGGCGCGCGATGTCTTGATCGCCTTGGCCAGTTCCGGGCTGTCGGGGGACGGAAACAGATCGGTCAGATCCCATTCGGGCAGCTTCTCACGCTTGGCGCGCGCGGGGCTCCCTTCCGGGGCCCAAAGCGGGGATGGGACGGCGGCATTTCTGGACATTTCGACTGCTCCTTGAATCACATCAAGAGATAGGGTCCATTGAGGCTCTCAACAAGCGCTCATCGGGTTTTTCACGTGCTTGTGCGGCCGCCAAAACGATCCGAAGAAACAAGGTAGACGCGATGGACTACGCCGAACGCTACGAACACTGGCAGAACCTGCCGCAGATGTTCTTCGACAAGGCCGACGCGCGCGGCACCGACGCGATGTTCTGGTCCAAGCGCTATGACGCCTGGCAGCCCGTGTCCTGGCATGACGCCCGCGACACGGTGAGCGCCATCTCGCGGGGCCTGCGTCGCATCGGTGTAGAGCGCGGTGACCGGGTCATGCTGGTCTCGGAGAACCGGCCGGAATGGGGCCTGGCCGACCTCGCCATCATGTCCGCGGGTGGTGTGACCGTGCCCGCCTACACCACCAACACGGTGACCGACCACATCCACATCATCACCGACTGCGATCCGCGTGTCGCCATCGTGTCGAATGAACGGCTGGCCGAACGCCTGCTGCCCGCCATTCGCAATACCGGCACCATCAAGACCGTCATCACGATGGAAGGCACGGGTGGCGAGAGCGACGGGATCGTCATTATCAACTGGCGCGACCTCTACGATTCAGGCGCCGAGACCGACGACGATGTCGCCGCCGTGATCGGCCAGACCGCGCGCACCGATACATCCTGTTTGATCTACACATCCGGCACCGGCGGCGCGCCCAAGGGCGTCATGCTGAGCCATGGTGCGATCCTGTGTAATTGCGTCGGCGCCTATCACCTGTTCGAGACGGACAAATTGCTGGAGATGGACAGCGAGACCTTTCTGTCCTTCCTGCCCCTGAGCCATTCCTACGAACACACGGCGGGCCTGTATTTCCCGATTTCGATCGGCGCCGAGGTCTACTACGCCGAGAGCGTGGACAAGCTGGCCGCGAATATGGGCGAGATTCATCCCACGATCATGACCGCCGTCCCGCGGCTGTATGAATCCATGCACCAACGGATCATGGCGGGCGTAGAGCGCAAGGGCGGGCTGTCAGAGAAACTCTTCCGCAAGGCCGTCGCGCTGGGCATCAAACGCTACGAACAAGGCGCGGCCGGGCTGTCGATGGTCGAACGGCTGCAGGATGCCATCCTCGACAAGCTGGTGCGCAAGAAGGTCTCTGAACGTTTCGGCGGCCGGCTCAAGGCATTCGTGTCCGGCGGCGCACCCCTGAACTACGATATCGGTGTCTTCTTCCTGGCGCTGGGCGTACGCCTGCTCCAGGGCTATGGCCAGACCGAGACGGCCCCGGTGGTCAGCGCCAACCCGCCGTCACGCATCAAGATCGACACCGTCGGCCCGGCCTTTCCCGGTGTCGATCTGCGCATCGCCGATGATGGCGAAATCCTGATCCGGGGCGAGCTGACGATGCAGGGTTACTGGAACGCGCCCGAGCTGACGGCGGAGACGCTGCGTGACGGCTGGGTGCACACCGGCGATATCGGTCTCCTCGACGAGGACGGTTACATCAAGATCACCGATCGCAAGAAGGACATCATCGTCAATTCCGGCGGCGACAATGTCGCGCCCCAGCGGGTCGAGGGTGCGCTGGTGTTCGAGGCCGAGATCAACCAGGCGATGGTCTATGGCGACAAGCGCCCGCATCTGGTCGCGGTGCTGGTGCCGGATGATGATTTTATCCGTAGCTGGGCATCGGAGAACGACCGGGAGGCGGACCTCTCGGCATTGGCCGATTCCGAGGCGTTTCATGAGCGCTTGCGTGAGGCACTGGAGCGGGCGAATGCGCGGCTGGGCCCGATCGAACAGGTGCGGCGCTTCATCGTCGCGGACGAGGCGTTCACGACCGAGAACGGCCTGATGACGCCGTCATTGAAGATCCGGCGGCACGTGATCCGGGAAATCTACGGCGAACGTCTCGAGGGACTGTACGGCCGCGCGCGAAGCTGAGGCCCCGCCACAGCGGAGGACGGCCGGTTAGCCGTGATACTCGCGGAACCACGCCACGAAGTTGGGAATACCCACATCGATCGGCGTCCTGGGTTCAAACCCGAAATCGCGCTGGCTGGCGGTGATGTCCGCATAGGTCGCCTGCACGTCGCCCGGCTGCATGGGCTGGAAGTCGATCTCGGCCTTGGTGCCGAGCGCCTCCTCGATCACGCCGATAAAGCGCATCAGCTGTTCGGAATTGTTGTTGCCCAGATTGTAGACCCGGTGCGCCGGCTTGCCGTCGGCATTCGGCTTCGCCGGCAGGTCGAGCACCGACAGCACGCCGGACACGATGTCGTCCACATAGGTGAAGTCGCGCTGCATATCACCGTTGTTGAAGACCGGGATCGGATCACCGTCCACGATCTTGCGGGTAAAGATGTAGGCGGACATGTCGGGCCGTCCCCAGGGGCCGTAAACCGTGAAGAAGCGCAGGCCGGTCAGCGGTATCCCGTAGGTGACCGCATAGGCGTTGCTCATCAGTTCATCCGACTTCTTGGTCGCGGCGTAGAGCGACACCGGATTATCGACCTGGTCCTCGACCGAGAATGGCAGCTTGGTGTTGCCGCCATAGACCGACGAGGAGCTGGCATAGACCATGTGCCGCAGCCCGTCGCCGAGCGCGCGTGCCGCTTCGAGCATGTTCATGTGGCCGACGATGTTGGCCTGAATATACGCGCCGGGATTCTCCATGCTGTAGCGCACACCCGCCTGGGCGGCGAGATGGATGATCCGGTCCACGCCCTTGGACGCCGCCATGACGGTATCGAGATCGGCGATGTCGCCGCGCACGAAAGAGAAATTCTCATGGGCGGTCAGCCGCGCCAGACGCGCCTCCTTGAGGTTGACGTCGTAATAGTCATTGAGGTTGTCGATGCCGACGACGGTCTCGCCCCGGGCGAGCAGCGCCAGGCTGACATGCATACCAATGAAACCAGCCGCACCGGTCAGAAGAACTGTCATGACGTCGCGAAATCCCTTCGTATCTTCAGGCGTATCTACAAGCGTATCTTCAGGCACATCTTCACGTGCATGTGCAGCCGATCATATAAATGAGACCGGCGGTGATTGCACGCAACCCGGCACTCCGCGCAATATGAACCACGCCAGATCGGAAATGTGCCGGCAGGCGGGGTGAATGGACAAATAGGACAGCATTCCTTACATTTCTTTTCAGGGATCGCCCCATCGGCACCCGCAGGGAGAGACATTCATGGCCAAGACCGCTGTCAGCCTCGACGATAAATACGCCCTCGAATCGGGCCGTGTGTACCTGACCGGCACCCAGGCGCTGGTGCGCCTGCCGATGATCCAACGCCAGCGCGACGCCGCGGCGGGGCTCGATACTGCGGCCTATGTCACCGGTTATCGCGGCTCGCCGCTCGGCGGACTCGACCAGCAAATGGAGCGGGCCAAACCGTTCCTGGAGCGGAACAACATCGTGTTCCGCCCCGGCGTCAACGAAGACCTGGCCGCCACCGCCATCTGGGGCACCCAGCAGCTCAACCTGTATCCCGACGCCAAACATCAGGGCGTGTTCTCCATGTGGTACGGCAAGGGCCCAGGGGTCGATCGCTCCGGCGATGTTTTCAAGCACGGCAATCTGGCCGGCTCCTCGGCCCATGGCGGCGTGCTGCTGCTGACAGGCGACGACCACACCGCCAAATCCTCCACCACCGCGCACCAGTCGGAATACGCCTTCGTCGATGCCATGATCCCGGTCCTGAACCCGGCGGGGGTGCAGGAGTTCATCGATCTCGGCATCTATGGCTGGGCGATGTCGCGCTACTCGGGCTGCTGGGTCGCCTACAAGGCCATCGCCGAGACCGTCGACAGTTCGGCCTCGGTGTATGTCGACCCCGACCGGGTCCAGATCACCCTGCCGACCGATTTCGCGATGCCCGAGGGCGGCCTCAACATTCGCTGGCCCGATGAATTCCTGCCCCAGGAAGAGCGCCAGCACAGATACAAGCTGGCCGCCGCGCTGGCCTTCGCCCGCGCGAACCGGCTCGACAAGGCCGTGATCGACAGCCCCAGCAAGCGGCTCGGAATCGTCACCACCGGCAAGAGCTATCTGGATGTCCGCCAGGCCCTCGACGATCTGGGCATCACGGAAGAGATGGCGGTCGATGTGGGTATCAGCATCTACAAGGTCGCGATGCCGTGGCCGCTGGAACGCGAGGGCGTGCGCGAATTCGCCGAAGGCATGGAAGAGATCCTGGTCGTCGAGGAAAAACGCGCGCTGATGGAAGATCAGCTCAAGGAGCAGATGTATCACTGGCGCGCCGATGTACGCCCGCGCGTCGTTGGCAAGTTCGACGAAAATGGCGAATGGATGCTGTCATCGTCGGGCGAATTGAGCCCCGCAGAGGTCGCCCGGGTGATCGCCAAGCGGCTCGGGCGCTGGCACAGCTCGGATGCGATCGAGCAGCGGCTCTCTTTCTTCGAACAGAAGGAAGCCTCTCTCGCCCAGCAGCCCCCGACCGCCAAGCGCATTCCCTATTTCTGTTCGGGCTGCCCCCACAACACGTCCACCCGGGTGCCCGAGGGCAGCCGCGCGCTGGCGGGCATCGGCTGCCACTTCATGTCGCTGTGGATGGACCGTGACACGGAGACCTACACCCAGATGGGCGGCGAAGGCGTCACCTGGGTCGGCCAGGCGCCGTTCAGCAACGACGACCATGTCTTCGCCAATCTGGGCGACGGCACCTATTACCATTCCGGATTCATGGCGATCCGTCAGGCCGTCGCGGCCGATGTGAACATCACCTACAAGATCCTGTTCAACGACGCGGTGGCGATGACCGGCGGACAGACCGTTGACGGGCCCCTCTCCGTCCCCGCGATCACCCGGCAGGTGGAGGCCGAGGGCGTGCAACGTATCGTCGTGGTCAGCGACGAGCCGGACAAATATCCGACCGGCGCGCCGTTCGCCCATGGCGTGAGCATCCATCACCGTGATGAGCTGGACCAGGTGCAGCGCGATCTGCGCGAATTCCCCGGCGTGTCGGTGCTCGTCTATGACCAGACCTGTGCGGCGGAGAAACGCCGCCGGCGCAAGCGCGGCACCTTCCCCGACCCGGCCAAGCGCGTGATGATCAACGAGGCCGTCTGCGAAGGCTGCGGCGACTGCTCGGTCAAGTCGAACTGCCTGTCGGTGGTGCCTGTCGAGACCGAATATGGCCGCAAGCGGGCGATCGACCAGTCGAGCTGCAACAAGGATTTCTCCTGCGTCAAAGGTTTCTGCCCGAGCTTCGTGACCGTCGAGGGCGGCCAGCTGCGCATCCCGGACACCTCGGCACCCGCGGGCGCCGACACCGCGTTCGACGGCATCGACCTGCCCGAGCCGACCCTGCCGGGCCTGGACAACCCCTACGGCATCCTCGTCACCGGCGTCGGCGGCACCGGCGTGGTCACCATCGGCGCCCTGCTCGGCATGGCCGCCCATATCGAAGGCCGGGGCGTCTCGGTTCTCGACATGACCGGGCTCGCCCAAAAAGGTGGTGCGGTGATCAGCCATGTGCGGATCGGTGCGAAGCCGGAAGATCTGCACGCCGTGCGGATCGCCGCCGGCAGCGCCGACCTGGTGCTCGGTTGCGACCTCGTCGTCGCGGCCGGTGCCGACGCGCTCGCGCGGATGCAGCCCGGCCAGACCCATGCGGTGATCAACAGCCATGAGACGTTCACGAGCGACTTCACCAGCAACCCGGACTTCGACCTCAACGCACCGGAGATGTGCCAGACCATCCAGGTCGCCGTCGGCGAGGCCGCGGCCAGCTTTGTCGAGGCCACCCGCTACGCCACCGCACTGCTCGGCGATTCAATCGCAACCAACCTCTTCATGCTCGGCTATGCCTGGCAGAAGGGCCTGATCCCGATCACCGGCGCGGCCATCGATCAGGCGATCGAGCTGAACGCCGTGGCCGTGGACTTCAACCGGTCCGCCTTCATGTGGGGCCGAAGGGCCGCCGTCGATGCGGCGCGGGTCGGACGGGCCGCCGCGCCGGTGACGCCGCTGCGCCTGCAGGCACCCGACATCGCCACGACCCTGGAAGACATGGTCGAGCGGCGGATTCGCTTCCTGACCGAATACCAGAACGAGGCCTACGCCCGACGCTACAAGGATCTGGTGGTGCGCGTGCAGAAGGCCGAGGCCGACAAGGCCAAGGGCGCGGTTGGTCTCGCCGGTGCGGTGGCGCGCTACTATTACAAGCTGCTCGCCTACAAGGACGAGTATGAGGTCGCGCGGCTCTATACCGACGGCCAGTTCACCCGCAAGCTGCACGACCAGTTCGAGGGTGACTACAAGCTCAAATTCCACATGGCTCCGCCCCTGTTCGCCAAGCGCGACACGGAGACGGGCGAATTGCTGAAGCAGGAGTTCGGCCCCTGGATGATGACCGCGTTCCGGGCCCTGGCAGGGATGAAATTCCTGCGCGGCACGGCGTTCGATCCCTTCGGTCGCTCGGCCGAACGCAAGCAGGAACGCCGGCTGATCACCGACTATGAAAAGGTGATCGGCGACATCTGCGACGGGCTCAACCGGAACAACCACGATCTGGCCATCGCGATCGCCTCGATCCCCGAGCAAATCCGCGGCTACGGCCATGTGAAGGACGAGCATCTGGCCCGTGCCAAGACCGAAGAAGCGGCCCTCCTGCGCACCTTCCGCGACCCGAACGCCCCGCAAGCGAAGGCGGCGGAGTAAACAGGCGAAGGTGGCGGCGTAGGGTTTGCGCTAGCGGCCGCCGTTAGAGACCAACCGCGTTCCGGTAGACCTCGAGCAGGTGTTCCTGCTCCTGGCGTTCGGCCGGCTCGAGCTTCCGCAGACGCACGATCTGGCGCATCGTCTTGGCATCGAACCCGGCCGACTTGGCCTCCGAATAGACCTCGCGGATGTCCGCGTTCAGGTTGGCGCGGTCTTCCTCCAGCCGCTCGACCCGCTCGATAAAGCTGCGCAGGCGATCGGCCGCAATTCCACCGGTATCCGACATCAAATTCTCTCCGAAAGCGAAAGGCGCCGCGCTTATCGGCGACGCCACGGCGTTTAACCCAATCGCGCGTGAAAAGGCAAAGAAAAGGCGGTCAGTGCCCGGCCTTTTCCTTCATCTTCGCAAGCTGCTCGGGCGTCGCCTCGGTCTGATGCTTGTCCTTCCACTCGGCATACGGCATGCCGTAGACACTTTCGCGAACGGCCTCATAGTCGATGTCGATGCCCTTCTCGTCGGCCGCCGCCTTGTACCATTTGGACAGGCAATTCCGGCAGAAGTCGGCCAGGTTCATCAGGTCGATATTCTGAACTTCCGGATGGTCGCGCAGGTGCTGCACCAGCGTGCGGAAGGCGGCTGCTTCCAACTCGGTCTGGGTCTGGGTGTCGAGGTCGGCCATGTTCGTCTCCCGTTCGGGTTCTCGGTTGTTAGCCTTCAATATAAGCGCCCGAACGCTTGGTGCAACGGTGTGCGATATGCCTTCAGTCTTCGTCGGAAGCGCTTTGGCCTTCTCGCCGACGACGGTGACCCTCGCCGCCCCTGTGACCTCGACCGCGTCCATGCCCACCTCCGTGGCGCCCATGACGGCCCCGCTTGCGACGTTCCGGCAGGGGCTGGTCGGGATCGAGGAACCGCGTCAGAGCGGCGACGGCGGCCTCCGCTACCTCGTCCCCTTCGGTCTCGGCCGTGAGCTCATCCGAAGCCCGCGCGATGATCGCGGCCAGGGCATCATCGGAGATTGTCGCAGCTTCATCTGCCCGCAAACCGCGCACCGCGGCCACAACGGACCAGGCGAGCGAACGCGGGTCGTTCCAGGGCTCACTGCGCAACCGGTGGCGCCGGCGGCGCTGGCGTTCGGCACCGGACATCGGTGCGTCATTGATCGGGGGACGTCCCATGGGTTCCGTCTCTTGCTTGTTGGTTTCTTCGGTCATGATATGACTCCATTTCGTTACTGTCACGCTATATATAATGTGACTGTAACGAAACTTCAAGCCTAAAAATTACGCCACCCCGCAGACAGCAAAAAGCCGGGTGCCCGAAAGCACCCGGCCGTCCTTGGTTCCGACTGGCCTGCTAGGCGAGGAAGCTGCGCAACATCCAGGCGTTCTTTTCGTGCAGGTTCATGCGCTGGGTGAGCAGGTCGGCCGTCGGCTGGTCGTTGGCACCGTCGGCCGCCGTAAAGACCTCGCGGGCCGTGCGGGCGACCGTCTCCTGGCCCTCCGCGAGTTGCTTGATCATGTCCGACGCGCCGGGCACGCCCTCGGCCTCGGGGATCGACGACAACTCGGAAAACGCCGCATAACTGCCCGGCGCGGGAAAGCCCAGGGCGCGGATACGCTCAGCGATCTCGTCCACCGCCAGCGCCAGCTCGTTGTACTGCACCTCGAACATCGTGTGCAGCGTGTTAAACATCGGGCCGGTGACGTTCCAGTGGAAATTGTGGGTCTTGAGGTACAGCGTGTAGGTGTCCGCCAACAGGCGTGAGAGCCCGTCGGCGACATCGCGCCGCTGGTCTTCGGGGATACCGATATTGACGCCAATCTGGCCGGGATTCTCTGACATGGCCTGCTCCTCTGTCTCGTGCTTTGATCAGAATGTTGTTTAGAACTATTCTAAATATAGTCAAGAAACGGCAAATTACAATGGGCCGGCGCAGATTGTATTGACCCAGATCATCCGCGCCCGCCCGCCATGCGCGCGGCATCCGGGCTCCGGCGCAGGCGCCACATGGCGATGATCCCGATGAACGGCCCCGGCGCCAAAATCATGAACGCGAACCGCCAGCCCACCAGATCGACCATCATCGGCACCAGGTGAATGGTGATGAGCGTCAGCAGGAAGCCCGCACTGGTCTGGACCGTCAGCATCGTGCCCACATAGGCCGGCTCGGACAGCTCGGCGGTGCTGGCGGAGAATTGCGGCGAATCCGCCACCACGGCCACGCCCCAGATGATGCACAGCGCCACCAGCGGCCAGACCGCGCCGCCGAACAGGAACCCGACCAGCAGCGAACACAGCCCGCTCACCGCCATCGCCCAGATGGTCACCGTGGTGCGCCCGAACCGGTCGGACAACACCCCGCCGCCGATGCAACCGAGCGCGCCGGCCCCCATCACCACGAAGGTCACCAGCGCGGCAAGTGCCCCGGTGTTGGCGCTGTCACTCAGGGTCAGGCGGAAGCTGGCGTCGAGGAACACGCCGATCCAGGCCCACATGGCATAGAGCTCCCACATGTGACCGAGATAGCCGATATTGGCCAGCCGCAGCCCCCGCTCCTTCCAGGCCCTCAGCGCGGCATCCATTCGGAAGGTCCGGCGATCCGCGACGTTTGGGCCGACCTCCACCCAGATCATCGCGACGGCGGCAAGCGTGGCCGAGACTGACGCGGCGGCGATGGTGAACACCCAGTCGATACCACCCAACGCATTGAACAGATGGGGTGCGGCCGAGCCGAGGGTCAGGCCACCCACCAGCCCGCCGAGCATCAGGCCCATGTTGCCGCGCGCCCAGCTGGCCGCGAGCTTCAGGCCCACCGGGTAGATTCCCGCCATGCAGACCCCGGTCGCGAAGCGCAGCCCGATCACGGCGAAAGACGCCGGCTCGAAGGCCAGGATGAGCGCGTTCGCGGCGGCGGCGGTCAGGGCCGATGCGATGAAGAACCGGCGCGGGTCGAACCGGTCGGCCAGACTGAACAGGGCGCTGACGATGGTGCCGACCACGAAGCCAGCCTGCACCGAACTGGTGAACAGGGACGCGATCAGCGGTGGCAGGCCGACGCTCTCACGCAGCGCCGGCACGACCGCCGAGGCCGAGAACCAGAGCGCCATCGTGGCGACGGTACAGAATGCGATGATCCCGAGTGACCGGGCACGTACTGACAATTTTCCCCACTGTGCCGCGTCTGGCGCAGGCAGGAAAACCCTAGTCCGATTCGAGGCTCACAGCCCAATCAACGCGCCGTGTGAACGCGTGCCCGACTAGCTCAGCGCGCCGCAGGCCCGCTGGATGCGCGTGCAGGCGTCTTCCAGCATCTCGTTCGAGGTCGCATAGGAAATCCGGAAATGGGGCGACAGGCCGAACGCCTCGCCATGCACCACGGCGACCCCTTCCGAACCCAGCAGATAGCGCGCCACGTCCTCATCGGTGTTCAACACGTCGCCGTCCGGCGTCTTCTTGCCAAGCATGCCCGCAGCCGACGGGTAGACGTAGAACGCCCCCTCGGGTGTCGCGCACTCGATCCCGTTCGCCTGGTTCAGCATCGACACGACGAGATCGCGGCGTTCCTTGAAGACCTTGTTGTGCGCGGCGATGAAGTCCTGCGGGCCGCGCAACGCCTCGACCGCCGCCCATTGGGAGATCGTCGAGGTCGAGGTGGTGGATTGGGACGCGATCATGTTCATCGCCTTGATCAGCTCCGACGCGCCCGCCGCATAGCCGACCCGCCAGCCGGTCATGCAATAGGCCTTCGACATGCCATTCAGGGTCAGGGTGCGGTCGTAAAGTTCCGGCACCACCTGGGCGATCGTCGTGAACTCGAAATCGTCGTAGACGATCTTCTCATACATATCGTCGGGCATGATCCAGACATGGGGATGGCGCAGCAGCACCTCGCCCAGCGCCTTGAGCTCGTCCGCCGTGTAGGCCGCACCCGACGGGTTGCTGGGCGAGTTCATCATCAGCCACTTGGTCTTCGGCGTGATCGCCGCGTCGAGCGCCTCGGGCGTGATCTTGAAGCCCGTCTCCTGGGTGGTGTTCAACACCACCGGTACGCCGCCACAGAGCAGGGTGATATCGGTATAGGACACCCAGTAGGGGGCCGCCACGATCACCTCGTCGCCCGCGTTCAGGGTCGCGAACAGGGCGTTGTAGATCGTCTGCTTGCCGCCGCAGCCGACATGGATCTGGCCGGGCTCATAGTCGAGCTCGTTGTCGGCCTTGAACTTTTCGCAGATCGCCTCGCGCAGCTCGGGAATGCCCGCCGGGGCGACATATTTTGTCTTGCCCTCGGCGATGGCGCGCACGGCCGCGTCCTTGATGTTCTGGGGCGTATCGAAATCGGGTTCACCCGCCGCGAGGCCAATCACGTCGCGTCCCTGGGCCTTGAGTTCCTGGGACAGGGTGTTGATCGCGATCGTCGGCGAGGGCTTGATACTGCTCAAACGTTCGGCAAGGAGAGCCATCGGATTTTGTCCGGTCAGAGGTTGGATATCGAGATGTGCTTGCGGGCGCAGAACCTAGTCCCCGTCCGGATTCTGCGCAAGCCGGTCGACACGAAAGTCATCCCCAGACACAGTTCGGCGCGGGACATGCCCGCGCCGCACCTTTCACCCTGCTGCCGCCAGGGTACTGGGGTTCTGGGGACTACTCGGCGGCGGCCTGGTGTCGTTCGATCTTGCGCTGTTTGCCACTTTCCCAAGTGAGCCAGCCGGCCACGGCACAAAAGGCGAGATTGGAGACGACGACAATTCCGAGGATGATTATGTTTTCGACGGGCACGACGAAGCTCCTTGATGAATTTTCACCAATTTGCCACCGCGACAACCCGGTTTCATTGATCTGGATCAACTTCTCCACCGCGTTTGACGGTGCCCGGACTGGCCATCGCACACCCGCGCGACCTATATAGAGGCCATGGCTGATCTCGCTGAAATCCAGGCCAAATACCTGCCGACGGTGGAGACGTTGCCGAGCCGGGTCTTCGATGAAGACCACCCGGCGGGCAGCGGCCCGGCGGGATTCGAGTTGATCTCCGACTACACGCCGGCGGGCGACCAGCCCAAGGCCATCGCCGACCTGATCGACGGGCTGAACCGCGAGGAAATGGACCAGGTGCTTCTCGGGGTCACCGGCTCGGGCAAGACGTTCACCATGGCCCATGTCATCGCCGAGACCGACCGGCCGGCGCTGATCCTGGCACCGAACAAGACCCTGGCGGCGCAGCTTTTCGCGGAGATGCGGAGCTTCTTCCCGAACAACGCGGTCGAGTATTTCGTCTCCTATTACGATTACTACCAGCCGGAGGCCTATGTCGCCCGGTCGGACACCTATATCGAGAAGGAATCCTCGATCAACGAACAGATCGACCGGATGCGCCATGCCGCCACCCGCGTCCTGTTCGAACGCCGCGACGTGATCATCGTCGCCTCGGTGTCATGCATCTACGGCATCGGCGATGCCGAATCCTATCTGAAGATGACCAAGGTCTATCAGGTCGGCGACAAGGTTGACCGGACCCAGATCCTGCGCGACCTGACCGAGCTGCAATACCGGCGCAACGACGCCGCCTTCTTCCGGGGCACCCTGCGCTCGCGCGGCGACACGGTGGAGATCTTCCCCGCCCATCTGGAAGACCGGGCCTGGCGCCTGTCCCTGTTCGGCGACGAGATCGAGACGATCAAGGAGTTCGACCCGCTGACGGGCACGACCATCGGCGAGCTGGAAAAGGTAACCGTGTTCGCCAACTCCCATTACATCACGCCCAAGCCGACCCTCGAACAGGCCCGCAAGACCATCAAGACCGAGCTCACGACCCAGCTCGAACGGCTCCATGGCGAGGGCAAGCTGCTCGAGGCCCAACGGCTGGAACAGCGCACGACGTTTGACCTGGAGATGATCGCGGCGACCGGCGCCTGCCCCGGGATCGAGAATTACTCCCGCCACCTCACAGGGCGCGCACCGGGCGAGCCGCCGCCCACCCTGTTCGAGTATCTGCCGAAAGACGCACTGCTGTTCGTCGACGAATCCCACATCACCGTGCCCCAGCTGGGCGGCATGTTCCGGGGCGATCTGGCGCGCAAGGGCACGCTCGCCGACTTCGGCTTCCGTCTGCCGTCCTGCGTCGACAACCGGCCGCTCAAATTCGAGGAATGGTTCGAGATGCGGCCCCAGACCGTCTTCCTCTCGGCCACGCCCGGCGACTGGGAGATCAACCAGACCGGCGGCGTGTTCGCCGAGCAGGTCGTGCGGCCCACCGGCCTGACCGACCCGGTCTGCATCATCCGCCCGGTCGAGACCCAGGTGGACGATCTGATCGCCGAATGCCGCGAGGTCGCGGCCAAGGGCTACCGGGTGCTGGTCACCACCCTGACCAAGCGGATGTCGGAAGACCTCACCGAATACATGCACGAGCAGGGCCTGCGGGTCCGCTACATGCATTCGGACATCGAGACCCTGGAGCGGATCGAGATCCTGCGCGACCTGCGGCTCGGCGCCTTCGACGTCCTGAT
>JABJEK010000017.1 GCA_018702955.1 Rhodospirillaceae bacterium | reverse complement strand
TCCTCGACCCCCAGGCGTTTAACCCTAACAGCATGTTGGGCGTGCCGGGGCTCTTCGAGGCATATCGCAAAGGCAACGTGACGCTCGCGAACGCCGTGGGTACGGGCGTTGCAGACGACAAGGCTGTCTATGCCTACATGCCGAGACTTATTCGCTACTATCTGGATGAGGACGCGATCATCCAGAATGTTCCCACGAACATTTGCCGCGAGGCAGACGGTCTGGCGAAGACCCTCGACAATCTCGATCAGCTGGTGACAAAACCGGTCGGTGAATCCGGTGGTTATGGCGTCGTGATCGGGCCGCGCGCGAGCAAACGCGAACTTTCGCAACTGCGGGCCAAACTGAAGGCCGATCCTGATAATTTCATCAGTCAACCATTGGTCAGCCTGTCGGTGTCGCCGACCCTGATCGGACGCAACGTCGAGCCGCGCCACGTGGATTTGCGGCCGTTCGCGCTGACGGGCGACAGCACGTGGGTCCTGCCAGGCGGATTGACACGAGTGGCGATGAAGCGTGGCTCGCTGATTGTAAACTCGTCGCAGGGCGGCGGATCAAAGGATACCTGGGTTCTTGACTAGTCTCGTTGCACGCTTTGGCTGGAATGTCTTCTGGATGGGCCGCTACGTAGAGCGAGCAGAGGCGCTGGCGCGTATTCTCGATATCAACGAGACCTATGCGCGCGACCAGTCGGAGGGACCTGATTGGCGGCGGGTCCTTGATCTCTATGCGGATACGGACCGCTTCAGGAAGGCTCACGGCAGCGCGGACGCGGCGAAGGTTTCCAACTTTTACGTGCTCGATCGCAACAATCCCACTTCGATCGCATCGTCGATTGCCTCGGCGCGTGAGAATGCGCGCTCGGTCCGGCACCTGATCAGTACCGAGATGTGGACGCATCTGAACATGTTCCATAATCAAATGGGTAAGCTGAACCAGCGCGATATCCGATTGAACAATCTTTCGCGGGTCTGCACGGACATAAAGCTCGACTGTCAAACCTTCGAGGGCATTGCGGAAGGCACCTTCTTCCAAGGTGAGGCCTGGTGTTTCTACCAGTTGGGCAAATTCCTTGAGCGTGCCGATCAAACCACGCGCATTCTCGATATGGGTTTCGATCGAATTTCCGAAACTGAAACCGAAGGGCGCGACTCAATTCACTGGAGTGTGTTGTTGCGGTCGGTCGCCGGGTATCACGCCTTTCGCAGCCTGTATCCTGCGGGCTCCAGCGCACGGGATATCGCCGGGTTCCTGCTCTACGATCAGGAATTTCCACGGGCCGTGGCGCTTTGCGTCGAACGCATCAGCACCCGGCTGCGCGAGTTGGAATCGCGTCATGACCATGAGCGGCACGCGCGGGTCGAGGAGGCGCGCCGTTCACTCGCATTCACGCTTGAGACCGGGCTTGGGCAGCGGGTCACGTCGCGGCGTTTGCACAAGTTCATCGACGATTTACAGATCGCGCTGGGCGATGTTTCGGCCGAGATCGGCAAGGCGTATTTGCTGTCGACATAGAGAGGTCATGCTCTTCCGCGCACGATAATGCCGCTAGGCATCTATTGAGTCGGGTGATTATATCGTCGACCTTCGGCAATTGAGTGGCCGCACATGGAGAACACGAGCGTGCAGCGATTAACGGTCAATCATGTGACCACCTACCGCTATCTGCGGCCGGTGAAGTTTCAAGACCACCGGATGATGTTCCGGCCGCGCGACAGCCATGATTTGCGCCTGTTCAGTGCGTCTCTGACCGTTACGCCGACGTCCGACATTCGCTGGTATCACGACGTCTTTGGAAATTCGGTTGCCGTGGCGTCGTTCAACGAGATGGCGGACACCCTGCATTTTGAAAGCCAGATCGTGCTCGACCGCTATCCGCTCGACACACCAGAGTTTCCGATTGAGGAATATGCGCGCCAGATCCCATTCAGTTATCCCGCGAGCGAGGTGCCCGATCTGGGGCGCACGATCGAACGACATTATCCTGACCCCGAGCGTCGAGTGACCGAGTGGACACGCAGGTTTCTTGGCAATGGTGCCGGCGGCATAGATACCGAAGGTTTTCTGATTTCGGTCACTCAGGCGATCCAGAATGAATTCGATTACGAGGCGCGTTACGAGCCGGGCGTGCAGACGCCGGTGGAGACACTGGACCGTGGGTCGGGCACGTGTCGCGACTATGCGTTGTTCATGATGGAGGCCGTGCGCAGCGTCGGCCTGGCGGCACGGTTTGTCAGCGGATATCTCTATGACCCGAGTATCGATGGCGGCACCGGCGAGGTGACCGGCGCGGGTGCGACCCATGCCTGGGTGCAAGTGTATCTGCCCGGCGCGGGTTGGGTTGAATTTGATCCCACCAATGGCTCCCATGGCGGGCACAACCTCGTGCCGATCGCCGTTGCGCGGGAGCCACAGCAGGCGATCCCGGTGTCGGGGTCGTATGACGGCGTGGCCGAGGATTTTCTGAGCATGTATGTGGATGTTCAGGTGCACGCGCTTCAGGTTTTTGATCAGTCTGCCTAGTAAGTCGTTTGTACGGTTGCGCCGCCGTCAGTGAAAATTCCGTGACTTGATCGCGATATGGGTGTTGCGCGGGTGGCGCCATAGCGATGGCTTCGCGAGCGTGGGCCCGCTCGTGGGTTCCTGGCGCGGGTCGGGGCGGGTGCCGTATTTGATTTCGTCGGCGCGGGCCCAGGCATTGTCGAATTCGCGGGGATCATCCGTGCTGCCATCGCCGAGCGCGTCGAGCCGGGCCGACAGATCGATGATCTCCTCGGCGATCAGATGGGTGACGATGCCCTCGCGCTGCAGCTTGCCCCTGATCTGCACCAGCCGCGACGACAGCACCACCTTGCGGAAGCGCTCGAAAACGTCCGGCCAGACGATGACGTTGGCGACGCCGGTCTCGTCCTCCAGGGTCAGGAAGATCACGCCCTTGGCCGTCCCCGGGCGCTGGCGCACGAGGATCAACCCGACCGTGGTCAGGCGCTGATTGTTGGGGCGCTCGCGCAGTTCGCGGGCCGGCACGGCTTTCATTGCGGTGAGCTCGGGGCGTAATAGCCCCACCGGGTGGTGGTTCAGGGACATGCGGATCGACGCATAGTCATTGGCGACGACCTCGCCGGGGGTCTCGTTTGGCAGCGTGATTGCGGGCTCGGGGATTGCATCACGGGCCTCGGCGGCGGCGAACAGGGGCAGGCCAGCGGCCGTCTCGCGGCCGTTGTGCCCGAGCGCCCGGATCGCCCACAGGGCCTCGCGCCGCTCAAGCCCGAGTGAATCAAACCCGCCGGCCTCGGCGAGTGCGACGAGTGCCGCCGTGTTGATGTTGGTGCGGCGCCAGACATCCTCGACCGAGACGTAGCCATCCTCCGGCAGGGCGTTCGCCACGGCCTCGGCGGCCTCGCGGTTGAGGGACTTGATCTGCCGGTAACCGAGGCGGAGCGCGTGGGCATCGCCGATCAGGGGTTCCAGCCGGTTGTCCCACAGGGAGTGGTTCACGTCGGGACCGCGCACCTCGACCCCGTGCTCGCGGGCGTCACGGACGATCTGTGCGGGGGCGTAAAACCCCATGGGCTGGCTGTTGAGCAGGGCGGCGGCGAAGACATCCGGGTAGTGGCATTTGAGCCAGGACGAGACATAGACCAGCAGGGCGAAGGAGGCCGCGTGGCTCTCGGGGAAGCCATACTCGCCGAAGCCCTCGATCTGGCGGAAGCAACGCTCGGCGAAGTCGCGGTCGTAACCGCGCTCGGCCATGCCCTCGACCATCTTGGCGTGGAAGGTATGGATGGTACCGGTCTTGCGGAAGGTCGCCATGGCCCGGCGCAACTGGTCGGCCTCGCCGGGGGTGAAGCCGGCGGCGACGATGGCGATCTGCATCGCCTGTTCCTGGAACAACGGCACGCCGAGGGTCTTGCCGAGGACGTTTTCCAACTCCTGAGACGGAAACTCGACCGTCTCCAGCCCGTCGCGCCGGCGAATATAAGGATGCACCATGTCGCCCTGGATGGGGCCGGGGCGGATGATCGCGACCTCGATCACCAGATCGTAGAAGTTGCGCGGCTTCATGCGCGGCAGGAAGGCCATCTGGGCCCGGCTCTCGACCTGGAACACGCCCAGTGAATCCGCCTTGCCGAGCATGTCATAGACCGCCGGGTCCTCGGGCGGCACGTCCGCCAACTCCAGGGGCCGGTCATAATGGTCGGCCAGCAGGGTGAAGGCCTTGCGGATGCAGGTCAGCATGCCGAGCGCCAGCACGTCGATCTTGAGGATGCCGAGCGCGTCGAGATCGTCCTTGTCCCACTCGATCACCGTGCGGTCGTCCATCGCCGCATTCTCGATGGGCACCAGCGCATCCAGCCGCTCGCGGGTGATGACGAACCCGCCGACATGCTGGGAGAGATGACGGGGAAAGCCGATCAGCTCGCGGGTTAAACGCAGCGCCAGGCCCAGCCGGTTGTCCGCCGGGTCGAGACCAAGCGAGCGCACCACCTCGTCGGGCACGCCCTCGTTGGACCAGCCCCAGACCTGGCCCGACAGGGCGGCCACCGTGTCCTCTGTCAGGCCCAGCGCCTTGCCGACCTCGCGCAGGGCCGAGCGCGAGCGGTAGCTGATCACCGTGGCGGCCAGTCCAGCGCGGTCGCGCCCATATTTGGCGTAGATGTACTGGATCACCTCCTCGCGGCGCTCATGCTCGAAATCCACATCGATATCGGGTGGCTCGTTGCGTTCGGCGGAGATGAACCGCTCGAACAGCAGATCGAGCCGGTCCGGGTCGACCGCGGTGATGCCGAGGCAGAAGCAAACCGCGGAATTCGCCGCCGATCCGCGGCCCTGGCACAGAATGTCGCGCGAGCGTGCAAACCGGACGATGTCGTGCACGGTCAGGAAGTAGGCGGCGTAACGCAACTCGGCGATCAGGGTGAGCTCATGCTCAAGCTGGGCGCGAACTTTCGCGGAGATGCCGTCGGGGTAGCGGTCGGCGGCACCGCGCCATGTCAGCCGTGCGAGTTCGGCATCGGGCGTGCGCCCGGCGGCGACCGGCTCGGCGGGGTATTCGTAGCGCAACTCGTCGAGGGAGAAGCGGCATTTGGCAGCTATTTCGCCTGTGTGGGCGATGGCATCGGGATAATCACGGAACAGCCGCGTCATCTCGGTGGCGGGTTTCAGGTGGCGCTCGGCGTTGACGGCCAGGCGACGCCCCGCATTGTCGATGGTGCAATGTTCGCGGATGCAGGTGACGACGTCGGCCAGCGCGCGCCGTTCGACCGCGTGATAACGCACATCGTTGGTGGCCACGAGGGGCGTGGCGCAGGTTCGCGCGATGGCGGCCAGCCGGGCCAGCCGCCGCGTGTCGTTGCCCCGGTAGAGATGGCTGGCGGCGAGATAAGTTTCTGATTCAAGTTCAACCGATAGACGATTCAAAAAGCTGGAAAAAATGCCTTCGGGGTTTTCAGGCAAATCGTCAGGCGGAAGCGCGATCAGAATTTGCCCCGCGCCAAGCATGAAGCCACCGTCCGGGTTGGTCAGGTCGGCGATGGTCAGATGGCACTGGGCTTTTGCCGCCCGGCGTTTCCCGAGGGTCAGGAGCTGGGACAGGCGCGAATAGGCGGCCTTGTCCGTCGGCAGGCAAAGCAATGACGGGCAATCGTCCATGAAATCCAGCCGGACGCCCACGATCACCCGGATTTCGGCCTGTTTGGCCCCCAGATGCCCGCGCACCACGCCGGCCAGCGTGTTGCGGTCGGTGATGGCAACCGCAGGATGGCCCAGTTCGGCGGCCCGCGCGGCCAGCTCTTCGGGGTGGGCCGCACCCTCCAGGAACGAGAAATTGCTCGTCACCTGCAGTTCGACATATTCGGGGGCGGCGGTCATGGGCCAGTTTTCCGGGCGGGTTTGAAACCCGCCCCTACGGACCCGCTATCCGATGTAGGGGCGGGTCTGTGACCCGCCCGCGTGACAGACGGATTTTCCTGGTCTATCGCCCAACGCGCCGGGTTCGTTTGAATGTACTCACGAATTCGGTCGAGTGTTTTGTCTTTGCGAACGACATGCTCGTGGAAACCTCTTTGCCAAACAGGGATGCCGGATGCGTGGCGTTTCTGGTTAATCCGCTTTGCGGAGAACGTTTTGAAACCCCTGATTATCTCGGACAGTGGGTGGCGTGGAGGTGTCTCAGTCAGAAATATCAGCCCGTGCACGTGGTTTGGCATGATGACAAAGCTGTCGAGTGACAGATTTGGATAATGGTCAGGCAGTCGCGCCCAACAATTGGCGACGATTGTGCCCAAACTGCTGGGTTCAAAGATCGTGTCCGGAATCGATCCGAAGATGCATTTGCGCTGATGCGTGCAAATGGTGACGAAATAAGCGCCGGGGTCGCGATAGTCGTGATGTCGCAAGCGTAAGGCGCGGCGTTGGGGCCAGTTTGGGTTTCCATCTACCATCAGGTTTGTGTCCCGGGTTCCCGGGCGGGTTTGAAACCCGCCCCTACAATTCGTGAATGTGTGTGTAATCTCATCCGAACAGCCCGTGCAGGAACCAGCGCGGCGGTGTATCGGCGGAATTCCGGTCATACAGACCCTCGCGATAGAGCCAGAAACGCCGGCCGTCTGTGTCCTCCACCCGGTAATAGTCGCGGGTGTCGGCGTCGAGGGTCGTGTTGTTTGCTGTCGGCTCGCGCCACCATTCGGGTTCGATCCGCTCCGGGCCCTCCGCGCGGGTAATCCGGTGGGTGCGGCCGCGCCAGCGAAACAGGACCGGCGGGTCATCGGGCACGGGCGCCATGGCCTCGACTGGTTCGGGGCGCGCCAAAAGGCGTGGCGGCCGGGGTTGGGGCGGCTGCCAGGGGGTGGCTCCCTTGGATGGATCACCCGTCAGCGCGGACGCACCCTCCTGCACCCGCTCGGGCAGATGGGTGTCGCGGGCCCTGAAGCGCATCACATTGTCGGACCCGAGACGCCCGGCCAGCCGGTCGACCAGGCGTTCCAGCGCGGCGGGATCATCGTCACGTCCTCCGGCGAGCCGAGTCTGGACGGCGCGGAGCGGCTCGGTGACCACCGCGGCGAGGGTCAGGGTCTCGACCATGGCCTCGGCGGCTGCACTGAGCGGGTCGGGCGCGGACGTCGGCGGCTCGGGCAGGCGATCGAGCTGTTCGCCCAAGAGCCGCATCAGGTGATCGGGGTCGTGGCTCGCCCGGCTGGTGCCGGCCATGATCGTGTCGACCCGCCCGCCGACCCTGAAGAGGCAAAGTTCCAGCCGCCGGGCGCCGCGCTCGGCCCGGGAGAGGCGGTTGCACAGGGCCTCGAGCAGGTTGCGGGCGGCGGCGGCGATATGCGCCTCGCGGCCCAGCGCTTCGGCAAACGCGGTGCGCAGCCGCCAGACCGGCGCGGGTGCACGGGGTGAAATGGGCTCATCGACCCGCCCCAGGGCCTGATCCAGGCGGCGGGCGGGCAATTCGCCGAACCGGCGCGCCAGCCCCGCGCGGGGCAAGTCGGCCAGATCAGCGATGTTGCGCAGGCCGAGGCGTTCCAATCCGTCGAGGATGTCCGGCGGCAGGCGCAGGGACGCATGGGGGAAGGGCGCGAGCCGGGCGGCGTGTTCGCCTTCGGGAAAGATCACGCAGCGCGCGATGCCGGGCTTGCCGAAACGCGCGGCGGCCCAGGCGGCCCCCGCCGTGTCGGTGAGACCGGCCCGGGCGGTGTAACCGATGGCGGCCAGGCGCGTGGTCAGGTCGTCGAGCATCGCGGCCTCGCCGCCGAACAGATGCGCGCAACCGGAGACATCCAGCCAGATACCCGCCGCACCGCCGGTCTCCAGCCCCGAGGGCGCGGTCCACGGGGTATAGCGCCCGCACCAGCCGGATATCCGCTCCAGAGTCACACTGTCGCCGTCCGGGTCGCCGTCATGCACCGCGACGTCGGGCATCAGCGCGCGGGCGTCGGCCAGCGTCTGGCCCGGGGACAGCCCGGCCTTCTGGGCCGCCAACGTCACCGCGCTCAGGCGCACGGCACCACCCTCGGGCATCGCCATGACCAGAACAGGTTCAGGCCGTGCGGCGTTGCCGGGCTGGCGCTTCACCCGTCGCCTCAGTTGGCGCTGGCAGCGATCGGTCGCGAAGCGGGGGAACCAGAGCGAAACCACGCGGCGTTTGGGAATTATCCTGTCCGTCATTTCTCCATTCCAGTTGCCAGCTTCGGGGGCGTCCGCCCCGGGCGCGCAGCAGTTCGGCCTGCCAGCGCGTCGTACCGGGCAGGTTTGAATATTCGGATGGCCCGCCCGGCAACGCGGCGATCCGCCAGCGGCTGACACAGGCGGTTGGGGGCAGGGCGCTTCTCGCATCCCGACCAACATCGCGACGCAACAGCAGGCCGAGCCCACCGCCTGTCTCCGCAGCAAGCTGCAGGCGGCGGCTGGCGGTGAGGTCCAGCGCCTCGATCTCGGCGCAGACCAGCCCGACCGTTGGCGCGCGGAGTGCTTCCTCCATGGCCCACAGCGCCGTCGCCGCGAAATCACCGCCGGGCGGCACCCGCACCGCGATGAGGTCGGCAGGATCGAGGCCGAACCCGGCGAGCCCCGGCGCGTAGAGGCTTTCGCGGGCGGTTATGCGGGGTGCGATCCAGACGATCGGCCGCGCGCGAGTATGCTGGGCCTTGCCGGCGAGCGCGGCGGCGAAGGCCGTGACCGCGCCGTTCAGCGCGCCGCCGATCTTGGTCGTGCTGTTCGATGTGCTGTTCGAGGTAGGTGCGTCGCCGTCGAGGATTTCATGGACCGCCCCCGCCGCGAGGCCGCCCCAGGGCAGGTGTTCGTCGATTTCGGTGACCCCTAGGGGCAGGTAGTCATCAGTGGACGGACTCCCGCTGCCGCCGCGCTCGATGGCGGCGATGCGGCTGCGCAGCCGCTGGAGGAGTTGGGGATCCGCCGGCACCGTTGCTGTGTTCCGTTCTCGTTAAATGTTCTTATTTTGTTCTAGGTTTCGGGAGGGAACGAGTCAAAGCGGAGTGCAGGCCTGTGACGGGGCTGGCCAAGCACGCCATTGTGACTGTGGCAGACGCGGTGCGCTGCGCATTATGCGGGTCACAACGGGTTTGGGGCTTCATGAATAGACTTCCAAAATATGTTGGCGCGCTGCTCGTCGCCTTGCTGTTGCTGGCCGGTGAAACAGCGCACGCGCAAGCGTTCGAATGGGTGCGGATCGGCGATGCGGATGGTTTTGGTTTTACAGATACAGCGGCGCTCGGCCGTCCCATTCAGGGTGTCGGGCCGGGGCCTGCCGACACCAACGCCAACGGCGTGCTGGAGCCGGACGAGTTTCTACCTGACCTGAACCGGGATGGCGGCGTGTGGTACCGGGGCGAGGATAATTTCGACAATCGCTCGGACGCCGAACGCAAAGATGCGGGCCACGCCTGCCAGGGCTGCCTGGCGGTCGGGGACAAGACCCGCGGCTCCAACTGGACCGACCTGTCCCTGTCACCCACCGCACCGGCCGACGACTGGCCGGATCTGAACGGCCCGGCGACACCCAACAGTGCGGCGTTCGTGTTCGATTTCACGGTGCACGACGAGGCCATCGTCCAGGGCACCGAGATGTTCTTCAATCTGGTGTTCGGCGACTACGACATCGACCCGGCGGTTGTGTTTGTGCGCTTCAAGAACGCGCAGCCACAGGTGTTGCGAATTCCCAACCAGCGATTCCGCAACGTCGACGGGTTGATCCAGGCGCGCACGTCGCGGCTACCCTTCAACGACGTCTTCACCCGCGACGCCGACGGCAACTGGCACGGCTTCCTGACGGTGATCTTCGACGCCCCGATCGATCCGTTCACGGCCTTCGACTATGTGGAGCTGAGCCTCGATGCCGGTGTGTCGGCCGAGCTGGACGCGCCGGACCCGTCACTGGCTGAGACAGTGGCAGCCAAAATCGGTCGCGGCTGACCACTCAACAGCTATAGTCATGCCCGGACTTGATCCGGGCATCCCTGTCCGTGAACGTGCAAGAGATGCGCGGGTCGAGCCCGCGCATGACGTTTATTATTTGGGAAAACCAATGCTCTATTTCGTTTACCGGGTGGACAAGCCCGGCACCCTCGATCTGCGGATGAAAACGCGGGACGCGCATATGGCATTCGCCGAGGAGATTGGCGAGACCCTGTATTTCGCGGGGCCGTCCTTCGACGACGACGGCAACATGAACGGCAGCGTCTGGATCATCCACGCCGAGAGCCGGTCCGACGCCGCCGAGATCACGGCCGCCGATCCATATGAGAAGGTCGACCTGTTCGAGACCAAGATCATCCGCCGCTTCGAGCGAACCGCCGGAACGGCCTGAACGCAGCAAAGTTATCGTCATGCGCGGGCTTGATCCGGGCATCTCTGTCGATGAATGTGCAGGAGATGCGCGGGTTGGAGTTTATCCGCCGTAGCGCAAAGCGCGAAGGCGGGTCCCGCGCAGGACACAAAATTAGAGGGGGAAGAAACCATGTTCGTCGCCACCAAGGACAAGGTGCTGCAGACCACCACCACGGGCGCGCTGCCGCGGCCGACCTGGTACACGGAAAACCTGCGCGGCGCGCCGTTGTCGACCGGGTTTGCCCACCGCGCCTATCGCGAGCAGCATCTCGATTGCCTGGCCTGCCACACGGCAGCACAGAACAAGGCCGGCATAGACATCCTCGTGGATGGCGACACGCGCCTGGATGACGACGTCGCCGGGCGCAGCTGGGTCAGCTACGCCTACGAACGCATCGAGGGTTTCGGCCCGCCGGGGGTGGCCGTACAGCCCTATGCGGCGATGGCCGACAAGGGGCCGGGGGATTTGATCTGGGAGGTCATCGAGACCCGGCTGACGCCCCATGTGACCGGGCCCGTCGGCAAGACCGACCTGCAGCTCGACCGGGCCTACAAGGCGATGGCGGGCATGACCGACAAGCCGGTGAAGATCGGCTCGATCTCGGCCCAGGTGATCAGCCATATGTGCATCAACGATCACTACGCCGACACCCGTGATCTGCTGATGGCGCTGTCGGACGCGTTCAACGCCGAGTATCACGCGCTGGCCGATGCGGGCGCGCCGCTGCTGCAGGTCGAGGAACCCTCGATCCACCAGTCGATGCAGGTGCCCGGCCAGGAGGTCTCCGCCGAGCAGTATGTCGAGGCCTTCAACCGCGAGGTCGCGGGCCTGCGCGACAAGACCGAAGTGTGGTGCCACACCTGTTGGGGCTCGCCCGCGGCCCAGAAGATGTTTGCCGAGCACGCGTCCTACGAGCACGCGCTGCCGTATCTGGACCAGCTCGACGTGGACGTGATCACGGTAGAGGGTGCCACCAACAACGGCATGGACCTCGAGCATTTCGGCAAGCTGATCTCGAAGGACAAGAAGATCGCGCTCGGCGTGATCAGCCACCGGACCCTGCAGGTCGAGCGGCCCGAAGATGTGGCGGACCTTATTCGCCGGGCGCTCAAGCATATCGAGCCCGAACGTCTGATCCTGTCGAGCGATTGCGGGTTCGGGCGCGGGGCGGCGAGCCGGATGCACGCCTTCTACAAGATGGTCTCGCTGGTGCGCGGCGCCAACATGGTGCGCAAGGAACTGGGCCTCGACGAGGTCTATGTGCCGGCGACGGACCCGCAAATCTCGATGGTGCCGATGGCGGAGTAGGTGGGCGAACGGGCGGGTTTGAAACCCGCCCCTACAACGACGTTATGGGATAGACACCGTCCGCGATGGCATCACTGCTGCTGGTTTATGTAGGGGCGGGTTTGAAACCCGCCCGGGGCAGGCAGTATGGCGAGCGTAGAAGAGTTCTGAACTGAGGTAGTCAACGCATGAGTGGAACACACGGGATTGCGCAGCCGGTGCGCCGGCGCGAGGATGTCCGACTGCTGACGGGGGCCGGACGGTTTGCTGACGACGTCAACCGGGACGGGCAGGCCTATGCGTCTTTTGTCCGGTCGCCGGTCGCGCACGGGACCATTCGCGGCATCGACATGGATGCGGCTAGCAAGGTGCCCGGCGTGATTGCGGTCTTCGCCGGGGATGATCTGGCGGCCGCCGGTGTCGGCCATATCGTGGCGCGCTGGCCGAAATATCAGTCGGCGCAGATCCAGTCCGACCCGCCGCTCCACACCCCGCGACCGGGCCTCGCACAGGGAAAGGTCCGTCATGTGGGCGAGGCGGTTGTGCTGGTGGTCGCCGAGACCCGCGCCCAGGCCGATGACGGCGCGGCAATGGTCGAACTCGATATCGAGGAACACCCCGCTGCGGTGAGCATTACCGATGCGCTCGCACCCGGCGCACCGACGGTCTGGGATGATGCGCCCGGCAATATCGGGCAAGTCTGGCACCGGGGCGATCGGGAAGGCGCCGACGCCGCGTTCGCCGACGCGGCCCACGTCACCCGGCTGTCGCTTGTGAACACCCGGCTCGCCGCGAACCCGATGGAACCGCGCTCAAGTGTCGTCGCCTGGGATGGCACGGACGAGCGCTTCACCCTCGTCGCCAGCAGCCAGGGCGTGCAGTATTTCATGGAGATCCTGTGCGAGCAGGTCTTCGATATCGAACGCACCCACATGCGTGTGCTCACAGGCGACGTGGGCGGTGGCTTCGGCGTGAAGGAGCAGCCGTTTCCGGAAGACATCGCGATTTTGTTCGCCGCGCGTGCGCTGGACAGATCGGTCAAATGGACCGGCAGCCGGTCGGAGCATTTCCTGGGTGAGGCCCATGCCCGCGACGCGATGATGGATGCGGAACTCGCCCTCGACGCCGAGGGCAACTTCACCGCGCTGCGCGTCACACTCGACGAGGCCATGGGGGCCTATTACGCCTGCAACGGCACCGGCATGCCGCTGCGCAACTTCCCCAACGGCCTGCCGCTGGTATATCGCACGCCGATCGTCGACATCGATGTGCGGTTGGTCGTGACCCACAATCTGTCGGTCGGGCCCTATCGCGGGGCGGGGCGCGAGCAGGCGTCCTATGTGATGGAGCGGCTGGTCGATCAGGCCGCGCGCGAGACCGGGCATGACCCGGTCGAGCTGCGGCGGCAGAACATGATCCCGCCGGGCTGGATGCCGTATGCCACGCCGGTCGGGCGAACATATGATTCCGGCGAGTTCGAGGCGGTTCTGGACAAGACCCTCGCGCTGGCCGACTGGGACGGCTATGGCGCGCGCGCCGAGGCCAGCGCCGCGAACGGCAAAATTCGCGGGCGCGGGATCGCCAGCTATCTGGAATGCATCGGCGGGTTTCCCCATGAAGGCGCGAAGATTGAGTTCCGGGACGATGGCGATGTGGACCTGGTTGTCGCAACCATGAGCCAGGGGCAGGGCCACGAGACGAGCTTCGTACAGGTGGTCGCTGAACGCCTCGAGCTGCCGTTCGACCGGGTGCATCTGCGCCAGGGTGACAGCGACACGGCCCCGCTGGGCATCGCGACGATCGCGTCGCGCTCCATGACCATGGCGGGGGCGGCGATCGCGCTGACCTGCGATGCGGTGGTGGAGAAGGGTAAGTTGGCCGCGGCCCATCTGCTGGAGGCGGCGGTGGCCGACATCGAGTTCGCCGACGGGCAGTTCCGGGTCATCGGCACGGACCGCCAGATCGCGTTGCTGGATTTGGCGGCGCAGACACGCATGATGATTACGGCAGACGCACCGGCCGACATGCCGGCAAGTCTGGATTCCGAAGAGGAGTTCGATGCCGCCGACCAGTTTTTCCCCAACGGTTGTCATGTCTGCGAGCTCGAGATCGACCCGGACACGGGCGTGATCACGCTCGATCGTTACACCGCCATCGACGATTGCGGCACGGTCATCAACCCGCCGATCGTGCACGGGCAGGTGCATGGCGGCGTGATGCAGGGGATCGGCCAGGTGCTGCTGGAGCAGATCGTCTATGACCGCAACAGCGGACAGCTCCTGACCGGGTCGTTCATGGATTACGCCATGCCTCGCGCGGACGACTTGCCGGAACTGTCGGTGGATTTCCACGAGGTACCATCACCGGCCAACCCGCTGGGCGTGAAGGGCGTGGGCGAGGCGGGGATCGTCGGTGCGCTCCCGGCGATCATGAATGCCATCGCGGACGCGCTCGTCACACAGGGCAAGGACATCGATTTCGACATGCCGGCCACACCGGAGAAAATCTGGCGCGCGCTGCATGGTTGAGCGGCTGCCAGAGGAAACGTAGGCTCTGATCCATGGCGAACGTCTACAGCAACAGTCCGGGCACCCGGCCCGAGGGCAATGTCGGCAGCAAGCGTGAAAACACGCGCGAGGTGCGGGATTACCGGCATATCGAGATTCGGCCCTATGCGCCTAATCTGGGTGCGGAAGTGCGCGGGATCGATCTCGCCGATGGCCTGACGGAAGACCAGTTCACCGAAGTGCATCAGGCCCATCTCGACCATCAGGTGCTGTTCTTCAAGGAGCAGTCTCCGATCGCACCGGGCACGCAGATCGCCATCGGGCGGATGTTCGGTGAATTGCACTATCACCCGGCAGCACCGGGCATGGACGGATTTCCGGAAGTATTCGAGATTCACGCCCATGCGGGCTCGAAGATAGCCAACGGCGAATTCTGGCACTCGGATGTGTCCTGCGATGAGCTCCCACCGCTCGGCACGATGCTGCAGATCCATATTCTGCCCGACGCCGGTGGCGACACTATGTTCGCCGACAGCTATGCGGCGTGGGAGGCGCTGTCAGACCCGCTGAAAGCCATGCTCGACGGGCTGCACGGGGTGCATGAGAGCGAGCATATTTATCGCGGGCGCTATGCCGATCGTGGCATGGAAGACGCTGGCAAGGTCTATCCCTCGGCGGTCCACCCGATCGCGCGGACCCATCTGGAGACGGGGCGCAAGGCGCTCTATGTCAATCGCGGATTCACGACGGGGATCGACGAACTGGCACCCGACGAGAGTGACGCATTGCTGGGATTTCTGCTCGAACATGCCGAGAAGGTGGAATTCCAGATCCGCTATCGCTGGGAGCAGAACGACATGGCGTTCTGGGACAACCGCTGCGTGATGCACCGGGCGCTGTGGGACTACTGGCCCGCCGAACGCAAGGGTAACCGCGTCACCATCAAGGGCGACCGGCCGGTCTAGGTGCCTTACTACCCATCGTAGTGGCGTGGCTCAGCACACACCCTATCGTCATGCCCGGACTTGATCCGGGCATCCATCTTTCCGATCCGATGAATTTTTACCGGAGATGCCCGGATCAAGTCCGGGCATGACGGTTTGTTGTGAAATGTCGCCAGGTGATCGAGCCTCATGCTGAGCTTGTCGAAGCATGGGGCGTGCACCTCGTCTTTCGACAAGCTCAAGATGAGGTGTTCGAGTACGTGCCTACAGGTTCCGCGCGTACAGCGAGAGGAGTCGTTCCCAGTGCCGTTCGCCGGCGGGTTTGTCGTAGATCTTGCGGCCGGGGAAGGCGAAGCCGTGATGCACGCCGGGATGGATCTCGAGTTCGCCGCGTGTGCCTGCTGCATCGAACAGTTCCTGCAGCTCCGCGACCATCGGCAGCGGTGCCAGGTCGTCGATCTCGGCGCAGGAGATGTAGGCCTCGCCCTTGATTTTCGCGAGATTGAGATGCGGGCTTTCCTCGGCATCGCTGACGATCCAGGTGCCGTAGAATGACGCGGCAGCCGCGATCCGGTCCGGATAACGTGCGGCGGCGGCCAATGCATAAGGCCCGGCCATGCAATAGCCGTGCACGCCGACGTTCCCGGGCCGCGCCATCTCGGGATGGTCGTCGAGGAAGGCGAACATGGCCGCGATATCGTCCATCACCGGCGGTATGGTCATCTCGGTGCGGATCGCGCGCATGCGGGTCCAATCGTCGCTTTCCTTGACCAGCACGTCGGGGCCGAACTTGGTGTCGCGCCCGGCGCGGTAATAGAGGTTCGGCAGCAGCACGCAGTAGCCGCTGGTCGCCAGGCGGCGCGCCATGTCGTGGAGTTCCTCGCGGATACCCGGCGCGTCCATCAGGAACAACACCGGCGGGCAGGGATCGCCGCGCTCGGGCCGGCAGATGAATGTCTCCATCGCGCCGTCGTTGGTCGCGATATCGAGCGTTTCCTCGATCATGTCTGAATTCCCATTTGAATTTCGAGTGAAGTTTGGCGGCTAAAGAAGATTGCGTACGCCACTGGACGCCGGAATCTCGCTGCCCGTGACATAGGCCTCGTGGTTGGTCTCGATCTTGGCCTTGTCGTACAGGTAGTTGACCATCGCACCGGCGGATTGCTGCATGCCGCGGGCCGAGATATCCGCCAGCCAGTTGATCCGTTCGACCATGGCGCCGTTACTGAGATGGAAATGCGCCACGGAATCGAGCGCCGTGCCGGTGGATTCCCGGCGCTGATAGAGCAGATAGCCTGCCACCAGGTGCATCAAAATCGGCTTGAGCGCGCCGGCAATGTCTTCGTTCAGCTGCCAGTCGGGCCGGTCGAGCAGATAGGGCAGCACGTTGGTGCCGTCGGGCAAGTCGCCTGCGACCGCAGTAAGCGCGTCTTCCTGCTCGTGATTGAGGAGTTCCGCGCCGTCCGCCATGCGCCGGTCGAGCCAGCGCCGGAACCCGGGGATTGGCGACAGGGTCGCGAAGGTCTTAAGGTTCGGCAATTCATGGGACAGGTGATCGACCACCTGCTTGATCAGGAAATCCCCGAAACTCACGCCGGACAGACCGGGCTGGGCGTTCGAGATCGAGTAGAAGATGGCCGTGTCGGCATCTTCCGCGTTTGCGATCGGTTGCGTCTCGTCCAGCAACGTCTGGACATTGTCGGCGATGCCCTTCACGAGCGCGACTTCGACGAAAATCAGCGGTTCATTGTGCATCGAGGGATGGAAAAATGCATAAAAGCGCCGGTCGGATTCTAGCCGGTTCTTGAGGTCGGTCCAGGACTGGATTTCGTGGACGGCCTCATAGGCGATGAGTTTCTCGAGCAAATCGGCCGGCGCGCCCCAGGTGATCCGGCGCAACTCCAGGAAACCGGCGTCGAACCAGCCCGACAGGAGATACTTCAGTTCGGCATCGAGGGGCGCGAGTTCCGGATGTTCGCGCAGCAGGCTGCGCAGATCCGAACGCATATCCACTAGAAATTTAACGCCATATTCCAACCCATTGAACTGGCGCAATAATTTCATGCGCGGCGATGAAAGGTCGTCGCGCAATTTCGACAATGCCAGCGCATAGGATTTCGGATCACCCGTCGCGTCGCGCACTGCGTCCATGGCGTCGTTCAGATGGGACGGCTCGATCCCGTATTCATCCGTCAGGAGTGTCAGGAAGCGCAGACGACCTTCGTCGTTTAGTTCCAGATACCAGTGGCCGAGATCGGCGGCGTTGGTGCGCGCGGAGGCCTCGCCGCCGCGGCCCGACAGGCTGGCGTCGATCTGCTGTTGCAGGCGGGCGAGGTCGTCATCGGGCAGATCGGGCTTGACGTTCAGGCCCGAGCGGCTTGTCAGACTGCTGGCGCCCTCGACGACATCGCGTAGCGCGCGCCGCAGGATGCCGCGGGTGCGGCCGAGAATTCCGGGGGAAACTGTGGTATCGGACATGATGGTGAGAATTTGGCGCTCGCAGGATGGTTAAGCAAGCTATGTGATACGAATTATTTGTGACACTGGCGTGATTTAACGGAATGGCTGACCATATTCCGAAGGAACAATGGATGGTCTCAACGTGGGACCCACAGGGGAGAAAATTTGATGGCTGACAAGGAAGTGGCGCTGATTGTGGGTGCCGGCGAAGGACTGAGCGCATCGCTGGCGCGGCTATGCGCATCCCAGGGCATGGACGTCGCGCTCGCGGCCCGTAGCCCGGGCAAACTCGACGATCTTTGCAAGGAAACCGGGGCAACGGCCTATGAATGCGACGTGATCGATGGTGCGTCGGTCGATGCGCTGTTCGATACGGTTGTTGCGGAAAAAGGCGTGCCGAACCTTGTGGTCTACAACCCGAGTGCCCGCGCGCGTGGCCCGATCACCGATCTTGACCGCGAAGAAGTGAAGAACGCGGTCCTGATCACCTGTTATGGCGGGTTCGTGGTGGCCCAGAAGGCGGCTGAACTCATGCTTGAGCGTGGCAGCGGGTCGATTTTGTTTACCGGCGCCTCAGCCAGCGTGAAGGGTTATCCCAACTCCTCGTCGTTCGCGATCGGCAAGTTCGGCCTGCGCGGCCTGGCCCAATCCATGGCCCGTGAGCTGCACCCCCAGAATATCCACATCGGGCATTTCGTGATCGATGGCGGGATCGTCAAGAAATCGGGTGATGACCGCGCCGCAGCACGGGGCGACGACGGCATGCTCGATCCCGATGCGATCGCGGAGAGCTATCTGCAGTTCCATCGCCAGCACCGCAGTGCCTGGGCATGGGAGCTCGAGGTGCGGCCCTGGGTCGAGAAGTTCTAGCAAGCATGCGAATTGCGCTGCTGCGAGGGGCGCGGGCCATCGTCATGGCCTGCTTCGTCGTGTGTGCAGCGGCCCTGGTGGGGCTGAGTATCTATGCCGTGCTGCAGTTTGGGCTCTGGTGGCCCAAGCTGGCGGGCATAGACGGTAGTACCCGACTGATCCTGGCCGCCGTGACCATGCTGCCGTTTTTGCTGCTGTTCACGAAGCTCAACTGGTCGCGGCCGCTGGGCTGGCTATCGGCCCGTTTCAACCGGCTGGTCGAGCCTATCGATCGGGCGATTGAACGCTAAGCCGGCATTTCAATCGATGCGACCGCGAAGGCGGTCTTGAAGGTATCGCACCAGACCACCACGCTACCCCACTCCGCCAAATCCACGTCGGCCGGCATGTCATAGGACTGATCGCCGGTCAGGCTCTTGAGATTCCCCAACGACAGAAATTTGGCCGTGACGTCCTCGGGAAACAGCGGATCTTCGTTTTCGACCAGATACACGAACAGGTTCGGGCCGGGAACGATCTGCATGCCGAGCAGCTCGACGCGCCGTGGGTCGTTGTCATCGCGGGATATCCGCAGATTTCCGGAACCACGATGGATAGGGTCGCCATCACGGAAGGTGCCGATGCCCAGGGTTTTTGTGTCGGCGGCTGCACCAACGGAGACGAATGGGGTGAGGAGGGTTCCGACTGCGACGGCCAGAAACGTCCTGCGTTGCATCATGCGTCCGCGTTTGGTGTGAGCACGACCTTGCCGTTCCGTCCGCCCTTCATGGCGTGTGTTACCGCGTCCTTGATCCGGTCGAGCGGGTAGGTGGCCTCGACCTCGGCGTGCATGCGCCCCTCGGCGATGTAACCGACCAATTCCCCATAGACGGCCTGACGTTCGGCCAGCGTGGCGTCTCTGCGTATCCACAAGGTGAGCCAGACGCCCACGAGATCGATCTCGCGGAAAATGATGTCGTCCGGCCATAGCTGGCAGGGTTTCTCCGACAAGAGGCCATAATTCGCAATCTTGCCGCCGTCAGCCAGGCAGTCCGCCAGATGCTGGGTTGCTTCGCCTGCGATCGCATCGATCGCGAGCTTGATCGGCGCTCCATCGGTCGCCGCCTTGACGCGCTCTCCCAGATCGGGCCCGTCGACCACGCAGATGTCGCCGCCCGCACTGTTCACGAGGCCCTCGAGCCCTTCACGGCGGACCACGTTGACGGTCTTCAGCCCATAAATGCCCGCGAGCTGCATCACATACTGGCCGACCGCAGAATTCGCGGCGTTCTGGATCACCCAATCCCCGGGTTCGAGATCGACGACCGTCTTGAGGAGAAGCCAGGCGGTTGGCGGATTGGCCATCAGCATGGCCATCTGAATCGGATCACCGGTGGCGGGCAGGGGGATATGAATGGCCTCGGCCTTGACCACCACCTGTTGGCGCCATGTTCCGGAGTAGGGCGGGATCATCACCCGATCGCCCGGCTTCACATTGGTGACGTCCGACCCGACCTCGCGGATGATGCCCGCACCCTCGGCCCCCGGGATCGCGGGGAGCTCCGGCTGCACACCATAGCCGCCGGACAGGGTGAGGAGGTGCGACGGGTTGATTGCCGCCGCCTCGACGTCGATCAAAGCCTCGTCAGGGCCAACATCGGCCGTTTGCAGATCGATGAGTTCGACCACATCGGGAGGGTTGCCGGTCTCAGAGAACTGGACCGCCTTCTTCATGTCACCCACGTACTTAATCCTTCCTGATCAGGTCCTGTTGCCTAGGCGGCGGACTTGATCTCGCCCTGTTCGTTGTCGACGATCACCGGGGTCTCGAAGATGGTGATCTCGGGATCGACGCCGTACAGGTTGCGGATTGCCTCACGCCAAGGGCCACCCTCGGCATAGACCTTTTCGGCCGCCTCGCGGTTTTCCCAGGTGTAGACGCCGCCGCCGACACCGCGGTCCCCGTCGAACAGGAAATTCTTGCGGATCAATCCCGCCATGCCTTCGAACTTCGGAGCCACATTCTTCATGTTGGTGAACACCTCGTCGCGCGTGGTGCCGTCTTTCACTTTGAACTGGACAAGTGCGGTGATCATGGGTGTTGTCTCCTCAAGTTTTCAATAACCGTTACAGGCATTTTGCGGCAATCGCCGCGGGCGTACAACCTGCGCCCCCGCCGGAGTTCACTTGGTGATCCAAAAGAATGGCGTGCGGCCAGCCTGGCTGACCGGAAACCTGCAAGGCATGTTGTGGATGCTCACGACGGCGGCGCTGATCGTGATCATGCACACGATGATCCGAACGCTCGCCGATGACGGGATGCATCCGTTTGAAATCGGCTTTTTCCGTACGTTTTTCGGTGTGCCCGTCGTCGCGGTCCTGTTGTGGAAATACGGCTTCGGAATCCTGCGGACCGATCAGATCAAGGTGCATGGCATCCGCTCGTTTGGCCATGTGGTCGCGATGATGATGTTCTTCACGGCCCTGACCATGACCCCGCTGGCGACGGCGAATGCCTTGGCGTTTACAGCGCCGCTTTTCGCCGCGGTTCTGGCCGTCGTGATTCTGGGTGAAGTGTTTCGCTGGCAGCGCTGGGCCGCCTTGATGTTCGGTTTTGCAGGGGCTCTCGTCATTATCCGGCCGGGGTTTGTCGAGGTGGATACCGGGCCGATCATCATCCTTGCTGCATCGGGTATCTGGGGAATGATACTGATCGTCATCAAGACCCTGGGGCGCCGTGATGCGACACCCACGATCGTTACCTACATGGTCCTGTTCATGTCGCCGATGTCCCTGGTCCCCGCGTTGTTCGTCTGGGAATGGCCGACATTGCCGCAGCTGGGCATTCTCCTGATCATGGGAGTGATGGGGACCGTGGGACATTTGACATTGACGCAAGCCCTGCGGGTCGGCGAGGCGGCGGTCGTGATGCCGATGGATTTCTCAAAATTGATCTGGGCCGCAGCGTTTGGGTATCTGCTCTTCAATGAACTGCCGGACATATTTACCTGGATTGGCGGATTCATGATCTTTGCCAGCGCGACCTATCTGGCGCTTCGTGAGCGCGCCGAGACGAAACCCCGGGGAACGTAATGAACGCACGCGCCCATATATCAGCGGTCGCCACAGCCGTACCCGAATACGTGCTCGATCAGAATGAGGTCGTCGAACGGTCGCGCGAAATATTCGCGCCGGACGTCCCCGGGTTTGAACGTTTCACGGATGCCTATCGGAACGCGGCGATTGAGACGCGGCATTCTTGCGTCCCCATTGACTGGTACGCACAAGCGCATCCGTTCTCGGAGCGCAACGATCTCTATATCGAGCATGCGATCGAACTCCTGACTCGTGTCAGCCAGGATTTGTTCGATCAGGCCGGAATCACCGCGGCCGATGTGGATGCGATTGTGGTCGCCTCGACGACAGGTGTCGCGACACCGAGCCTCGATGCGTTGCTGCTCGAACGGTTGCCCTTCCGCCGCGATGTGCAACGCCTGCCGGTGTTCGGCCTCGGCTGCGCTGGCGGAGTCAGCGGGCTGGCCCGCGCCGCCCAGATGGCGATGAGCCGGCCGGACAGCTGCGTGCTGTATCTGGTCGTCGAACTGTGCGGCCTGACCTTCCGGGTCAACGACACATCGAAGAGCAATATCATCGCCACCGCGCTGTTCGGAGACGGGGCTGCGGGCGCGCTTTTGGGTTGCAACCAGCCGGGCCCGGCAGTTGCCGGGTGGGCCGAACACACCTGGTCAGATTCCCTCGATGTCATGGGATGGGAAGTCGGTGACGACGGGCTCGGCGTGCTTTTCTCCCGCGATATTCCCCATCTGGTCCGTACCCGGTTGCGCGAACCCGCCTATGCATTCCTCGAAAGCCAAGGCCTGGGAGCAAAGGACATTGCACGTCACGCGTGCCACCCCGGTGGCGCGAAGGTCCTCGACGCGCTGGAGCAGGTCTATGGACTGGAGCCAGGAGGCCTCGTGTTTGCGCGCGACATATTACGTCGCTTCGGCAACATGTCCGCGGCGACGGCCATGTTTGTTTTGGCGGAAACCATGCGCGAAGGCGTGCCCGGCAACTGGTTGATGTCGGCAATGGGCCCCGGTTTCACCGCGTCCTTCGCGCTGCTGGAGGCGTCATGATCACCTGGTATCTGTTGATCGGGCTGATTGTGATTCAGCGGTTGATCGAACTTGCAATCGCCCGGATCAACACGCGCCGTCTACTCGCCGAAGGCGGTGAGGAGGTCGGGGCCGGGCATTATCCGCTGATCGTGCTGCTGCATGCCGCCTGGTTCGTGTGCCTGCTTGTGTTCGTGCCCGGCGACAGTTTTATCGATCCGATCCTTCTGGGTGTGTTCGTGCTTTTGCAACTCGGAAGGGTCTGGGTGCTGACGAGCCTCGGGCGCTACTGGACAACCCGGATCATCACGGTGCCCGGCGCGCCTTTGGTCAGGCGCGGGCCGTTCCGTTTTGTCCGACACCCGAATTATCTGATCGTCGAGGCCGAAATTATCGTCGTGCCGATGATCGCGGGCGCGTGGGAGCTGGCGCTCATCTTCGGGATCGCTAACGCCGCGGTTCTGGCGCTGCGGATATCGGTCGAGGAACGTGCGCTATCGGGGCGCCGCGTCTAGAGAAACGGATCCGGGCGAACGCGGATCAACTGGCGGCCCATGTTCCGGCCCTCGTAGAGCCCGGCCAATGCCGCGCCTGCGTTTTCCAGACCGTCGACAATATCCTCGCGGTACTGAATCTTACCGTTGCGCACCCACTGGCTGAGATCGGCATACGCCTCCCCATAACGATGGGCGTAGTCGAAGGTCAGGAAGCCTTCCATCCGGATACGGTTGACCAGGAGGTTGCGCTCCGGACGGAGGCCGCTGGGCTGCGGGATCCACGCATCTGTCGACGCGGTGCCACAGATCACGACGCGACCGTGCAGGTTGACCTGGCCGAGCACAATATCGAGGGTCTCGCCGCCCACATTGTCATAGTAGACATCGATGCCATCGGGACAGGCCTGCCGGATCGCGTCGCCAAGATCGTCGACGGCCTTATAGTCAATGACCGCGTCAAAACCGAAGGCATCCGCGCAGAGCGCTGTCTTCTCAGGCCCGCCCGCGATGCCGACAGTCCGGCAACCCTTGATCTTGGCGATCTGACCCACGGCGCTGCCGACGGCGCCGGCCGCCGTTGAGACCAGAACCGTATCGCCAGCCTTCGGTTGGCCGACTTCGAGCAGCCCGAAATAGGCGGTGAAACCGTTGATCCCCAGAATTCCGAGGGCCGCGGAGAGTGGTGCTGCATTCGGGTCGACTTTTCGAAATGTCGGAAGAGACGGGTCGGCGACCGCGTATTCAGCCCAACCGGTGTTGGCGGTCACGACGTCGCCTTCCTTGATGTCGGGATTGTTGGATTCGACCACGACCCCGACGCTGAACGAATGCATCGTCGTGCCGGTCTCGACGCTGGCATAGTTGCGCGCGATGCTGATCCAGCCCTTCATGCCGGGATCGGCCGTCACATAGATATTGTTGATCAGGATTTCTCCGTCACCGGGTGTCGGGGCGTCACCTTCGACCAATTCGAACAATTCGGGGGCCGGCAAGCCCGTCGCGCGTTCCTTGAGAATGACATGATTGTTGCGATGCTGGGGCACGGGCAGGGCTTCCTGTTGACGATCGGTGGACGGCAATCTATGCGGTCGGTGTGACCGTACTATAATTGCTGTGATGCAAAACCGGGCAAACGAGAAGTTTGCCTGTCGAACGGAGAAACGCAAATATCATGCGTTCAACGCTGCCAGGTCCTCTATCCAGACGTGCCCAGGGTTTCGACCGTTCCCTGGGACTGATCCTGCTGGCGTCGCTCGGTGCGTTGGTGGCCGGGCTTCTGTTGCCCGCCATTACGGTCCGCTCCCTGTTCATTTCCCAGGATTTCTCACTGGTCGAAAGCGTGTTGTCGTTCCTCGATCAGGGTGATTGGTTCCTGTTCGTCATCACCTTCCTGTTTTCCGTCGTGTTTCCCGTGGTGAAGCTCATCACGGGCATAGCCTTGTGGTTCTTCCTCGATGCCACGAGCGGCTATGCCCGCCCGGTTCTGGGCTGGCTGGCGACCTTTTCGAAATGGTCGATGCTCGATGTGTTCATCATCGCGTTGATCGTGCTGGTTGCGGATGGGCGCCTGCTGTCGAGCGCGGATATCCAGATTGGTGCGATCGTCTTTTCGGTCGCGGTGCTGGTATCGACATGGGCCACGCGGCGCCTGAGCGCGCTTGCCGGCAACTAGCAATCAGCGCGCGGGCGTGACCTGTACCGGGGCAGAGCCAGCTCCCGGGACTGCGCCTGACTGACGCGGCGCGACGGTGATCGTCGCGATACTGCCACCCAAGGTCCGGCCCTCGATCTGGACCGTTGCGGCGCGTTCGCCACGGGTAAATGACAGGACGCTGATTTCCGCCTGCACGCTCATGATCGGTGACCAACCGAAATTGGGCATTTGCGTTTGATAGATCGCAAATGTCGGTGTTGCACCCTGGCCGACATTCAAGACGATACGTCCGGTCCAGCGGTCGAGGTCGCCGAGAATAAGCGAGCGCTCGACGTTGAGTGTCGAGTCCGCGGGAATGGGTATGTCGGTCAGCAACGAGAAATTCTTCTCGATGCCCGACTTCCCGTCGGCACCGCCGGATTGGGTTGGCTGCAACTTGGTTCCCTGGGTGCAGGCCGCCAAGGCCAACAGTGCCGCGAACACGAGCGCATTCGATCTGAGAGTTCGTAACCCGGAAATCATGGGGAATCCGTATCAATGCGTCGTGAGTCGCGCCAATCGATGCTTGGATTCCGCTGGTCGCGTCTGGAACTACTCGCTGAACGCATCAAAGGCGGCCAGCGCGTCGGCGCCGTATACCGTGGCGGGGCCGCCGCCCATCTCGATGGCCACGGCAATCGTGTCGCAAACTTCTTCGCGGCTGGCGCCATGGGAAACGGATTGTTTGGTGTGATAGACGACGCAGCCTTCGCAGCGCTGCACAATAGCGATGGCCAGGGCCATCATCTCTGTCGTCTTTACGTCCAGCGCTGCAGGGGACTGGGCGGCCTGGGTCACGGTGCGATGGCCGCGCATGATTTCGGGCGCGGCGCGAAACAGCTCGGTCGCGCGGGTGTCTTGCGCGTCGGATATGGCTTGATAGTCCTTGGTCATGGTGAGTTCCTGTTGTCTTGAAGTGATTGTGGTTCGGTTTGTGCTATGCGTAGCGTGCTCCAATTCTTCGAATCTCGTCCAATCTTTGCTCTCCGGACCGGCCACCAAATCCCATGTCGACGATGACAGAACGCCCGACCGACGCGCCGTTTCGCGGTGTCCTGATGATGTGTTTCGCGGTGCTTTGCTTCGCGACGATGAACGGGTTCGTCAAGGAGTTGCGGATCCAGGAACTGCCGTTGGTAGAGATCATCTGGGGCCGCTATTTCTTCCACACGCTTCTGGTTCTCGCGATCTTCCCACGCAGAATTCCCACGCTTTTGTCCGGCTCCGACAAGCAATTGCAGGTGGTTCGTTCGATCCTGGTGTTGCTGGCAACGGCGTGCATGTTTACCGCCGTGGGATTGATGCCGCTGGCAGACGCGGTGGCGATCACGTTTATCGCACCCTTGTTGATCACTGCATTGTCCGTGCCCTTGCTCAAGGAGCGGGTCGGCTTGCGGCGATGGATTGCCGTGTTCGTGGGTTTTGTCGGCATGATCGTCATCGTTCGGCCCGGTGGCGGGCTGTTTCAGCTCGCCGCGTTGCTGCCGATCAGCGTCACTATTTTCTATGCGTTTTACCAGATCATCACCCGGATGATCAGTCACCGGACCGACCCGATCAATTCGCTTTTCTATACCGCGATTGTTGGTGGTGTGGTGATGAGCGTTATCGTGCCCTTCTTCTGGCAAATGCCGACGCTCGAGCAATGGGGACTGCTGATCGTTGCCGGATTCCTCGGCGGGCTCGGACATTGGGCGATCATCATCGCCTATCAGCGCGCCGAGGCGCCGCTCGTGGCGCCGTTTGCCTATAGCGAGTTGATTTGGGCGACACTTCTGGGTTTGTCGTTGTTTGGCGATTTCCCGGATTTCTGGACCCTGGTCGGGGCCGGGATCATCGCGCTGAGCGGCATCTACATCCTGCAACGCGAGCGCACGACAAAAACCGGATAGGCGATTGGCTGTCTAGCCCTTCGAGAAATGCTCGACGAAGACCAGCAACATATCGGGCGTGGCGCCATCGCGCGCCAGTGGCAGGATGACGTCTTCCGCACGGACAAAATTCTGATGCGGGCCGACATAGGGTGTATCGCTGCGCAATGGTTTGCCGGAAGTCGCCACTTTCACGCAGGACGTAAAAATTCGGCTCGGGGGTGCCATGTGCTCAATCCCGGACATCCAGCTTCCCGTCCAGTCATTGGAAAGATGGTGGACCATATTGGTCCCGATCAGCCGGAACCGGAAATCCCATGGGTCGCGGCGGACATCCAAAAGAATGATCTGAGGGAGCAATGTCGGAAAATCGAGAGGGTCGATGTCCGAGCGGGCGGGCAAGCATTCACCCGTACATTTCGACAGCCAATAATTCTCGCCCAGTTCGACCACGCGATTGCGGATCGATGGCTGTACATTGGAGTTCAATGCACCTGTATTGATTGCCTTGTTTGAACTTGGCTTCATGCGTCCCCGTACGGGTATTTACCCGCTTTTCAACTGTAGTTTAACCACAGCATGTTTGTTCTTGAAATTCACCCTTCCTGATTTTGTAACATTCTTAGTACACGATTAGTTGAATGCAATAATACCCGTTTTCAACGTGAGGGAGGCCCACGACGTGGTGGCGGAGGGCCGCGACGAAACGGTTCCTCTCCCGGCCCGAAACCGCCGGCACCGGGAATCTGGCGGTGCATGAAGCTGCGGTTGGAACATATCGGGTTTGGGGCCGTTGAAAAACAAACGCGTAGAACTTGTTCACTCTCGGAAAACGGCTGTCTGGAAAACCAAAAGGACCAACCCGGAAGGGCTGGTCCTTGGAATTGGCTCCGGCGGTAGGACTCGAACCTACGACCTAGCGGTTAACAGCCGCTTGCTCTACCAACTGAGCTACACCGGATCAGAGGCGCGCGGTTATAGCAAAGACTTCGCGATACGCAAAAGGTGAATCATCATTTGTCGTCGGAAACAATCCATGTGCCTGTCTCTCCCGCGATCGCGCGTCCGAGATTTTGCGGGTTGGTGACGATCCCGGCGCCCCCGCCAGCTTCGATAAATTCTACGATTGCATCGATCTTAGGCCCCATGCTCCCGTCGGGAAACTGACCATCCGCCTTGTGCGCGCGGGCTTGCGAAACCGTCATGCGGTCGATCCAGCTTTCGTTCGGTTTGCCAAAGTTAATCGCTACTTTCTCGACCTCCGTTGTGATGACCAGAAACTCGGCGTTGAGTTCATGGGCCAGCAGGCTCGAGGCGAGGTCCTTGTCGATGACCGCTTCCAGTCCCTGTAAATCACCTTCGTCATCGCGGTAAACCGGGATGCCGCCGCCACCGCACGCGATCACGATATGGTTCGCGTCGATCAGGGTTTCGATGGCGCCGATATCCACGATCGATTGCGGGCGCGGGGAAGCCACCACACGGCGCCAGCCGCGATCGCCTTCTTCGTGGACATGCCAGCCATGCTCGCTCGCATGAGTTTTTGCGAATTCTTCGGTCATGTGCGAACCGATTGGCTTCGATGGGTTGTTGAATGCGGGGTCGGCACGGTCGATCAGAACCTGGGTGACAACGGCGACGGCGTGACGATCAATCCCGCGTCGCCGCATCTCGTTCTGCATGGCACGCTGAAACATCCAGCCGATGGCACCTTGTGTATCGGCGCCGGCATAGTCCATGGGCACGGGCGGGACTTCGGCGATGGCAATCTCCGACCGGCGCAGGATGAACCCGACCTGCGGGCCGTTGCCGTGCGTCAGGACCACATCCCAGCCTTGTTCAATCATGTCCGCGACATGACCCACGGTGATCGCCGCTGCGGCATACTGGTCGGGTATCGACTTGTGGTCGGCGTCGATGATCAGTGAATTTCCGCCGGCTGCTACGACGGCTGTCTTCTGGCGTGGCGGCATGATGTCGCCTCCTTCCGAAGCCCTAGTTGTCAGTCAACAAAAGTCTCCGCGAGAGCGGCGACGGCCGCCGAAAAACATGTGAGCGGGGCGTGGGTAATGCCGGCACCGACCTGTCCGATGCCGGCCTCGCGGTGCGCGATGCCGGTGTTGATCACGGGCGCTATCCCGGTATCCACGACCTTGCGGATATCGATTCCCGCCGGGGTCGCCATGAAATCGAGTGCCGGCAAGGTGAAGGCGGTGTTGCGACCGAATGTGATGTGGCCCATGCGCCGCGAGTTCGCGAGCGCGTCGGAAGCCGTCCCGCCGACGAACTGCACGATGGCGGGAGAGGCGGCCATGGCGAAGGCGCCGATCCCGCAGGTCTCGGTTATCGAGCTGTCACCCAGGTCGGGGTTGGCATCGGCGGTGCTGTAGCCGGGGAAAAACAAGCCATCGATGATCGAGGCCGGTGCCTCGAACCAGGTGTCGCCCAGTCCGCTGACACGGATGCCGAAATTAACGCCGTTGCGAGCCATGGCGGTCACCAGGCTGGAGCCGGGCACGCCGTGCGCGGCATCGAGCATGGATTTGCACGCGGCCATCGACAGGTTGAGGAAGAAATGGTCGTTCGAGTTGATGAAGGTGACCACGTCGGACAGGGTCTTGGCATCGAGCCCGGCATCCAGGGCTGCGGGAATGAGGCGCTTGATCAAAAGCGCCGAGGCCGCGCCGTTCCGGTTGTGCACTTCGTCACCCATGTGAAGGGCCTGGGCCATGATGGGCTTGAGTTCGAGGTCGCCGAGCGTTTCGAGTGTCGCAACCAGCGCCGGGGCGAGCACATCACGCATCCACTCCAGATGCGCAATCACGTCGGGGGAATTGGCGCCGAAACGGAGTACCTTGCCGAGGCCCTCGTTCAGGTTCGAGAAGGTCGTGTGATCATGAACCGGATCCTCGATGATCCAGAGCGGCATCGACGGGCTGATGATTCCCGCCATCGGGCCCACGGCGCCGAAATGGTGACAGGGTGCGAAGGAAATCTCGCCCGACCCGGCCAGGGTTTCCGCCTCTGCGGGTGTCTCGGCCCAGCCCTCATACACACACGCACCGGCGATCGCGCCGCGGACGGGTGCGCACATCTCATCCCAGGTGATCGGTGGGCCGGAATGCAGGATCATCCGTTCGCCCAACCCGTCGAGTACGTCGCGCGCGATCCCGACCCCCTTAAGTGTCGGCTGCGCCGCCAGGTAACGGCCGAAGGCGGTCTGGTTGGCCGCTTCGATATCGGCCCGGTTGACGAGGCGGGCGAGTGCGCGCGCGATATCTTCATCGTGGGCCGGGGGGGCCCATTCGACATCGACAACATTCGCGCCCGCCGCGCGGATGGGTTCGGCGAACTGCGCCAACCCGACATTGATGACCGAAAGAGGTGCGCCAAACAGATCGCTCATTGTGCACTCTCCAGGATCGCGGCAGCCGTACGAACCGCCTGGGCATTGTTATCGGCGACGAGCACGCCGAGATCAGCCATCGCTTCACGCTGGCGGGTAAGCCCCTGTGGATCACCGCCGGTGCCGCAGACAAACCCGAGCAGAACCGGCCCGCCGTCCTTTTGACCGGGCACGGCCGAAAGTGCCGGGGCCATGGCCGCGACCGGGTCTTCGTGGGAGCCATGGCCGAGGACGACGTCGAACAGGATCACCGCGGTGTCGGGGTCTTGTGCCTCGGCAACGATCCGGTCATTGCGCAATCGGTGGTCGATCATCGGGTGCGGCCGACCGCGGGTGAACAGGTCGTCGCCGAGGTCCAGGACAGTGTGGGCGGTACTCGTCCATGGGTCGGTGAGGGTCTGGATGCCTGTGCTGGACGTGTTTGAGTAGACGGCATCGAGCGTCCCGCCGAGCATCGTCAGCGCCTCATAACAGAAGGTGCCACCGCTATAGAGCGCGCGAAGGTAGCGGCGATCCGCATTCAGGCCGGGCAGGGCGGCTTCGATCAATCCACCAGGTTTGTTCCCTGTGGCGCCGGAGGCTGCAATGGCCAGATATGCGGCCTCTTCCAAGGTGCTCGCGAAAGACACACCTGAAAGGCTGGGTTCCGATGGCGTATGTCCGAGCAGGCACGCGACAACGGGTTTGCCGGTCGCAACAGCATGTTCGAGCACGGCCTTGGCGACGTCTGGTGCGGGCGGCTTGGAGATCAGCACGATGATCTTCGTGTCGGGGTCGGCCCCGAGTGACGTGATCGCGCGCTTGGTGGTGATGCCGCCGATCCGGCTGTCGAGATCGCGGCCACCCGTGCCAATGGCTTGGGATACACCACATCCTGCGGCATCGATCAGGCAGGAGACCTGCTGCAATCCGGTGCCCGAGGCGGCAACGATTCCGATATCTCCACGGCGTACGACGTTGGCGAATCCGAGTGGCGAGCCATCGATGATTGCGGTGCCGCAATCAGGCCCCATGACCATGAGTCCGGCCTGATCGGCCTGGGTCTTGAGTGCGAGTTCGTCTTCGATCGATACATTGTCGCTGAACATCATGACATTCAGGCCGAGCCGCACCGACTTGAAGGCCTCGGCCGCGGCGAACGGCCCCGGGGTCGCGATCAGCGTAAAGTTCGCATCTACATTTGCATCGAGGGCCATCTCGATGCTGCGGAGCGGTTCCGATACATCGCCGCCGCCATCCGCGATCACCGGGTCGGCCCGCAGTTCTGCCTCGGCGGCATCGAGGGCTGCGCCTAATGCCGTGTCTGTTTCGGCCTCCACCGCGATAAGCACCTCGTTTGGCCGCGCCCCGGGGTCGCCATCGATCAGTCCTGCCTCGCGCAGGAGATCGAGATTGGCCGGTGTCGCCATGATGCAGGAGGCCTGACTGACGCCATCGAGCAGAGTGATCGCCGACGAGATTTTCATCAGGGCCACGGAGTCCCTGTACATGTCGGCAATGATGCGAGTTCCCATATTCATCGGGCTGATTTCTCTTGCATGTGAGCGTTGTTGAGTTGGGTGATGACGCGCGCGCGGAGGTCGGGATTGCGAACAGCCAGGCCGCATAACACGCCAAACGCGGCATCGCGGCCCGAGCTGTGGCCCATCTCGAGGACGTTTGCCAGACGTGTCGGCAAATTGTCGGCGTGGCGGACAATTCCATCGGCGAGACCCGTCAACGGGGCCGAGAAGCGACCGGCTGCTGCATGTGTGAGGCAGGCGCGCGAGACGTCGGTGCTGTCGTGCGTCTGCGTAAGCGTGGCCCGGGTCAGGCCGTGAAGAAAATCCCGCTGGCCGGGCTCATGCGAAGTGCGTTCGAAGCCCAGAAAGAAACCGGTTGAAAAATCGTCGCCGGAAGGCGTCAGGCCAAGGCCAACACCAAGCAGGCGCCGTAAACACGCCCAGGCGTCCGGCAGGCTCGTGTCTGCGCCGGCGCGCATGAAATCCGGCACCGTGGCTCGAACCCTGCGCGCGAGTGCGCGATCAAACGCGCTTCGCTGTGTATCGGCGAAGAGCGCTGCGGCGAATCCACAAGGATCGGGTGCGTCGATGAACAATGACCATGCGTCGATCCAACCGGTGGACAGTCTGGATTGGTTCGGTTTCGGACGGGTTGGGCGGACTTCCCAGGCCACGGGCGCAGCACCACGAAAATCAAAAGCCAGGTCGGCGCTGTGTATCCGCAGTATTCCCCCTCGAACTGCCAGATCGGTACCGGGGCGGACGAGATGTGAAAAATCCAGTTCCGCGGGCGCGGTCAGCCGCGCTGTACCGGGCGCCAACGGCGCCTTGTCGCGTGCGTCGATTGTGACGATCGAACGCCTGTTCCGGTCGCAGTTGAGTGCCAGATTGATGACACGGGGAAACACACTCATGGTTTGGCCGTCCGCGATTTGCGCAGGGAAATGCTCCGGCATATCGGTCACGGCCAAACGCATATGGGTTCCTTATCGGCTTGCCCGACGCGTGTCGGGCCCTAAAAACAAAACCGGCGGGCTCCCCAATGGCAGCCCGCCGGATGCTTGCGTGGTTAACTATTCGGCTTGGGCCTCGGACTTCTCGAGACCGTCACACCAGAACAGGATCGCGGCAACAGCCAGATAAGCGATCGTGATCATTGGCGATATGCCGAGCCCGCTGCCGATACCCACGGCGGGACCGTGGATGAACCCGAAATAGCTCAGCACGGCAGCCGTCAGTGCGAATGCAGCCGCCGGCTTGTAGTTGCGGTCGATGATGAAGACGGCCATCGCACCGAAGATGAGCCCGACGAGGATCGCGCCGCTGCCGAGGACTTCGAGCCCCCGGTACAGCACACCCTGATTGGCCAGCTTGTCCAAGCCAACGGCCCCGGCGTTTGTACCGGCCGCCCCGAGCGCGCCATCGATCAGCACTTTGCCCCATGCCGCAAGGTTGGGTATGAGCGCAAAGATGATCGCCGGTGCGTGTTTGGACGGCGTCGACTGGAACGCCTGCGCGCCGATGAGCATGCCGATGTAGAGCAGGATCGGGATGATCGCGACCTGCGGGATCACCGCGAGCAACAGCCCGACAATCCCGAGCCATGTCACCACGAGGACGAAGATGCCTGTGACAGCCGAGTAACCGATGCGGCCACCCATTTCCTTCCAACCGGGATGTCCGATGTAGACGGCGTTGGCGAACGGGCTGCCGAACAGCGTGCCAATCAGGCTGATGATGCCCTCGGCACCAATCACCTGTTTCTCGCTGTATTCGTCACCCGCGACGGCCGCGCTTTCGACATTGTCCATGGCTTCGATGAAGTCGTAGACGCCGAACGGGATCGCGGTCACCAGGATGAAGGCCCAATACTGATTGAGGCCGTCAAATACCTGGCCGAACGAGATGGCCGGCAATGCAAACCCGATGGCACCGATCGACTGGCTCACGCTGTCGACGCTCATCAGGCCAATCCCCAGATCGAACCAGGTGCTGAGCCAGGCCAGCAACGTGCCGACGCCGATGGCGATCAGACCGGCAGGAATCTTGCCGGGATAGCGGACGCCGCCAAACCAGCTGGCGAGGATGATGGCCAGCGAAACAAGACCGATCACCGGGCTCTCGAAAATTTCCATCGCCGGTCGCATCGAGATGAAAGTGATCGAAATACCGGCCAGCGTGCCCAGCAGGGCTGCGCGCGGCGTCAGGCGCCGGACATGCGGCGCGACGAATGCGCCGGCGAACAGCACGATGCCTTCGATGAACACCCAGGCGAGGCCCGCTTGCCAGGCCAGCAACGGATCGCCGGTCTGGATCTTGATGGGCAGCATGATCGCCAGGACGACGAAGAACATGTGCGGGACGCTGGGGCCCGAGGGCAGGGCGGCGACATCGCTGCGCCCGGTCTTGCTGGCCAGTTTCTGGGCCAGATAGGCGTAGAACATGTTGCCGAGAAAGATCATCAAACCGACGGCGGGCAGGATGCGGCCGAAGATGACCTCGTCGGGCAACTGAATGACGAATTTCAGCAGGACCGTGAGGACCAGAAGATTGACCAGGACGTTTGTCCCGAGGCCAAAGAGCGCGTTCCAGTCACCTGGAACCCACCATGAAGCTTTTGTCGTACTCATTCGCTAATTCCCCCTATCGAATGCATTTAAACCGAAACGCTCTTGTGTCCGTAATCCTTGTCTTGCGCGCTACCCCAGTGCCTGAACGGCACGCGCGGAATCACTCACCCATCCGAAGATTCCGCCCTGAGCCTTGATCATTTCCAGTCCGACCCGCTGAAATTCGGGGAAATATGATCCCACGCAATCGGCGAGCACCACGCATTCATAGCCCCGGTCATTCGCCTGGCGAACGGTCGTGTGGACGCAGACTTCGGTGGTCACACCGCAGACGATCAACGTCGAGATTCCGCGGTTCTTCAGGATCAGATCGAGATCGGTCTCGTAGAACGCGCCCTTGCCGGGCTTGTCGATGACCGGTTCGTCGTCGCCGGGTGCTAGTTCCGGAATGATGTCGTGTCCTGGTTCGCCGCGGACCAGAATTCGTCCCATGGGGCCCGCATCGCCGATTCCGACTTCAAGCCCGCCGCGCGAAAGCTTGCTCGGTGGTGCGTCTGTCAGGTCGGGGCGATGGCCTTCGCGGGTGTGAATGACCGTTAAGCCGCTGTCCCGTGCTGCTTTCAGGATGCGCGTGCAAGGTTCGATGGTCGTGCGAAGCAGCGACACGTCGTTTCCCAGCATCTCACCGAACCCGCCGGGTTCCAGGAAATCGCGTTGCATGTCGATAATGAGCAGCGCCGTTGCCGCCGGCTCAAAAGGCAGAGGATAAGGCTCAGCTTCGAAAATATGACTTTTCGTCACCAATTCGGTCCCCTATGGCGTCAGGTAGCTCTATAACGTGTGCTGAATTCTGCGCGTTAAGCCGTGATGCCAAAACGATACACCGCACCGTTCCGCGTTGGGAAGGTCCTGAAGTGCCCAATTCGACGGCAGATTGCCGCTCCCGAAGCACATGCACTCGTGCATGTGCTCAGGATCTTCGGATAACAGATTGATAGATATGAATATTAATTCCCTCCGTGAGCAATACCTTCGGTCCCCGGGTGACGTGGATAAAGTGGTGCGCGAAACCCTGTCGCGCGTGAAAGATGCGGATGACGGCAATGTCTGGATCGCGCGGGTTCCCGATGAGCAGGTGATCGCCGAGGCAAACCGGCTGGCTTCCCTGGACCCGGCGGAGCTGCCACTTTTCGGCATTCCGTTTGCGGTGAAGGACAATATCGATGTCGCGGGCATGCCGACGACGGCGGGCTGTCCGGAATTTGCCTACACGCCCGACATATCCTCGCCAGTTGTCGAGCGGCTGGTCGCGGCGGGTGCCATCCTGATCGGCAAAACCAATCTCGACCAGTTCGCTGCCGGTCTCGTTGGCACCCGGTCGCCCCATGGGGCCTGCAGAAATGCGATTGATCCGGCCTATGTTTCCGGCGGGTCGAGCTCCGGGTCTGCCGTCTCGGTGGCGCTCGGATTGGTGAGCTTTTCGCTCGGCACGGATACCGCGGGTTCGGGCCGGGTGCCGGCGGCATTCAACAATATCGTCGGTCTCAAGCCGTCGCGTGGTTTGTTGAGCGCACGGGGCGTGGTTCCGGCGTGCCGGTCGCTCGATTGCATATCGATTTTCGCCAATTGCGCCGCAGATGCACAAACCGTGCTCGATGTCGCTGCGGGTTTCGACGAACAGGACCCGTATTCGCGAGACGTAGCGAATGTTCCAGCCGGTGCTTCGATTACACCCCAAGGCGCGCGCGTTGGCGTCCCGAAGTCCGAAAATCTCGAATTCTTCGGGGACGAGGCAGCCGAGAAGCTGTTCCACGACGCAGTTTCACGCGCCAAGGGCCTGGGTGCGAGCATCGTCGAGGTTGATCTGGCGCCGTTCCTGGAGGCCGCGCGCCTGCTATACGAGGGGCCTTGGGTGGCCGAGCGCTATGTTGGCATCCAGGAGTTCTTCGACGCGCATCCCGACGCGGTCCATCCGGTAACGCGCGAAATCATCGGGGGCGGGGCCAAACCCAGTGCGGCGGAAGCATTCGCGGCTGAATACCGGATGCAGGCGCTGCGTCGCGCTGTCGAGCCGGTCTGGCAGGATATCGATGTCATGATGACGCCGACCGCGGGGACCATTTATACGATTGCGGAACTCGAGGCGGACCCGATCCAGCTGAATTCGAACCTTGGTTACTACACCAACTATATGAACCTGCTGGATTTGTGCGGCACCGCCGTGCCGGCCGGGTTTCTGGACAATGGTCTACCGTTTGGCGTCACGTTCATTGCACCGGCCTTTCGTGACCGTGCGATCCTGCCGTTGGCAGATGCGATGCACCGCGCCGCCGAGACAGGTATGGGAGCCGCCCGTGCACCGTTGCCCGCAGATGGGCCCGAAGCCGACGATAGCGACGACGACATGATGCTTCTGGTGGCCTGCGGGGCGCATATGTCGGGTTTGCCCCTGAACCACCAGCTGATCGAACGAGGTGCGATGCTGGTGCAGACGGCCAAGTCTGCGCCGCATTATCGTTTCTATGCGCTCGAAGCGTTCGAGCCGCCGCGCCCGGGCATGATCCGCACCGAAACCGATGGTGTGGCGATTGATGTGGAAGTCTGGGCGATCCCCCAGGTGAATTTCGGTAGCTTCATGGCCGGGATTCCCGCGCCGCTGGGTATCGGTACCGTCGAACTCGAAGACGGGTCCCTGGTGAAGGGCTTCATCTGCGAGGCCTATGCGGCCGAAGGTGCCCTGGATATTTCCGATCTGGGAAGTTGGCGTGGCTATCTCTCCGCGAAGGCCTAAACTGCGCCTTCCATCAGACCTCGTAGCCGCGGACCCTGTCGACCGTATTCGCAGCCGCGTTGATGAGGACGCTCATGTCCTGACCGGCCAGCACGAAGCGCACACCCATCGAGATGTATTTCTCCTGGAGCTCCGGGGCCGGGACGCCGCCCATGCCCATCCATTTGCCATGTTTCTTGCACGCGGCGGCGACCGTCTCGTAATTCGCGACGATCTTCTCATGGCCGACCTGGCCGGGAATTCCCGATGCCGCGGAAAGGTCGTTGGTCCCGATCTGCACGATGTCGATGCCGTCGACGGCGGCAATTTCATCAGCGTTCGCGATGGCGTTCGGTGTCTCCAGCATGACGACCAGCAGCATCGATTTGTTCATCGCCTTCATCGCCGAAGTCATGTCGGGGTTGGCGAAGCCGAACTGGGGCAGGCCACCCACGACGCCGCGTGAACCCTCGGGGGCGTAGTACATGCGTTCAACGATCTCGCACGCCTCATCGGCGGTTTCGCACTGGGGCATGATGATGCCGAGCGCACCGCCATCCAACGCGCGGGTCGCCATCGCCATTTCCCCGCGCGGGACGCGCACCAGCGGCGCGATGCCCGCACTCAATGCGGCACATGAAATCTGCGCGGTCTGATCAAGGCTGAGTGCCCCGTGTTCCAGGTCGATGAAGAGCCAGTCCATGCCGGCGGTTTTCATCATGCTGGCGATGTCCGCGCTGCGCGCCAGGCGAATACCAATGCCGACCGAGACTTCGCCGGCTTCGAGGCGTTCGCGGGCGGGGTTGCGTAACTCAACCATGGGGAAATCCTTTCAAGACGTTCAATGTAGGACCGTCAGCCGACACGCAGCGTATCCGCGCCGGGCTGGTAGGTCATGTTTCGTTGCTCAGGATTGCGGTTGACCAGGGGCCGCCGATAGAGCGGATGATGCAGGCTGCGGACCTCATGCTCGATCTGGAACACGGGTTTTCCGTTCTCGGGATCGACGATTTCCACGAAACGATACTCATGCTGGTCGGTTTCCATCGTGATCAGACCGCGTTCGAGCAGGCGCTGATAGGGGCCGGAAAAGTCGGCGAAATATACCTGGATGTGATGGCCGTCGAACTTGGCCTGACGGCCGGGTTTCTCGCGGAAAATCAGCTCCTGGTCCGGACCGGCGCACACGTGTGCCGCCGGCGCCCCTTCTAGAGTGCCGATACGCGCGGGTGCGCCGATAATCTCTGCGTAGAATCTTTTGATCGGGTCCGCGGCACCTTTCGGCACATCGAAACAGATATAGGGAATGCCATGCTGCATTTTCCCGAACCGTTTGCCGGCAGGGAAACAGCGGAACTGGTTGCCCCAGGGACAGGTGGCATCAATGCGGCCGCGTTCGCGCTTGAAGTTGAATTTGGTTCCCTTGAGGGGCTTGCGCTGGTTCTCGAGGCGGCCGACGAGCCGATCGAAGTCATTGATTACCAGGGCCGTGTGCCCGCGCAGAACCTGGGTCCCGCGGGTGGGGAGATGCAATTGCTCACGCCCGATATTGATCCACATGAGATCGGTGCCGGTCATCAGGTAGGGGTCGCGGGTCAGGCCAAGGCCGCTTACGTAGAACGATGTCGCCAGAGCCTGATCCGGCACGAGCAGGTTGACATGCTCAAGGCTGGCGATATTGCCGACATCTTCCTTTGTGCGGTCGTACGCCCCGGTCTTGGTCAAGATTCTAGTCCTCGAAAATGGCAACGGCGCGAATGGGGCTCGCCGTACCGCCCTTGATTTTCAGCGGGAACCCGGCAAACCGGAACCGGCCCTTGCCGACCAGTTGATCCAGGTTCATCAGGCATTCCATGTGGGTGATGCCGCGCTCGGCGCAGGCCAGATGGGCCAGATAGTTGGGCTCGCCCTCTGGTGCCGGGCTGACCGTCTCGACGCCAAACATCTTGATTTTCCGATCCGCCAGCCAATGCACCGCCTCGACCGAAAGGCCGGGAAAATTATGCACATAGTCCGGCGAGCCAAACAGCCGATTGTGGATGCCCATATGGATCATCACCGTATCGCCTGGTTTGATCTCTTCACCCGATGCTGCGAGCGCGGCTTCCATATCCTCGACAGTCGCTTCGTAGTTGTTCGGTACATCTCCAAAATCGAGGCAGATGGCCTCGGTGTAGAAATCCTCCAGCGGCACCTCGTCGATCGACGGGGCGCCGGGCGCGGGATTGAAGTGCACCGGCGCGTCCACATGGGTGCAGGAATGATCGCTCATGGTGATCGACAGAGATTTCGACGTGAACTCGGTGTTGCCGGCACGCTTGACCTCTGAATGGTCGTTCCAGACCGTGATAATCACGGGCGGATGGTTTGGATGGGCCGGTGCGCGATGATGGATTTCGCGGCTGAGATCGATGATGTGCATTGCTGGTTCCCCCTGACGTGACGGCCCGATACCGGACGGTCTTTTTATCACGCGATTATGACACTTCCGGTGGCGTTGCTAAACCGGTGCTGCGGGGAGGGGTGTTTTACCCAAAATCATATCCGCGGCCTTCTCTGCGATCATGATCGTCGCGGCATTGGTATTGGCCGAGTGGGATGTCGGGATGACCGATGCGTCGATGACGCGCAGCCCGTCTATCCCATGAACCCTGAGTTCATCCGAGACCACGGCGGCCGGGTCATGGGACGGGCCCATTTTGCATGTTCCCATCAGGTGAAAAATCGTCGTGCCGCGCCGGCGGGCGAAGTCGAGGAGTTCGTCATCACTCTGGGCCGCATCACCGGGCGACGTCTCGTGGACATACCATCGGGCGAGCTCGGGGGAACGGAGCATCCGACGCGCCAGCCGTATCCCGTCGAGAAGCAGCCGCTGATCGGCCTCGGCCTCCAGGTAGTTTGGCTGAATAAGCGGCTTGTCGCGCGTGTCCGCACTTTGCGCGCGCAGATGTCCGCGGCTTTCCGGACGCATCGGCCAGACACCGGCCGTCATGCCGGGGAAATCATCGAGCTCATAGACCGCCGTTTCCTTGTAGCTGGCGGGCGCGAAGATCACCTGCAGGTCGGGCTGGTCCAGCGCTGGTCGTGATTTGCACAGCGCCAGCGCGATGCCGGGGGACTGGGCCAGGATACCCTTGCGAAAGAGGCCGTATTTGACCGCCTCGACGGCAAGCGCCAGACCGCGCGTGTTTTCGTTGATCGTTTTAATCCCCTGCAGCCGGGCGGAGAGCCGTATGCCGAAATGATCGGACAGGTTCTCACCGACGCCCGACAGCGGATGGACCGGGGCGACGCCGATATCCCGCAGCAGCCCAGCAGGGCCCACGCCGGAGACTTGCAGAATTTGCGGCGATGCGATCGCGCCTGCCGCCAGGAGTATTTCCCGGTTCGCGCGCACCTCATGTTCCTGATCGCCCCGGCGATACCGGACCGCAGTGGCGCGGCGGCCGTCGAAGAGAATTTTGCTCACTTGCGCGTGTGTGACGATGGTCAGGTTGGGGCGGTGGCGTGCCGGTTTCAGGAATGCGCGCGCGGCACTCATGCGACGGCCGTTCAGGATCGTCCGCTGGAAGTAACCCACACCCTCCTGTTGCGCACCGTTGTAATCGAGGCCGCGCGGGATGCCGAGATTGGCCACACCCTCGATGAACGCGTCCGAGACCGGATCGCGTCGGTCCACATCCGTGACCGCGAGTTCGCCGTCGCGGCCACGATAGGTGTCGTCACCCTCACCGATGCGGCGCTCACTGCGCTTGAAGTAGGGGAGGACGTCGGCAAAGCTCCAGCCGCGATTGCCCATCTGCGCCCAGGTATCGAAATCCATCCGTTGGCCGCGGTTGTAGATATGGCCGTTGATCGAGCTGGACCCGCCCAGCGCCTTGCCGCGGGGCGTCGGGATCGCGCGCCCGGCCGTGCCCGCACTCGGTTCTGTTTCATACAGCCAATTCAGGCGTGGGTTCGAAAGCGTCTTGATGAACCCGGCAGGCATATGAATGAAGGGGTTGCGGTCCGGGCCGCCCGCTTCGAGCAGGCAGATGGTGGCGCCGGAGGCCGAAAGCCTGTTGGCCAGGACCGAGCCAGCAGACCCGGCGCCGATGATGACGTAATCGAAATCCTGAACCATCCGTGTGCGCCTTGATCGCCCAATTAACTTTCGGACTTGAGAAGCCGGTTCCAGGCCTCCAGGCGTTCGGTATCTGTCTCTCCGGACGCTGATGCCTTTGCCGCGACTTCGACCAGTTCGCTAAACAGTTTGTCTGTCAGTGGCCCCTTGCGGAGTTTGAGTTCCTTGCGGACCTGTTCGAGGACGAGGTTGGCTGTTGCCGTGTCGAGCTCTCCGAGCGACATATCGCTGGCCCGACGCTTGATCGCCATAGGCCCGGAGTAATGACACAGCGCGACCTTGTCGGTATTCCCAAGCACCGATGGCGCCCAGGCATTGAAAGACCATTGGTCATCGCTGGGCAGGACGTAATGCACTTCCGCAGCGTGCGAGAATGCGGTGCGGCCGTTTCCGGGCAGGTGTTCGGGAATGGGCTGATTCCAGACCTGCGCCACAAATTCGGAGAGTTCCTGAAATCCGTCGAGACGGATTCCCATATCGTATCCGTAGAATATCTCGCAGATCGCCGCGAGCACGGCGATATTGGGAACGCCCGCACGTTCGCCCAATCCATTGATGCAGCCTTCCAGAATTTCGGCGCCGCCCTGAAGCGCAGACAACTGGGCGGCTGTGGCCAGATCGAAATCATCGTGGCTGTGAATGGCGAGTGGTGTATCGCCGATCTTCGCTTTCACAGCTTTCGCGTGATGTTCATAGACCGCGGGAATGCAGGGCGCACAAATGTCATCGATCCGGACGATGTCCGCGCCGGCCGCCACGAGGCGTTCGATAATTTCAAGCAGCCAATCCAGGTCGAGGCGCGTGAAGTCCATCGTGTTGACGTTGATCGTCGCGCCTTTTGATTTGCCGTAGGCGACCGCCTCACAAGCCTTGTCGACCGCTTCTTCGCGGCTGATCTTCAGGCCGCCCATCGATTCAACGAGCCGGAAATTATAATCGGAGACGGCAAATGCCAGGCAAATGATGTCGGAGCCGACATCCAGGCATAGATCGATTTCCTGCCTGCAGAGTTCCGGATTCAGTGCGGCGGTCGGGTGCACGAGCGCTTGAACCTTGAGATCCAGGCCAAGCTTTTTGACGCGCCGAATTTCCTCGGGATCATCATGATGCATCTCGATGATCGGAATCCCCACGCCATCAATACGCCGTGCGAACTCGACCACTTCATCCAGGCCAATCGAGACTCCATCGACCTGCCGGCCTTCACGCAGGGTCATGTCCATCAACTGAATCTTGTCGGGCAAGTTCATGCTGTCACGAATGGACGGATCGAAATTATAGGGACTGACGGCCCACATGCCTTCGCGGTAACCCATGGATTGCGTCACGTGATTTGAACTCCTTGTTCGATTCTCGGGCGAGGCACCCAAGTCCCTTGGAGAGAGGGCCCCGCCGCTGGACCGTGCATGCGCATGGTGCCTTTGGTCGGTGACGACGCAAAGCGGATTCTAGACGATCAAAGTGTTTGGAAATCTGCCGGGACCGTGGAACCGGTCAAAGGCATAACGCCAGAATTGGAGGCCCGGGCCGGAATCGAACCGACGTACAAGGATTTGCAGTCCTCTGCATAACCACTCTGCCACCGGGCCACCTTGTTGTTTCCGAAAGAAAAACAACATGTTGGGTCTGCAGAAATTCTGCGATACCCACAACGGATTACACTTTCTGGGATTGGGTAACCGTAAACGCCGTTGATATCCCAGAAAAAGCCAAGGATTGGAAGTCCCAACCGCATATCGGTGATCGGGTTTGCACGATTGTCTTGCGGCGGGTCGGTATTTATAAGTTTGAAGGCTTTCGACGAATGACGAGAACGGGTTTCCCGACGATGAGTGATTTCGAAACCGCACGGCGCAATATGGTTGATGGCCAGCTTCGGCCCACCAAGGTCACCGACATCCGCATCCTCGATGCGATGGGCACGCTGCCGCGTGAGATGTTCGTCGACAAGTCGCACCAAGGCATCGCCTATGTCGATGAGGATATTCAGATTGCCCCCGGTCGCCACATGATGGAGCCGGTGGTTCTCGCGCGACTCGTGCAGGCTCTCGAAATCGGTCCGACCGATTCGGTCCTCGTGATCGGTGCCGGAACCGGATACGACACGGCCCTGATCGGGACGCTTGCCGGCCCTGTGGTGGCCATCGAATCCGACCCGCAGCTGGTCGAGACGGCCTCCATGCTGATCAACCATCTGGGGATCGACAACGTCGCTGTTGTCGAGGCACCCCTGGCCGAAGGATATGCCGCTCAGGCACCCTATGATCTGGTCTTTGTGGGCGGTTCCGTGCCGGAAATACCGGTCCAGATCGCTGAACAGGTCGCGCCCGGCGGGCGCATCGTGGCGGTTGTCGGCGGGGCCGAAAACGGTGTCCTGGGGCGCGCATGTGTCATGACCAAGATCGAGCAGGGCCTTTCGGGACGCCCGATTTTCGATGCCGGAACCCAACCGCTGCCGGGCTTTGAGGCGGCGGCGGAATTTGTATTCTAAGTTTGCATTTGGGCGAGGGCTCGGGCACCTTGCCGGTGCGTTTTACGTATGCGCGCCAGCATGTTGGCGGCGCCAGACTCTAACTTTCGAGAAGAGTTTTCAGGCATGAACCTAAGGTATGGATTGAGCGCTGTCGCGGTGTTGGCCTTTTTGGGTGTCAGCGCGACTACGGCCGACGCTGAAAACCTGCGCGAGGCGTTGGCACAGACCTACGAAACCAATCCTGACCTCGCATCGGAGCGGGCAGGGCTACGCGCGACCGATGAAAGCGTGCCGCAGGCCCTGTCGAACTGGCGTCCGGAGATCGAGATCGATTCGTCCTACGGGCTGCGCAAGCGCGACCGTGATTTCAACAGCACGGCCGCCGACATCGAGAACACGGATCAGGTGCAGTCGATTTCGTTGGGTGTCTCGCAAAACCTGTTTCGCGGATTCCGGACAATCGCCGAATCCGATTCCGCCCGAAATCGTGTGGCGGCAGGCCGTGCGGATCTGATCGACACCGAGCAATCCATTCTGCTCGAGGCGGTCACGGCCTATATCAACGTTGTGCGGGATCGGGTGATTTTCTCCCTTCGCGAGAATAACGTTCGCGTGCTGGAGCAAGAGCGCCAGGCTACGGCAGACCGTTTCGAGGTCGGCGAGCTGACCCGAACGGACGTCGCGCAGGCAGACAGCCGTCTCGCGGAATCGGTTTCCCAGCGGACAGAAGCTCAGGGCAATCTCAGCTCTTCGCGTGCCGACTATCTCGAGGTTATCGGAACGATACCCGGAGATCTCGTGCGCCCGGAATTGCCGGCTGGTTTGCCACCGTCGGAACAAAGCGCGGTTCTGCAGGCAAAAACAAACAATCCGTCGGTTGTCGCACAGGATTTCAATGAACGCGCAGACCGGGATCGGGTTGACCTCGCCGCGGGTGAATTGCTCCCGACGCTGACTCTCGACGGTGAGCTTGAGAAGAACAAGGACGTGCTTGGTTCGGATACGGTCACGTCCGAGCAGTCGGTCACCCTGAACCTGACGGTGCCGCTCTATCAGGCTGGAGATGTGTATTCACGTGTCCGGGAGGCCAAGCAGACGGCAAACCAGTCGCTTCTGGCGCTGGCGGAAGAAGAGCGACAGGCTCAGGAAGCGGCGCGTCGGAGTTGGGCGGACTTGACGTCTGCGTCGTCACGTATTGTTTCCGGAGAGGCGGAAGTTGCCGCCCAGGAAATCGCGTTCGAGGGTGTTCAACAGGAAGCCCAGGTCGG
>JABJEK010000016.1 GCA_018702955.1 Rhodospirillaceae bacterium | reverse complement strand
CTGGCGCCGAATTCGGCAGCGATCGGTTCGAATGCCGCCAATGCCACGGCCAGCCGCGCCGGCTCGTTGCCCGCCCAGTCTTTTTGCGGGGGCAGTCGGATACGCGCGCCGTTGGCACCACCGCGCATGTCCGAACCGCGGAACGTGCGGGCACTGTCCCAGGCGGTCGCCACCATCTCGCCGACCGACAGGCCGGTAGCTGCGATCTTGGCCTTCATGGCGGCAACGTTGTAACTGCTATTGCCGGTGGGGACCTGGTCCTGCCAGATCAGGTCATCGTTGGGCACATCGGGGCCGATGTAACGAGCCTTCGGGCCCAGGTCACGGTGGGTCAGCTTGAACCAGGCGCGGGCGAATACGTCCGCGAAGTAATCCGGGTCCTTGTGGAAACGCTCGGAGATTTCCCGATAGGCCGGGTCCATCTTCATGGCCATGTCGGCGTCGGTCATGATCGGATTGTGGCGGACCGACGGGTCATCGATATCGACGGGCTTGTCTTCTTCGCGAATATCAATGGGCTCCCACTGCCACGCACCGGCCGGGCTCTTCTTCAGTTCCCATTCGTAGCCGAAGAGCAGATCAAAGAAGCCGTTGTCCCACTGGGTCGGATTGGTCGTCCATGCACCCTCGAGGCCACTGGACACGGTGTCGCTGCCGATACCGCGGTCGGCTTCGTTGATCCAGCCGAGGCCCTGTTCACTGATGTCGGCGCCTTCAGGGTCGGGGCCCACGAGGCTCGCATCTCCGTTGCCGTGCGCCTTGCCCACGGTGTGACCGCCGGCGGTCAGCGCGACGGTTTCCTCGTCATCCATGGCCATGCGGGCAAAGGTGATGCGCACGTCCTGTGCGGTGCGAAGCGGATCGGGCTCGCCGCCCACGCCCTCGGGGTTCACATAGATCAGGCCCATCTGGACGGCCGCGAGCGGGTTTTCCAACGCGTCGCGGTCTTCGCCCTCATAGCGATCTGCGGCGAGCCATTCCTGTTCGGAGCCCCAGTAGGTGTCTTTTTCGGGATGCCAGACGTCCGGACGCCCGAAGGCAAACCCGAAGGTCTTCAGGCCGACGGATTCGTAGGCCATCGTGCCGGCATAGGCGATGAGGTCGGCCCAACTGAGCTGGTTGCCGTATTTCTTCTTGATCGGCCAGAGCAGGCGGCGCGCCTTATCGAGGTTCACGTTGTCGGGCCAGGAATTCAACGGCGCGAAACGCTGATTGCCGGTGGCCGCACCGCCGCGTCCGTCTGCCAGACGATAAGTGCCCGCAGCGTGCCATGTCATCCGGACCATCAGGCCGGCATAGTGTCCCCAGTCTGCCGGCCACCACTCCTGGCTATCGGTCATGAGGGCAATCATGTCTTTCTTCAGCGCTGCGACATCGAGATTTTTGACCTCCGCGCGATAGTCGAAGTCCGCACCCATCGGGTCGGTCTTTGTGTCGTGCTGATGCAGGATGTCGAGGTTCAGGGTCTTGGGCCACCAATCCGTGACCGTGTTTTCCTGGCTGGTTAAGCCGCCGTGCATGACAGGGCATTTGCCCGCGTTGTTCGAATTGTTCCCGTTCATCTCAGTCTCCTGGCGCGACGGCATGTTTTTCAATACGCCATCATATTAGAATTAGAATAATTATAAACTATGATGCGCGATGCAACTTTACAAGGGGGAAGGTCGGAAAAGACTGATGTCCTAAATTTTCTGGCGCGGGGCCTGGCGACCACCCTCCAGGGCGAGCGTATATGCTTTTGTTCTGAATTCTGGCGATGGATTGAGTATTGGCCGGTGTCCAAGGTTCTAAACACCGGCGTCTGGTTTTTCACAACCCGTCTGGTAAGTTTTCCGTTTGGGGAGAAGCGCATTCATGGAACAGCGTCTTGCGGCCATACTTGCTGCCGATGTGGTGGGTTATTCGAAGTTGATGGGCGCGGATCAGCTCTCGACGCTCGCGGCTCTGCGAAAATTGCGTTCCGAACTGTTCACGCCTTCAGTTGCCCGGCATGGCGGCGAGACGGTCAAAAGCATGGGGGACGGCTGGATCGTCGCGTTCGCGAGCGTCTCGGACGCGGTGAATTGCGCGATCGACATCCAGAACGGCGTCTCGGCGATCCCCCCGATCCAATTGCGAATGGGTGTTCACCTCGGAGACATTGTCCGGGAAGACGAGGATCTGTTCGGTGATGGCGTCAACATTGCCGCGCGCCTTGAAGGCGCGGCATCACCCGGCGACGTTTTGATTTCGGATGTCGTGTATCACAGTCTGGACGGTCGGCTCGCCGAAGCCTTCCGCGAGAGACCGCCGCTGAAGCTGAAGAACATTGAACGTCCGATTGTGGTGTTTTCCCGGCGCGACGCGCCGACGGCGGCCGATGCTGAAAGTGGGAGTTTGAGCGCTGATACGGCCTCTGGTGAGGGCGAGACGATCAGCCTGGGCTTCGTCGACCTGGAACTAAGGGCCGGTGATGAAGAAGCCAGAATACTGTGTGAAGGCGTTAACGAGGCGATCCGGACGGCCATCGCCAATCAGACGGGCATGTCCCTTTTGGCAGACCCCGACGAAGCCGACATGCTGGTGGAGGGATCCATGCAGGCCCTCGGCACCCGCTACAGAGCCGTCATTCGTCTGGTGGATCGGAACAATCAGAAGCTCATCAAATCCGAAAGATTTGAAGGCGTGATTGCGGATCTGTTCGAGGCGGAGGACGACCTGGCGCTTCGGATTTGCACATCACTCAGGTTTGCGGCCTTTCGTTACGAGGCGTCTTCGTTGGACAAGTCCGATCTACCGATGGAGGAACAGAACAGCAGCGCCATTCGTGTTCACACCGGCGGTCTGTTGTCCGACCTGTCGTACCCGGAATGGGTCGAGGCCCGGTCCTTGATGGAAATCGTCCTGGAGCGTGATCCGGACGACGCCAGTGCGCTGGCGATGGCGGGGATGTCCTGCATCATCGAGCCCAATTGCGGTTGGCGAAGCCCGACGCCGGAACAGCGCGAACAGGCAATTATTTATCTGCGGAAAGCCGTGGACCTTAATCCGGGCAGCGATTTTGCGCAGGCGATGCTGGTCTATGCGCTTCTCGAACTCGAGGAAAACCATACCCGCGCGCTGTTTGCCGCCGAACAATTGATGAAGGTCTCCCCCCATTATGCGCAGGGCCAGATGGCGCATGCGGCAGCGCTGATGTGCAGCGGCGAAGTCGAAGACGGCGCGGCGCTGGCGTTGAAAGCGATCGAGCCGCTGAAGGGTTTTCGTCTGTTCTCACAGAACGCCGTCTACCTGATGCTCGGCTTGTCGCTCTTGCAGCGATACGACGAAGTCTTGAATTGGGGTCGGCTCGTTGAACAGAATATTGAGAACGTACCG
>JABJEK010000145.1 GCA_018702955.1 Rhodospirillaceae bacterium | reverse complement strand
TCAAGCGGCGTTGTGCGGATTGCTTCGCACCGCCGCCGGCCTTTACGTCCGGTACGGACGCGGCCAAGGATGTCGGGATGGTAACGGCGGAGGAGGCAAGGGCGATCCGCCAATGCATTTTCTCGGGCACGGCCGAGGAGGACTTGCCCGAATGGTTCAGCAAACGTGAGCCGGTCGCCTGAAGCACAACATCTGCGGCGTATGACGATAACGACCTTCAGGCGTTCCTGCGCGAAATCGTTCGAAAGAATATCTCTGATTTCATAGTCGCCGTCGCCACTGACGACAGTCTGCTGGCCGAGCTTGGCGCCATCGATATTGTCGCAGAACCGGTTGCAGCCTTTGCGCGAAGCAAGGGATTTTCGTTCTCGGCCGATGAACTGACGGAATTTGTCGAAGACAGAATTTGCAAAAAAGTGCCGGCAGAAGAACGGACGTTTCGTGATCGTTTGCTGGCGTTGCGCGCCGCTGGAAAAGGTGACCTCGCAGTTCCAACGGATGAGGAGACCGACGCGACTTTGCATGAGGTGCCTTCGCGCCGCCATTGGCTATTGGCGATGCGCTGTGTTTTTCGGGCCATCAACTCCACGCCAGCGCTGTTAATCGCTCCGGGCGAACCCGCGTGAGCTTCGAGTTCCGGTTGCTCCATGGCGGCGATGAAAGTGCCGCCGATGTCCCGCCCAACGTGGACAGTCACGGGCTCGGAGAGATCTACAAGGGGTGGTTCGACGCCGACGGCTGCCAGGTGAACCGGCTCACAGGCAAAGTGGACGCACCCTAGAAAAACAGGTGCCAGGCACCGTCGCCGAGGACGCCGTGTCCCTGTAGTGATATCCGATACTCGTCGTCTTGCGTGCGGCCGGGATTGGCCAGCTGATGCACTGTCAGCCCGTCATGTAGAACCATCGCGCCGGCGGTGTAGCCGATGAATTGCTTGTGTGTGTCATACCAGTCGCGCAGCTCCGGCGGCATCGTATACGGGGCCTTCGGCCCGGTCATCATTGCCGCGGGCACATCGGTCCAGTGAAACATCCCGGCGCCGCATGCGGGAATGCGGATTGGCAGGGTGAGCGACAGGGTCCCTTCGATAATGAACGGAAACTTGTGCCGGTCATGGGGGCGGTCCACATGGATGGTGCCACCATACATAAGTCCAGGCGGCGCGCGCTGGTCGCCGCGGAAAATATGAAAGCCGGGCAGCGCCAGGTCCTCGCTCAACTGCGTTGGATGCCCGGTCCGCTCTGCGATCGCGTTTCCGACGTGATCCAGAAGATCACCGAAGCTGTCGCGTAGAAGGGGATTGGCCGCCGCGGCGACGGGGCCGTAGGTCTCGTCCGTATCGAGATAGGTCGCCGCACCGAGGGTGTGGAAGCTGTGAATCTGGTCGTTCAGTGTGTGGCGTTCCTGCCAGCTGTCTGAGAGCGTCAATAAACGTTGCACGAGGTCCGTACAGGCCGTGTCATCAAGTAACTTGATCGCCGTGCCGCCGTGAAAAATGTCCCAGTTCGTACCTGGCATTAGAGGTTCTCGCCGACGCCGCGCAGATGATCGGGAAATGCGATATGCGTGTTTGCTGATCGCTTGAAATCGAGCAGCAGCACGACGCGATCGTCAGCACCTCGGTTCCAGGCCTCATGCTCCTGGGTATCGTCGAACACGAAGGCCGAGCCAGGGTGCCAGCCACGTGTCTCATCGCCGACGCGAAGCCCGCATTCCGCGCCACCTGACAGACCGAGGTGAAACCGCAGCACCTGATCGGTGTAACCGCTGTGGGGTTGGATATGAGTGCCGGGAGACATTCGTGAGAAGCCGGCGGTCACCATGCCGGGAATGCCTTCAATCAGTGCGGCCGTGCGTGGACAGGTGGCGCATGTCGATGCCACCTTTTCCCCGAACCGGTAAAATGGAAACACGGACCAGTCGCCCGTGTAGATGGATTTCTCCGGCCAATCGAGGAAGGCGTTTTGGTCGATTGCGTCCAGCTCTGCGCGCACGGTCTGCCAATATTTGCAAACGGCTTTCAAACCGGAGAAATCGTCAATTTGTTCGAACAAGGCTATTATCCGCAGATACAGACTAGGCGAGATTATTAATCTTCTTTATGCCATGAATGAGGCAGAAAACCTTGCTTGGCGAAGTATGATGAAACCTGTCGAACCAATGGCAGATAGAGGCGTTACCAATGAGTGATATCTTCCGCCAGGATGCGGTCCGCAAGCTCAGAGATCCTCAGCAGCTCGACACTGCGATCCGTCTGACATCCACGTCGGGCTGGATTGCGCTCGTGTCGATCGGGGTCATCATCGTTACCGCAATTGTCTGGGTATTCGCCGGATCCCTGCCGTTCCGGGCCAACGGGCTCGGCGTGTTGCTGGAGACGGACAGCGAGATTTTTCCGGTACCCGCGACAATTTCGGGCCGGATCGAACAGGTCACCGTCGCCGTCGGTGATACGGTGAAGGAAGGCCAAGTTCTAGCGCGGCTAAAGTCGCCGGAAACCGAGGCACAGCTGAAAGCTGCGCAGGCGAACTTCGCCAGTCTTAAGGCGCAGCGGGATCGCCGGCAAACGCAGGTCAAGGAAGACATTGCAACGCGCCTCGGCATAACCGGTGACAGCGTCACCGCCCAGGAACGCAAGGCGAAGGACATCAATGATCGAATCGCCTATCTGCGCAGCCGCGAGAAAGATGAGCGTGACGAACTGTCCCGGGGCTTCATCACCCGCGACACGCTTGAGGAAACAATCCAGGCCATCGACACCGCGCGCCAGGAGCTTCGCACGGCGGATCTGGCGATTGCCCAGGCGCGCTCGGATCAGACCGAGTTTGCCGCCGGGCTGCGCCGGCAGATATCTGAACTCGATCAGCAAGTGCTTGAAGCAGACAACCGGGTCAAGATTCTGGCTTCCCAGTTCGGCATCGAGCATCTGATCACCAGTCCTGCTGACGGGTTTGTCACTGAATTGTCGAGCGAACGTGGCGACATCGTCTCGGCGGGCACGCGGTTGGTGACGATCTCCAACCGGGGTGAGGGGCTCCAGATGTATGCCTACCTGCCGGTGTCAAAGGGAAAACGTGTCAAAGCAGGCATGCTGGCGAAAGTGACTCCGAGCACCGTAGAGCGGGATATTTTCGGCTCCATTAACGCCACCGTCATATCGGTCGGCGAACTCCCGGCCAGTGCGGCCGAACTGCGCGACAAGCTCGAGAATGCGCAACTCGTCGAGCAAATGCTGGCAAATGGGGCGCCTATCGAGGTGCTGCTGCAGCTCAAGAGTAACCCAAAGACGGCCAGCGGCCTCGACTGGTCGTCGTCGGTCGGGCCGCCTATCCAGATCACGGCGGGAACCACGGCTCTTGCCACGGTCACCGTGCGCGATGTGGCGCCGATCGAGTTGGTAGTGCCGATCGTCGAAATCTGGGTGAGCGGGTCTTAGGTTTTCGACCATGGCACCGGCAAACAAATCAAACCGTCGCGTGCGGACACCCACGCTATTGCAGATGGAAGCGGTGGAGTGTGGCGCCGCGGCACTCGGCAGTTTGCTTGGCTATTACGGCCGCTATGTCACGCTCGAAGAACTTCGCGCGGCCTGCGGTGTGTCGCGCGACGGTGCCAAGGCATCAAAGGTCGTCCAGGCCGCTCGTTACTACGGGATGGATGCGAAAGGGCAGCGGCTGGAACTGGAAGAAGCGCTGGCGGAGCCGACCCCCTATATCGCGTTTTGGGGCTTCAACCATTTCGTCGTGATCGATGGTGTGGGGTCGGACCATGTGTTTATCAACGACCCGGCGAGCGGTCCCCGGAAGATTTCGACGAAGGAGTTCAGCGAGAACTTCACCGGCGTCGCGCTTTCGATGGAGCCGGGCCCGGAATTCACCAAAGGCGGCCAGCGGCCAAGCACGATGCGGGCGTTGCTCGACCGCGTGCGCAACTCTCGTTCGGCACTGTCGTATCTGATGGCCGCCAGTCTGTTGCTGGTGTTTCCCGGGCTGTTGCTGCCGATTTTCCTTAAAACTTTCATCGATGACGTTCTGATCCGGGGGTTCAACGACTGGGTCTTCCCGCTGGTTATCGGAATCGTGTTGGCGGGTATCCTCGACGGGTTGCTCACCTACTTCCAGCAGCGCCAATTTCTGCGGCTTCAAACCAAGCTGGGGATTGCTACAGCCGGCGAGTTTTTCTGGCATGTCTTGCGTCTGCCAGTGGGTTTCTACACCCAGCGCTATATCGGCGATATCGCCGATCGCGTGCAGTCCTGTCACCGGCTCGCCATGCTGCTGGCCGGGCCGCTCCCGACGAACGCCGTCAACATGTTCACGGCAGTATTCTTTGTCGTTGTCATGGCGATCTACAGTGTGCCGTTGACGATCGCTGCGGTTGCTCTGACGGCGATGAATCTCTTCGTTATCCAGTTCTCGAACCGCAAGCGCCGCGACCTCAACAACGTCATGCTCAACCAATCGGCCCAGTTGGCCGGCGCCTCCATGGCGGGTTTGCAGGCGATTGAATCCTTGAAGTCGATGGGTACGGAGCATGACTTCTTCGTTCGCTGGGCGGGTTATCAGGTCAAAACCGTCAACACCAACCAGGAAATAGGGGGCGTCACGACCTGGTTCGATGCCGGTCCCAATGTGCTCGGCCATCTCACGACGATTGCGGTTCTTGGTGGTGGTGCCTGGCTGATTATCAACGGCCAGCTGACGATCGGCGGTCTTGTGGCATTCCAGATGTTGCTTGGGCATTTCACAGCGCCGGTGCAGTCGCTGCTCGGCTTCAACAGCCAGTTGCAACAGGTGCGTGGTGATCTGAACCGCCTCGATGACGTGTTGCGCCACCCTCAGGATGCGTCGCTGGCGGGCCAGGAAGCCGCTGATGCAAGCGATGCGACCACACAGGGCAAGCTGACCGGTGCGGTTGAAATCCGCGATCTGACCTTCGGCTACAACCCGGACATGAACCTGATAGAAAATTTCAATCTATCTCTCACGCCGGGCAAACGCGTGGCGCTGGTCGGCGGCTCGGGCAGTGGCAAATCCACATTGGCAAAGCTGATCCTCGGCCTCTATCAGCCCGGGTCCGGTGAAATCCTTTTCGATGGCAAACCGCTGACGGAAGTGCCGCGAACGGTGTTCACCACGTCGATTGCCTCGGTCGATCAGGATATTTTCCTGTTCGAAGGCACGATCGATGAGAACCTCACCCTCTGGGATGGCACGATCCCGCGCGACGCCGTGGTGCGCGCGGCGAAGGACGCCGAGATTCACGAAGAAATCGCGTCGCGTCCGGGTGGTTACGACGGCGCCGTGGCTGAGCAGGGGACGAACTTCAGCGGCGGGCAGCGCCAGCGTCTGGAGATCGCCCGTGCACTGGTGCAGAATCCGAGTGTCATCGTGCTCGACGAAGCGACGGCCGCACTCGACCCGGTTACGGAACAGATCGTGGACGACAATCTGCGTCGGCGTGGCTGTACTTGTATCATCGTCGCGCATCGCCTCAGCACCATTCGCGATTGCGAAGAAATCATCCTTCTCGATCAGGGCAAGGTTGCCGAACGGGGTACCCACGAAGAGCTGATGGCGCTCGGCGGGCACTATTCCAGATTGGTGACGTTGCAATGACGTCTCTCGATTTTCTGTTTGGCGAAGGTGGAATCGCTGCGGCCGCGCAGGCGGAACCGGCCCGGACATTGGTCAACGCGCTTGGTCTGGATGATGCGGTGGTTTCCAGCGGCGCATCCGACGCCGCGCAGGGGGCACCCGAACCCGGTGTGTGGCTCGTCCTCTCCGGGACCATCGATCTGTTCTTCGTCGACGCGTCGAATGGCGGACGTCACCATCTGTTCAGGATAGAAGCCGGCGGCGTCGCATTCGACACCGCTCTGACGCACGCCAACGGCACATTCATGCTGGTGCCATCAAACGGTGCCCGTATCGTCAAGGCGCCCATGTCACGGCTGGGCGAGCAGGATGCGCCGAGCGAAGAATACGCCGATGCGCTCGCGCTGGCATTTACCCGCTGGGTTTCCAGTTTCGGCCTGGTCGCATTGCGTCCCGACCGCCCTGCGGCGCTGAGCTATGTTGATCCTGAGACACCGGTGCTCGCGACAGCCGCGTCCACGAGAGGCACCGTGGTTTGGTTTCCTGCGGACCAGGTGCTCCATTCGATGTGGGCCGATCAGGTGCCGGAGCTCGCCGCTGGCGCGCGCCATGTGCCGCTGTTGCCGCGCATCTGGGCGTCGCCCGTGAGCGATACACCTGTCACCGGTATGACGACTCGGGGTTGGATCGAAACCGCGGAAGCGATGGACGATCTCGTCGCATTTCATGTGCGCCTCGCAGATACCTTGTCCGACAAGCTGGCGCGCGCGACGCAGGCTGAGGTGGATCGGATTAACCAGGTCCAGAACCTGCACCAACGCAACATTGGCCAGGCGCTCGGTGATCTCGCGTCGGTCATGTTCCCGTCCGAACGCGAGCATACCCACGACAGCAGCGAACCGGCGATTGTGGCCGCAGTGCTTGTCTGGCGCGCACTCGGTATCGAGGTCGAACTCAGCGATGTCGCGCAAACGCGGGTTCGCGATTCGGATGCGAAAATTGACGTGCTTGCGCGCGAAGCCGGGCTGCACAGCTGCAAGGTGGACATATCCGAGCCCGGCTGGTGGCGATCGGATCATGGTGCTTTGTTTGGTTTCCAGGGCGAAGACAAGACGCCCTGCGCTTTGCTGCCAGATTCTTCGGGTAAGTACCGGGTTGTTGATTCATCGACCGGTGAGGAACGCCGTCTTGATGCGGCATCCGCTGCCGAAATAGACGACGTCGCCTATGTGTTCAGTGAACCGTTCCCGTCTGGCCGGATCGTACCAAAAACGATTCTCGGGTTCGCCCTGCGTGGCACCCGGCGAACGGTGCTCATGGTCATGACCATGGCGATCCTGGCCGGCATGCTGTCCATGGTCGTACCGCTGGTCACCGGCTGGATCATGGACCCGGTGATTCCCGATGCTGAACTCGGGCAATTATGGGTTTTGATCGGGGCGCTGCTGGTCGCCGGGTTTGCCGCTATTTCATTCGGCCTCGTCCAGGGCCTGTCGGCGATCCACATGGAAGGCCAGATGGCGAACCGGGTACAGACGGCAGTCTGGGACCGGTTGCTGCGTCTGCCGGCCTCCTTCTTCCGGGGTTTCACGGTCGGCGATCTGGCCAACCGAGCGCAGGGTATCGACGCGATGCGGGCGATGCTGACGGGCACCACCCTGACGACCCTGCTGCACGCAACCTCGGGCATATTCAGCCTTGTACTTATGGTCTGGCTGGCCTGGAAATTGGCGCTTGTCGGGGTCGGTGCCGCCATCATCTATTCCATCGTCGTGGTCACGGTCGGACGGATGATCCTGAAGCGGAATCGCGAGACCATGGAGTATACCGGACGCATACAGGGCGTCGTTCTGCAGTTGCTCGGTGCCGTCGGCAAGCTTCGTGTCGCCGGGGCCGAAACCGGGGCTTATGCCCGCTGGGCCGCGCCGTATTCACACCTGATGGCCGTCAGCTACGATCAACAGCGTCTCAACATGCTGTTGGTGGTGTTCAAGGGGGTCTTCAATTTTCTCTCCATCGCGGCGCTTATCGCTCTGATCGCCTGGATCAGCGGTGAATTGTTTGCCGTCTTCGAGACCCCGAAATCCTGGGCCCAGGTCGATGCGGTTGCCCTGCACAAGGCGCTGCCAACTGCCACATTCGTATCGTTCCATGTCGCCTTCGGGCAGTTCCTCGCCGCCGTTTTCGGGATTTCCCAGACGCTGGTGAAGCTGACAAACCTCAAGCCACTCTACGAGCGGATCCAGCCCATTTTCGATGAAACGATCGAGGACGATGAAGGCTTCGAGGATCCGGGCGTTTTGTCGGGTGCCATCGAGATCGCCGACGTGCAGTTCCGATACGCCGAGGAGGCGCCGCTCGTGCTGCGCGGCCTGTCGATGCAAATCGATCCGGGCAGTTTCGTTGCGGTTGTCGGCACCTCTGGGGCCGGCAAGTCGACGCTGGTGCGGCTGTTGCTCGGGTTTGATAGTCCGGAATCAGGTTCGGTTTTCTTTGACGGGCAGGATCTCGCGCATCTCGACAAGCATCTTCTGCGCCGCCAGTTCGGTGTCGTGCTGCAGAACGGACGGGCACTCGCGGGTTCTCTGTTCGACAATATTTCCGCTGGCGCGAACGTTACGCGTGATGACGCCATGGAGGCCGCGCGCCTGGCCGGGCTGGAGAAGGATATCGAGCAGCTGCCCATGGGACTCGACACCTATCTCAGTGAGGGTGCGTCGACCCTGTCCGGCGGGCAGCGCCAGCGATTGATGATCGCCCGGGCGATCGTGAACCGTCCGAAGATCCTCATTTTTGACGAGGCGACAAGCGCGCTCGACAATGAGACCCAGGCCCTCGTCAGCAAGGGGCTCGAGGAATTCGACGCGACCCGGATTGTGATTGCTCATCGGTTGTCGACGATTGTTCACGCGGACAGGGTTTTCGTGCTCCACGAAGGCAAGGTCGCGGAACAGGGGACCTATGGCGAGTTGATGGGTATGGACGGCCTGTTTGCCCAATTGGCAAAACGGCAGATTGCCTAACCAACTGGCGATGACCAACCGGCGATGACGAACGACGACACGCAGCGGCTTTCCGCAGAAACGTGGCAACGCGTTTGTTTCCATATCGACGGAATGGCGATCGGGACCAGTGTCTCTACGCTGGAACGAGCCGGTGTGTTCGGGCATTTGCAGGCTGCGACGACAGCGCTTGAAATTTCCGAAATCGCCGAGAAGTTCGCGCTCAAAGCAGGTTATTTGAACCTCGTGTTCCGGCTTTTGGAGCTCCAGGGATATATCGATCGATCCGGTGATGTCGCCGACGGAAAAGCAGATATCAGCCTGACGTCTGGCGGGCGCGCCTGGATCGCAGACCTGACGCCATACCGCGATGCGCCTGCGCGTATTGAACAGGCGCGTGCATTGTTGGCGGGGCATGAGAGGCGTACGGCGTCGCTCGATGCGGCCCCGGCGGAGATGCCCCATCGTGTTCGCTGCAATGTTGAAGGAGCCGAGGTCGCGGCCGTGATGACTGCGTTCACACGCGATGCGACGTTTGATCGATTGGTCGAAGCTGCAGCCGCCGGGCTCGAACTTGGCGATCTCCCCTATGCAGCAGCGGCAGATGTGCTGGCGCAACAGGGATGGGTCTCAATCGACGATAATCGAGTCCGGCTTACCGAAGCAGGACATATCGCAAGCCAGATGGCACCCCAGTATTTTTATCCCGCGAGCTATCTTGCCACGCTGGCGTCGGTGCCCGATTTGCTGCAAGGGCAAGGCGATGCGGCAATGTCGCGCGCCGCGGACGGGACCGAAGGGCATGTCGACCGGGAACTGGATATCGAGTTCAGCGGACTGGTCTTCGCCCGGACCTGCCGCGTCCCGTTGTTCGATTTGGTTCTGCCCCTGTTCGATGACACGCCGCTCGATGAACAACCGCGTGCGATTGTGGATTGCGGAGCGGGTGACGGCACGCTGCTGTGCGAAGTGTACGACGCCATTGTGACGCAAACCGCACGAGGCCAAGCGCTCGACAGCCACCCGTTGGTGATGGTCGGGGTCGAGTACAATCCGGTCGCCGAGCGGGTCCTGGCGGAACGGCTCAACGCCTTGCGTATGCCCAACCTGGTGTTCGCCGGAGATATCGGTGACCCCGAGGCAATCGCGCAACACCTGGCCGACGGAGGTTTTGGGGCGGACGACCTCCTGCATGTCAGCAAATCGGTGTTTCACAATCGCACCTATGCCGGCACGGCAGCGGGCTCGGACGCGGCCTCGACGGGCGCCTTCGTTGCGCCAGGAGGCAATCTGTTGACCGCAGCCCAGGTCGAGGCGGATCTGGAATCACTGTTCAGGCGTTGGCGGGATGGTCTCGGGCGGCATGGGATGGTTGTGGTGGAGGCCCATATTGCGGACGCAGCGCTCGTGGCGAAGCGTCTCGGTCGGAGTGTCACCACCTGGCTCGAGGCGTCACACGGCTATTCAAATCAATATTTGGTCGAGGCCGCTGTCCATCGCCGCGTGGCGGCGCGTGCCGGACTGCAAACACGCGGCGCACGCGAGTTCGGCATCGAGATTGCGGGCGCCCCGATGATGACCATCGATCACTACGACGCCTGAACGACGGTTTTCGGATCGTTCAGAAATGCCGCAAGCAGCGGCGAGAGGCGCTCGGTGTCGTAAAGGAAGCCGCCGTGGCCGGCCGGGCTGTTGAGCGTGTCGTGCCGGCAGCCGGTGCTGTTCTCACGCAACGCGACGGCGATTTCTTCCATGTCCTCGGCCGGATATCGCCAGTCGCCGGTATAGCTGATCAGCAGGGTGGGGGCAGCGTAGCGGGCAAATGCTGCGGCGAGGTCAGCGTGCCCGCGCCTCATGTCGAAATAGTCGATGGCGCGCGTGAGATACAGCAGCGCGTTGGCGTCGATGCGACCGGCGGCATTCCGGCTGACACCTTCGAGAAACTCTTCCACCGCATATTCCGGCTCGAAGCCGTATTGCGGTTCGTCACCCTCGATCCGCCGGAGCCCAAACTTGGTCTCGAAGACCTCGCGGCTCATCCAGAACAGGGCGCCGAACATGGCAGCCAGGCCGAGCCCGGTATCGGGTGCGTCACGGTTATAGTAATTGCCACCGTTCCAGTTGGGGTCGCTGCGGATGGCGGCCCGCAGGACGGACCAGAGCGCGGTGTTGTGGGCAGATGTGCGCGGCGTGGCCGATATCACCACCGAACTGCCGACCATGTCCGGGTGCCGCGCCATCCATTCCATTGCCTGAAAGCCGCCGAAACAGCCACCTATGATGCTGTGAAAGCGCGTGATTCCGAGTTTGTCCGCCAGGCGGGCGTGGCTTTCAACGCTGTCGCCGATGGTGACGATTGGAAACCGTGACCCGTAGGGCAGGTTTGTCTCGGGATCGGGTGATGCGGCTGACGTGCTGCCGCCATAGCTCCCCAGGGCGTTGGGTGACACGACGAAGTAGCGATCGGTGTCGATAGCTTTACCGGGCCCGATCGCCGCATCCCACCAGCCCGGTCGGCCGGTCTCTGGTGATGTGCCCATGGCATGTTGCGTGCCCGTCAGCCCATGAAGGACAAGGACAGCGTTGTCTGCCTCGGCATTCAGCTCGCCGTAAGTTTCGTAGGCGACGTCGATGTGCGGCAGAACAGCACCGCTGTCGAGCGTGAGCGGTTGGTCGAAACGGGCGATGTCCCGGATGGTGTTCATTTCTGGATTACGCCGCCGCAGAGCTTTCGGTGTTTCTTTGCCGAGCCGTTGTGTTGAGGAAACCCCCGGGGAATCGCCACACGGCTGGTAGGGGCGTATGCGGGCCTTCCAGTGTCAGGGCGATCACGCGACCGTCGATATCGAGGGTCAGCATCCGTGTTTTGAGATCATCCAGTGCGGCATCGATATCGGGGTCCGTGTATCCCGCAGTCTTCAGGTCCGCGATCAGTCGATGCCGTGGAGGTGCGTCGAGGGCCCCCAGTAGTGCCGCGCGTCCCACACCGTCGATCCGGTGTTCCGCCGCGACAGCCGCCGGTCGGGTGTCGGTGATGGTAAGGACATTCCCGTCGTCGGTTTGTTCGACGAGGGGTGGTTCCCCCTTCCACGCCTCATGCCATTCGCGCAGTCGGGTGCGTACGCTTTCAAGCCCAGGTCCGTATGTCGCGTCGCTGCTAATCATGCCTCTGCCGCGATCGCCCAGGATCAGATCCTCGAAGAAATAGACCTGCTCCGCCAGTTCCTCTTCCGTGTGGGGGTACACGTAGCTGTAGAGTTCCGATGGCACCAAATTCAGGCCGTGTTCGCTCGCGTCATCGAAATAGGGGCTGTAGCGGTCGAACCGGAGCATGGCGAAACCGCTGGGCTGAAAATGAGCCAGGGCAGGTATGTGCTCGGCCATTTCAGCGTACCAGTTGTCGTCCTCGCCGGGAAACCCGCAGAGGATCGACCAGGAAACGCGGACGCCATACTGCCGGCAGCTGCGCAGCAGGCGAACATTGTTCCAAGCAGTCACGCCCTTGCGCATCAGTTTGAGGACCCGGGTGTCGAGGTTTTCGATGCCCGGCTGGATCCAGCGGATGCCTGACCGGCCCAGCGCCTCGACTTCATGGGGTTTGAGGTTGGCCTTTGTTTCATAGAAGACGTCATAGTCCAGGCCCTCAAGGGCCGGCACGACGGTGTTGAGGAAGTCCGCATCCATAATGTTGTCGACCGCCTCGAAGCGCGCGAAGCCATACTTGTCCGCGAGCGTCTTGAAATCACGCAGGACCGCGTCTGCGGGCTTCGACCGGAACTTCATGCTGCCACCGTTCAGGCCACAGAAGGTGCAGTGCTGGCGCTCTCCCCACCAGCAACCGCGTGCCGTCTCGACCGGCAGGCCGGGGTGGATGATGTCGTGGTTCAGTGACATCGAGAGTGCCTGAAAATAGTCGCCGTAGTCGGGTAGTGGAATCTTCGACATGTCTGCCGTCACCGCCCGTGGTACCCCGTCTCCGACGGCAACAGAGGGATAGCCTTCGTCGCGGTGTGCCGGCCCCAGCGTGCCGAACGGCATGTCCTTCGCCGCGAGCGAGCGGCCCTTGTCCAGGATGCCCTCGCAGAGGGTCCCGATCAGACCGTCTGCTTCGCCCGATACGACATAGTCGACCCAAGGGTAGCGCTTGTGGGTTGCGCGTCCCATGACCGTCTCGCAGTTCGCGCCGCCCATCATTGTCACAATCTCGGGCGTCCGTTCGCGGATAACCCGCAGCAGGGCCAATGAGGCGACATGTTGCTGGAAGGTCGACGTGGCACCGATGATGCGCGGGTTTTCTTTCATCACCGTGGTGACGGTCCAGTCGATAAACTCGGGAACCATCGCGCGTAGCCGCAGCAGCCTTTCGTGCGGGTTGTCGCCGATCTTCTCTGCCAGCCGTTTGTTTCGAGCCAGCAGCCGGTCGATGTAATGGGTGTCGTCGGCCCGGTGTTCGGGGAACGCGGTCGGCGTAAACAGCCAGTCACCCAGACAGTCATCGACCCGCGCGAGATCGAACAGCGCAAAATCCTCGACCCCCACATAATCGAGAAACATCAAGCTGGGGTAATAGGAATGGGCCGAGATGCCGGTATCACCCAGTGCCGTCTGCAATTGTCCCAGCGCGATCGAGGGTCGTTCCACGGCAACGATCGGCATGCAAACCAGGGCGACGTCCAGGCGGGCGCCTTCTAAATCAGCTGCACTGGTCATGCGGTCAGTCCCCGAGGCCGAACAGTTTGCCGTCGACGTCACGCAAATGCTCGTTCGGGTCGTAGATGTCCACCGCCAGACCGAGCGCGTCTGCGGTCATCTGCCCGGTGGATTGCAGCAATTGGGATTCCGCGAGAAACAAGGTCCGCCGCGCCGTGGCGACAGTGACCTGGGCGGTGGTGCGCTCATCGATGACGTCGATCAGGTCGCGCCCGGTCGCGTCGCTGCGCTGGTACTGGAATTCGACCGCCTCGAGTGCGTCACCGAGTGCGGCGACATTCTCTTGCGCGAATTTCAGAGCCTCGCGTGCTGCGGTCATGCGCACCCAGGCGGCCTTGACGGATATTTCGGTGGTGAGTTGTGTGCTGGCCAGCGTCAGGCGCGCCTCGGACAGGGTCTGCTTGCTCGCCCGGACGGAGGCGTGGTTCGCACCACCCGCATAGAGCGGCATGCTCATCGTGACGCCGACGGTGACGGTGTCCTCGCGGTCGATCTCGTCATAAGGGTTGGTGCCGCCGGTATAGCGGGAATTGTCCTGCTGCCGGGTGAAGCTCTGCACAAGGCTGAGCTGGGGGAAGAGGACACCCTCGGCAGCCCTTACGGCCGCTTCGTTCTTATCGATGCTGTGTTCGGCTGAGCGAATGGTGGGATTGGCGCTATTTGCGAGTTTTAGGGCGTCATCAAGCGTGTCGGGGACAATGTTGAAGGAAGGCCTGGGTGCCAGAGCAGCGGCGGGAATTCTCGAGATTGCCTCGAAGGATGCTTCGGCGGCGCGGCGTTCGCCATTTGCAGTCGCCAGGCTGTTTTGTGCCGAGGCGAGCGAACTCCGAAACAGTGCGAGGTCGCTCACGGTCCGTCGTTGGGCTTTGAGTTCCTCGCGCGTGCGTGACACACGCTGTTCGTAGTCGGTGACCGTCATCTGCTCGAGCTGTGCCAGCGCGCGGTAGTATGCAACGTCGACATAGGCCGTCACAGCCGCGGCCAGAACGGACTGCTCGGTCGTGATCAGGTCAGCTTGACCGGCCGCGATGGCGCTCCGCGCCTCGTCGATCTCGGCAAACGTCTGTCCGCCACGAAACAGCGGTAAGGACAGGGAGTAGCCGAGCTTACGATCGAGGGTGTTGGTGTTCGTCTTGGTCTCGGCGCTGCCGGCGGCCACCTCTTGGGTGTCGCGCTGCCGGACTACCGAGCGGCCTTCCTGGGCCGTTATAGAGATCGTCGGACGAAACAGATTCGACTGGGCGATGGGAAGGTTCTCGTCCGTCGCACGCTGTCGGGCGCGCGCGGCTGCGAGCGCGGGGCTCGTGTCATAGGCGCGGGCGAGTATCTCGGTCAGGGTCTGGACGTCTTGCGCCGCAGCCCTTTCGAATGACGTCACACTCAGCAAAATCGCGGCGGCACTAATATATGCTGCCCGGGTGACTTTATGACTATTCATACTGTGTTTCCACCATCCCAGAACGACCAACGCTATCGTGCGGGTATGGCACAAACAAGACAATGGATTGTCCACAAAAAGAGGCACGCCTTTTAACGATCAAGGATTTGTCTTGGAACCGCTTCTGTGGTGAGGTGTAACCGCACTCTTGGTGTTGATACATGAACAGGGACTGATCGACGCGCCCGCCGCGAACCAATAAAACGTTTCGAGGGGTTTCTCGAAATTGACCATCAAAGACAACCGGAAAAAAGGATTTTTCAAATGAGCAGGCAGACGCAGAGCGCTTCGTCGCAGATCTGAAGAACGACGAAAATCTCCGTACCGAACTTTCCGGACATGCGTCCGGTGTGGGTTCGATTGTCGAGTTTGCGGCTGGGAAGGGCTACGCCATTTCAGCCGATGACGTTGCGACCTAACCGGTCGCAAAGAAGGATCGTGAGCCGGTCGTGCAGCGCCGTGTTGGTCGTTGTCGGTTGGCGATCGCTCTGAAGCATGGTGTCATGCAGAGAACATCAGGAAATCCTGGACAACAGTAAGGTCATTCAGACATGTCGAGCACCAAAGACGCCTACCGCGAGATTTTCGATGCGTATTCGCCTGATGAATTTCACACGCTTTCCAATATCAAGCGGTTCATGGAATGCCTCGTCGCTGATCCCGAGTTCCGCGAGAAGCTTACGGCGAACATGGACGATCTGGCGCCTGTGATGGCGGAGTATGGTGTCGATGTGGACCCTTACATGATGCTGCCGCTGTTCAGTTCCAAGCATTTGCAGTACCGCGACAAGGACGAAGAGGCCCAGTGGCCCTTGTCCAAGATGTGGTCGGAATATATGCAAAAAATAATCGCGCATCGCGACATGTTGCGCGATCATGGCGCCACCGAGGTGGTTCATCCGTCTTTTCATAAGTGGCGCCAGCGGCAGATTTCACGCGGCATGAGCGAGTTGGGCGCTTCGGGTCCGAGCATCACCCATCCGATCGTCGCCTACGAACTGTGCGATGGGTGCTCGGTCGGTTGCTGGTTCTGTGGCATCTCCGCCGAGCGATTCCAGGGTTACCTGCCCTATGACGAGGAATCCGCGCCCTTGTGGCGGGGCGTGGTGCAATCCATGGTCGACCATTTCGGTGACGCCGCCCAAACCGGTTTCTGCTATTGGGCCACCGACCCGATGGACAATCCGGACTACGACAAGTTCATCGAGGACCATTATCACGTCACGGGATTCCTGCCGCAGACCACGTCTGCGGCGCCTCTGAAAGACGTCGCCCTGACCCGGCGCGTGATGGCCTTGTTCGACAAGTATCGCTGCGTCACTAACCGTTTCTCGATCGTGAACCTGAAGCTGTTTCGGAAGGTGCATGCTGAGTTCACCCCTGAAGAACTCATGGGGGTCGAGATCGTGGCCCAGAATACCGAAGCATTGATGGCCAAGGCGAATGCCGGCCGCGCGCGTGAACGCAAGGCAAAGCTGCGGGCTGCCGGTAAGGACGACAAGATCGCAGTGCACGACGACGATCACTCGACGATCGCGTGTGTCAGCGGGTTCCTGGTCAACATGGTCAACCGGACCGTTCGTATGACCTCTCCCACGCGCGGCGGTGACCGTTGGGCGTTGGGCTATCGGGTCTATGACGAACGTCACTTCGATACGCCGGAAGAATTTTCTGCGGTGATCGATGAGATGATCAAACGCCATTGCGTCAACGAACTGCAGCCGGGTGACCGGCTCGCCTTCCGGCCGGATCTGGAGTACACGCAGTTCGATGACGGTTTCGAGGTTCGCAACAGCACGCAAATTCACACCTTGTGTGGGCTCCCCTACAGCGCCCATCTAGGCCGTTTGGTCAATGAAGGTGACATGCTGGTTGGTCAGATTCAGGCCGAACTGATCGCCGACGGTGCCAACGTCTTCATGGTCTGCGAGACCCTGCAGCATCTCTTCGACATCGGAATTTTCGATGACGATCCGAAATACGGCGGCATCGGGCTGCGCCCGGTTTTGATTGAAACCGAAATCATTGATTCAGCTTCTGTTGCGGCTGGAGAAGTGGGGCGCGCCTGAAACGCGCCTCTCGGCCGGTTACAACGGCATTTATTAGCTGACGAATTATCCGCTTTTGGTGAGATTGAATTCAACGCGTATGAAAAACGGAGAACAAAATGAGCAGTGCAGAAGTCGAACGTTTCGTATCGGACCTCAAGAGCGACGAAGGTCTGCGTAGTGAATTGTCGGGTCACGCGTCGGGCGTCGGGTCGGTTGTGTCCTTCGCGAAGGACAAGGGTTACGATATCAATGCTGATGAGGCTGCGGCCTACATCCACGGTCAAGCCGGCCGTGAGTTGAATGACGCAGAGCTCGATGCAGTCGCCGGCGGTAAGGGGCACGCAAACCAGACCTCGACTTCGTCAGTGAGCGTGGCGACCAACGTCTCTGGCGCGGGCGAAATCTATTCCGTGGCAGCGGCAGTTGCGTATGTCGTCCTGACCTAGACAGCGACGCACTATCAATTTGGGACCGGGCGCGATGCTAAATGCATCGCGCCCGTTTTCATTCTTAGCCGATAGAAATTGCTGATGCTTGGCAGATGTGAGTAAGGGCACTAGGAACAAGAATGACACCATAGGGAGAAGAAGATGAGCGAAGCTGATGTGGACCGCTTCGTGGCGGACCTGAAAAGTGACGAAGGACTGCGCGACGAACTGGCCGGCCACGCGTCCGGTATTGGGTCGATTGTCGCCTTCGCCACGGACAAGGGCTATGACATTACTACCGAGGAGGCGAGCGCCTATATTTAGGCGCAGGCTGGCAGTGATCTGAGCGATGAACAGCTCGATGGGATTGCCGGGGGCAAGGGGCGGTCCGCGGCAGCAGCGACCGTTACTCAAGTCGCAGTCGGGCCAGCCGCCATAGCCGTTAGTGTCATGACCGGTCTTGTTAGAAATTCGGCTGCGGCCGTGATCGTTCTGACCTAGGGGTTTTTTTGTTGAAAATTATCCAGACCTAAGCAGGTGCATCTCAGGTCTTGGTGGGAGTCAACGCAACGCCTGCGTTCGTCGCTGGGGCCGCGGGGCTTTCCTAGTCCCGTACGGCCGTGCAGGCGTATCCCATGGTTTCCAGCCACGGGCGCATGCGCCGCGCCGCGAACTTCGCCATACGTGGCTCTTCCATGGGGACAGTCCAGATAAAGCGCGGCAGGTCGGTCTCGCGGCGCTGGCGCTGCACGGCTTCCCACCACAGGGGGATGATCCGCCCCGCCCCCTGGATTGACGTCAGGACCCACGAACAGGTCCAGCGCAGGATTTCGTCATCCAGTGCATGGGTGATGATCCAGCCGACAATCTGGTCGCCCTTCAGCAGCACCACGCTGGTCGAGAGATCGCAGTCTTCCTCGAAGTCGAACGGGTTGAGGGTGTCGGGGAACAGCGCCGGGTCAGCATCTTTGCGCGCCTGCAGGTCCGCGCGGGCGCCATCGTCCATATCGGCCCACAGCCCGATGCGGTAGCCCTCGGGTGCCTTGGCGCCGACCAGCCAGGGGGTCGATTCCGCCAGATCTAGCGTCGTCTTGCACACCAGCTGGCGAATGAAGGGCTGCGCGAAGCCGCAGCGCATCAGGAATCGCCCATAGCTCTGGTCGTCGGCATCCATCGTGAAGATCTGGGCGCCGGTGGGGTATCCGCGTTCGATGAAGTCATCGTGTAGCCGATTGATCAGCGCGGTCCCGATCCCGACGTTGCGATGAAACGGTCCGACATAGGCAGAAACCAGCTCATAGATGGCGTCAGGGCCGCCCATGCCGAATGCCAGCCCGACCGGGGTGCCGTCGCCGGAGACAGCGCCTACATAAACCATATCCCGCTCCGGCGGGGTCTCGACGAGGTGGCGCATAACCGGAAAGGTGAGTGCGGCGAACGCCGGGGCGTCCGATGCAGCGAGGGTCTGGATGTCTAGGCCTTTGGGAATCTTCGACATGGGTTCTTGCGTGCTGATGACAGACAAATTCTAGCAGAAGCGCGTGCGATTATTCATTGAAAACGGGGCAACCTTGCGTCGACAGGGTGGTGTTTTCATGCGATCAAATTGGGCAACCAGATTTGTACAAAACAGGGCACGCGATCAATGAGCACGATGGAAACAACCGAAGCTGTGGAAACGATCGAAGGGTCGGGGTTTCCGATTGGCTTCAAGTTCCGGCAGGGCACCGCGCGCCCGGATATTCTCGGCGTCGGCCCCGCCCGCGATGTCTATGTGACCGAGGTCCGTGCTCTTTCGGGTTACCAGAAAGAGGGTGTCGTCCATGAAGGCGAGACCGGGAGTGCCTGGCGGTTGGCGACCGATGAAGGGCTGCATCTCGGCGGTGCGGATATCGCGCCGTTTCCGCTGGGTTTCTTCAACGCCGGGCTCCACTCCGACCTGATCGGTCGGGTCCTCAAGATCGCGGCGGCGCGTGACATCCGGATCGATGATGTGAAGCTCGACCTCAAGAATGGATATTACATTATCGGTTCGTTCGTGCGCGGTGACGCCAAGGGACATGTGAAGCCCTCGCGCATCCATGCCGAGATTTCTTCCCCGGCACCCGCTGATGTGATCTCGAAGCTCGTCCACGACGCGATCAAGGCCTCACCGGCGATGGCGACCATGCAAACGCCGGTGACCAGCACTTTCGCGATCTACGTGAATGGCCGGAGGCGGGTCGTGACGTCGCTGCCAAATTCGGACACGCCGGATGTACCTGATCCTTACAAGACCTATAGCGCCGTACCGACACCGTTCGATGGTTCCGACGAACTCACTAACATCATCCGTAAAACCGGTGAGGCCAATGAGGGCGAGATCCAGCCGGCCATCAACGGCACGGACGACAAGGTCAAACGCATCGTGCGCACGATTGCCGGCAACAGCGTGATGCTGGACCCGGCCGGCGTGATCGAGACGGATGCCGTCCTTAGCCTTCCGGGCATGAGCAATTTTAAGTTCAAGACCGATGAGCGGGCGGACGGGGACCAGGCCCCAAGCGGTCTGGCGTTGATCGCGGCCGGGATCGCGTTCTGCTACCTGACTCAAGTTGAGCGCTACACGATCCACCAGAAGTTCAACATTCGCGGCGCGCGCCTGGTTCAGTACACGCCTTTCACGCTTTCGGGTGATCCCGCTGACAGGTCATGGAACGGTGATATCGAGCCGGTGGATACCCATCTGTTTCTGTCGGGTGACGAGGATGACGAGACCCATGAGAAGCTCATGAAGATCGCCGCCACCGTGTGTTACCTGCATGCGACCCTGGCCGACTCTGTCGTCGCGGATGTCAGGATTAGCCTGAACGGACAAGAACTCTAGAGGTGCTTTTCGACCAGCTTGATGGTACCGAGGTTTGCGATCGATGCGAATGTCGGGATGCCGCTATGCGTGAACTTGTCGTAGCGAATCTTGTAGCGGGTTTCGAAACCTTGTTTGGCGAAAACCTTTTGTGAGGTGGGGTTCGTCGCGTCCGACAAGACCGCGTCAAACCCTTTCGAGTGTGCGTTCTGTGTTGTCGCACTCACCAGCGTCTGCGCGATCCCGCGCCCGCGTGCCGTATCTTCGATCGCCAGCATGTGGATATAGGCGCAGGTGTCGAGGCGCCCAGTGTTTTCCCGCTCATAGTCCCGTTCCAGCGCCTCAATAAATGCGCCGATGGGTGGGAAGTTGAGCGAAGTGCCCTCGATCTCCGGCGGCGGCGTGAAAGTGAAAGCTGTGGTGAGCGCGATGCCCGCCAATTTCTGGTCCACAAATGCACCCATTGTCAGCCCCTCGGGTAACGCAGCGCGCAGGAATACGCCGAGCATTACCGCAAGTTCCTCACGCGTCTGTCCGACGGTCACGGCCAGCGGTTCGTCACGGCTGAACGTACGGGCGATGAGATCGATGGCCGTTTCGGTCTGTGCCGAATCGACGATGCCGTAACGGCAATGACTATCTTATTCAGCGGCGTTTATTTTCTCTCGTCCGGTTCCGGCAATGTTCGGTGGCCCCGCAGGGGCATTTGGTGGAACAATAGGGACCAAATTGGGGGAGGACGTCATGACATCGACACCGGACTTAGCGGCTGCGTCGCTTGTGGAAATCGCATCGGCGCTGCGGAGCGGTAGCCAGACCGCGATCGGCATCGCGGAATGGGCGATCGACAATCACGACCGGCGCGGTGAGGCATTGCACGCCTACAAAACCTGGTCGCCGGACAGGTTGCGCGGCGACGCCGCCGCGGCGGACGCGGCCTTCGCCGCAGGGATAAATCTCGGCCCGCTGCAGGGAATCCCGGTCTCGATCAAGGATTTGATCGGTGTCTCGGGATACCCGACATTCGCCGGCTGTCCTCGTGAGCTGCCGGAGAAATGGCAGGCCGAAGGACCGATCGTGCGCGCGATCCGCCATCAGTTGGGAGTCATATCTGGCAAGGCGCACACGGTGCAATTCGCGTTTGGCGGCATGGGAGAAAACCGCCATTGGGGACCGCCGCGTAACCCCTGGGATGCGGTCGACCACCGCTCACCGGCCGGTTCGAGTTCCGGTGCCGGGGTTAGTCTTCATGAAGGCTCGGCTCTGTTGGCGATCGGCACGGATACGGCCGGTTCCGTCCGAATGCCTGCGACAGTGACCGGCTGCGCCGGCATTCGGCCGACCCCGGGCCGCTGGTCCATCGACGGCATCGTGCCGTTGGTCCCGTCACTTGACACGCCTGGGCCTATTGCACGTAGCGCGGGTGATCTCGCCTTCGGCTTTGCGGCCATTGACCCGCTGCTCGGCGGTGACGTGTCGAGTTTCTTGGGTGTGCTGGCCGGGGTGGACGTGTCAGATTTCCGGATCGGCGTGTGTGACTGGTACTTCCAGAACTGCGACCCCGGTGTCGCAGAACGGGTACATGAGGCGCTGGCCGAGCTGGAGAAGGCGGGCGCGCGGGTGTCATCGGCGACATTGCCGCATCTGGATGATGTGACCGCGCTCAACGACGCAGGCGGACTGCATATCGGTGAATTCTCCAGCTTCATCAACAACGAGATGATCGACTACAAGGATGATTTGGACCCCTCAGTAGCGACACGGCTGGCGGCGGCCGAGAACTACACAGCCGCGGAACATCTGCGCCGGGTGCGCGACGTCGCGAACATGGCAGCGACGGTCGATGCGGCGTTCGGGCCCTTCGATGCCATCGTCGGGCCGACGATCCCGATCACGCCACCGAAGATGGCCGACATCGACACACCGGAGACCCATCTCGTGGCCAATACGCTGTTCGTGCAAAACACGGTCACGGTCAGCCTGCTGAACCAATGTGCGGCGACGATCCCTGTGGGGCTTGATGATGCCGGCATGCCTGTCGGCATGCAGATCGTGTGTCGCGATGGGTTCGAAGAGACGGCGCTTGGTGTCGCACTGGCGTTCGAGCATGTGTTGGGCACGCCGCGTGACCGGCTGGGCCCATCACCGATGGGGATTTAGCGCGGGAGCTATTCCGCGGCCTGTTCGACGGCCTCGCCGTCCAGCGTGTGCAACTCCCAGGGCGTGGAGCAGGGCGGACCATTGGCGACCCGCATGCTGCGCGCGTTCAGATCGAAGATGAAGGCGGCATTCGTCATGGTCCGCTTGGCTTCGGGCTGGCGCTCGTCGGGATGCCGGCAAATCGCGTTGGGGTGGGCAAAATGGTCTGCCAGCGCCGCCTGGATGACCGCGTCGTCGATCTTGCCCACATGGGCGCGTAACAGCCGGTCGAGGCGGTTGGCGCGATAAAGCGTGCTGGTCGAAAGCCGCTCCATCTGGGACGGGCCGTGACGCGGGTCGATGAAGTGATTGGAATGGGTTACCAGTCCGTCACGAGGATAAATATAGGACACCGCGTCAGGGCTGGTCTCGAAATCGATGATCTCGCCATCCGCATGGCCGACGACGAAATTGGCCGAGCACACGCGCTTGGTCGAAAGGATGGGCAGCAGCGCCATGTCATAGGTCTCGGCGTCGAGGATCTCCCGGCAGCGCATGTGGAAGGGCTTTTCATAGGCGTTGCGGCCGTCATGGTCTGACACCAGCCCGTTCTCGACCAGCCCGATCCCGTGCTCGTTCACACCCATCTTGCCGCCGACGATCCCGGCCTCGGTGTAGCAGATCAGGTTCGGCCCGTTCTTGCGCGTGATGCGCAGCACGACGCAGCGCCCGTGAACGCCCGCCAGCCAGTCCCAGTTCTGGCCCAGAATGGTGTGTCCGCTCGCCGTCGCTTCGGGCATCAGGCCGAAGGTGGAGCAGCCGTCGGCATCGTCGGCCAGGGCGGGGTTGTCGTTGGCCTTCGCCTCGTCGCCGAACAGCCCGAAGGTGATTTCGTAACGTGCGTTGAGCATGGAGATATCGCCGAGCGGGAGCTCGGCGCCGTCGGAAATGCCGCGCATCTCCTCGGCATAGTCGGCGTTCTGCTCCCGTATAACGCCGATCCAGGTCTCGCCTTCCTTCCGGGCACTCTCGGCATCCAGTCCCCCGGCGGCGAAACGCGCCAGGTAGGTGTCGATATTCTCGGTGATCTGGGTGCGTTGGGAGCGACCGTGGATCAGCCCGCGTTCGTAGGGGTCATCACCAAGTTCGAGGACGGGAAGGTCGGCCATGTTTGGGCTCCGGCGTTCGTGGTTTGCGTGAATTATAGCAGGTTGTGCGCAAAGGGCCGCTAGGCGAGCACTGGCAATTCCACCCAGCTGTGGTCTTCGGATGCGATCGCACTTGCTTCCGCCAACTGTACGTCGCGGATGCCCGCTGCAAGGCTATGGGCAAACGGTGCTCCCGTGACCACATGGGGGATGAAACCCTCCCAGCCGAAGCGGTAGGGGTTCTTGTAGGGGGCGGTCTCGGGCACTTCCTTCCACTGACTGTCATAATCCATGGAGAAATCCATGGTCGCGGCGTCGGGGCCCATATTGAAGCCCTCGATGCGCGGTGTGTCCGCGGCAGACTGTGTCCAGCATTCGCGTAGCCCGGCGACGGCTGATCCCTCGGTGCCGTCGATCTGGAAGGTCACGAGATCATCGCCGCGCACACGCCGCGCCCATGAGCTAAGAATCGAGCCGCGCGCGCCGCTTTCCAGTTCAAGCAAAGTTGCCGTGGCGTCCTCGACATCGACGTCGTAGCGCTTGCCCTCTTCATCGATGCGTTCGGGCTGTGCGGTCCACGCGGAGCAGGCCACGCGCGAGATCGGGCCGAGAATGCCTTCGATCACATAGCGCCAATGAGGGTGCATGTCCGACAGCAATCCGCCGCCACCGGCCTTGGTGTAGTTCCAGCTCGGGCGCTGTGATTCGGCTTCGTTGCCGTCGAACACCCACCAGCCGAATTCGAGGCGGAACCCGACGATGCGGCCGAAGAAGCCCTGCTCGACGAGATGTGCCAGTTTGCGGAAGCCCGGCAGGAAGAGTTTGTCCTCGACGGCACCATGGCGCAGACCTTTTTCGTCGGCGCGGCGCATCAGTTCGAGGCCCTCGGCCACGCTCGGGGCGATGGGTTTTTCCGTGTAGATGTGCTTGCCCGCGTCGATGGCGCGATTGAGCGTGTCGAGGCGCAGATGGGTCGCGGCGGCGTCGAAAAACACCGGAAAATCAGGATCGGCCAGCGCGCCGTCGAGATCGGTCGTCCACTCCTCAATCCCGAACTCCTGGGCCACGTCGGCCAGACGGTCCTCGTTGCGGCCCGCGAGCAGCAGCCGGGGCATGATTATGTCATTACCGACGGGCAACCCGCCTTCGGCGCAGATTTGCGCCAATCCGCCGCGGATATGCTGGGTCCTGCAAATGCGGCCCGTCGCGCCGTTCAGAATGATGCCGAGTGTCTTGGTCGCCATGATGATGTCCCCCGCCTGCGCAATTTCTTTGCGGTCTTATCTACACTCTCGGGCGGGAATGCGCTAACCAAAGGGTCTGGATTCTCGGGGGAAATACCATGCCGCGCCATATCGTTTGCCTGACATTTGATTTTGACACTGAGAGTGGGTTCATCGCTCGCGGTCTCGCCACGCCGACCATGCTGTCGCGCGGCGAATTCGGACTGACCGGCGCGCGGCGCATTCTTGATTTGGCCAAGTCTCGCGGGATTCCGATGACATGGTTCGTCCCCGGCTTCACCATTGAGAGCCACCGCGCGGCCTGCGATGCGGTGGTCGAGGGTGGCCACGAGGTCGCCCATCACAGCTGGGCCCATGTCCCGCCGGCCGAGCAGAGCCGGGACGAGGAAGAAGAGGACATGCTCCGCGCCAATGAGGCGATCGAGAAGCTGACCGGCAAGAAGGCACGCGGCTATCGTTCGCCGTCCTGGGATCTGAGCGAGAATACGCTCGATCTGCTGGAGGCCCAGGGCTTCGAGTATGACAGCAGCCTGATGGCCGGCGACTACATCCCGATGATGGCGCGACGCGGCGATATCGCGGAACTCGGCAAGCCGATCCAGTATGGCGAGGACACCTCCCTGGTCGAGATGCCGATCAGCTGGACCCTCGATGACCATCCGCATTTCGAATATATGCGCACGCCGAACTTCCTCATGCCCGGCCTGCGCCCGGCACGCGAAGTGATGGACAGTTGGTATGACGAGTTCGTCTACATGCAGGCGAATGAAGATTGGGGCGTGCTGACCTACACCATGCACCCCTATGTGATCGGGCGTGGCTTCCGGATGTTCTCGTTCGAGAAGCTGGTGGACAAGCTGATCGCAGACGGTGCCGAGTTCATGACCATGGAAGACGCAGCCCGTGTCGCGCACGAAAAACTGTTCTAGCGCGCGCCTAGCGTCCTTCCAGCGTCGTGCGCAGGCGCAGATAGGCGCGCACCCGGCGTGACGTAACGTCGATTGCGATGTTCAGGACGGCGGTCAGGGCGATCAGGAATATCGCCCGGTCGAAGCGTAGTTCGGCAAACGCACTGTCGACGTAAAACCCCAGCGTTGCGATGCCCAGGATACCCAGGATCGCCGTTTCCCGCATGATGACTTCCCAGCGATAGAAGAGCAGGGCGAGCAGGTTGCGATAGACGCGCGGCAACAGCTCGTAGGCATAGCGGTTGAGGCCGGTTGGCGCATCGGCGCGCAATGCCAGGGTCTCGGTGTGGCGGCCGATCAGATGTCCAATGATGGCGCCATTATGAAGCGCCAGCGCGACGATCGCCGGCAGCATCGACGGCCCCCAGAGCTGCAGGAATACGAAGGCGAGGATGTATTCCGGTGTTGAGCGGATGACGACCAGCGCGAAATGGGAAATTCCGCGCACGGGCCGACCGAACATCTGTGGCGAAATGAACGGGAACATCAGGGCCGAGAGAAAACCCGTCGCGACCAGTGCGATCATTGTGAGTTGGATCGTGGCGATGGACCCGGGCAGGGCCTGGGTGGATATCAGCAGCCACAGCCAGTCAATCAGGCCCGAGATACCGTCGCCGTTTCGCAACGGGAACGGCACGATATCGATCGTCAGGAACCGGGTGATATTCGCGCCGGATATGTGCGTGGCCCAGGGCAAAACCAGCGCGGCGCCAATCAGGTAGACGGGGACAAGCTGGCGCCGGGCCCAAAGCCGCTGGCTGGCAATGATCACGTAGAACAGAATCAACAGCGCGGAGACCTCGGAGTATCGGCCCTGACGGAAAGCGGTCTCGAGGTGAAACCCAAGTGTCGGCAGGCCGACAAACCCCAGTACCGCGCTCGATCGCAATCCGCACTCCAGGCGATACAGCGCGTAGGTGCGGAAATGCGACCAGACGTCGGGAAGACGCACAAACAGCAGGGTCGACAATCGGCTGGCGCCAGAAGGTGCCGCGTCGACGGCACGACCATCCGCCTCTTCGAGAATCTCGGCGAACACCTTTGCGACGATCCCGGCATAGGGAATGCCGATCGCGAGGATGCCGGTCAGCGGGGACAGGCCGAAAAGCTGAAGGAAGATCAGCGCCCAGAAGAGTTCATGGACTGCCCGCACGACGACGCAAAAGGTTCGAACCGCCCGGCTGTGGAATCCGAGTGCGAGGAGGAAGCCGAAACCGACGCCAAACGCGACCCCGAGGAACGCGAAGGCCAGCGTGTTGACGAGCGCCGAGATCAGGTTTTCGGTCGCAAAGAAGTCTGGTGTCACGATGCCGGTGAGAAGCCGTCCGAATTCATCCCAGGGGTCGACGGTTGCAATCTCCAGATCGGCGAAGATCAGAAATACCAATGCGACCGTGAAGAACGAGAAGAGGGTCCGCGCGAGTGGGGATCGCCGGTAGAGGCGTGCCGCTGCACTCACGATTTGTAGAGCCCGTCCAGGTCACCCGGCTGCAATCCGGCCGTGAGCGTGTCCAGCGCGACCTTGCCGTCTTTCAGGCCGATGATGCGATCCGCAAAGGATAACGCCAGCGCACGGTCGTGCAGCGCGACGATAACCGTCTCCTTCTGCGTGCTCGCCAGGGACAAGACCTCGCGCGCCTGGTGATCGTCGACGGCAGAGACGGGTTCGTCTCCGATCAGGACCGGCGCATCATTGAACAATGCACGGGCCACGGCCGTACGCTGTTGCTGGCCGCCGGACAGGCGACGCACCGCGGAGAAGATTTCATCCGGGAGACGCAGCGGCGTGAGCACGCTGCGAACGGCGTCCACATCGCGTACCGCCGGCCAGAATAATGTTCGCAGATTGTGGAGTGTCGAACGGTTGTGGAGCTGACCCATATAGACATTGTGGAAAACGGAGAGTGCCTGCACGAGCCCGAGATCCTGGGGAATGATCGCCGTTGGCGCGGTGCAGTGTTCGCGGATCAGGCGGAGCAGCGTGGTCTTTCCCGCGCCACTCTCGCCAACAATCGCGATCCGTTCACCTGTTTCAATACGCAGATGAATGTCTTGGAGCACCGGCCGGCCGACATAGCCGGCGGGGACGCCCGCCAGGTCGAGGATATGCATCAGTCGATCAGGCCGATGTCCTTACCCACCCGCAAGATCGGTGTGTAATCCTCGTTGGTGGCGGGGATGAACCGGGAGCGCGGGAACGCCTTGAGCAGTTCCGGGTCGTCAATTGCCAGCAGGGCGGTGCGCACACGCTCGACAAATTCCGGCCCGAATTTTCGGTTCACATCGCCGCGGATGGACCATTGGTAATCCGGGTAGGTCGGTGTGCGCCAGATGATGCGTACTTTCTCCGGATCAATCCGGCCGTCGCGCAATTCGTTCTCCCAGACTGCGAAGTTCACGGCGCCGACTTCGAACGCACCCGACTGGACCAGGGCGATGGTGCGCGAGTGGTCGCCGCTGAAGCCCACGCGCGAGAACACGTCGTCGGGTGATTTCCCGAAATGGTTGCGGACATGGAACTCCGGCATCAGGCGCCCGGATGTCGAGCCCTTGGAACCGAACGTGAATGTCTTTCCGGCGATTGATTTCGGAAAATCGGGGCTCTCGGTCAGGCCGGTGCTGGCATGCGCGATAAAGTAGGTGACGAACTCCTGATCTTCGGCGCCCTGGGCGAGTGCCTCGGAACCCTCGACGGCGCGGCGCGCCTGGACACCGGACAGGCCGCCGAACCAGGCGAGCTGAACCTGGTCATTGCGGAAGGCCGTGACAGCAGCCGCATAGGATTTGACCGGAACATACTGGACGTCGATTTCGAGCGTTTCCGAAAGATACCTGGCAACCTTTTCGAAGCGGGTGCGCAGGCGTGTTTCGTCCTGATCGGGAATTGCCGTGAAGACAAAACTGTCTTGGGCGTTAGCGGATATAGCGTTGAATGGGGCAGCGAAAAAGACAAACGCGGCCAGAACTATGCCAATCACACGGATGTGCATGTTGTTTCTCCAAGTCTGGGAGCTGATGTGTGGTGTGTGAAATCTAGGTTAGTGAATGGGTCGATCAAGTTCATCTGGTGATTGGTCAGATGACATGTGCCCTATGGGCATGGGCTTGGACAGGGGCGCGGGATAGTGCCTGGACGGGTTCGGGCAGATTGCCGTTGACCCGATCTTAACGGCTCGCCGATATCAACCTTTGGTAGTTGTAACAGACATTTGCGCCGATTTCTGGCAATCTAGTCGGCGCATCTATCAGTGAGCCGAAACCACATATGTCGAATGACGACATCCAGTCAGACGGGGCAACTCCGGGCTCCCGCCCGCGGGGCGCGTTGCGTCGTTTTGCAGCACGCATTGCGAAAGGCTATCGCGTTCAGCTGATACTCTTCACCGCCCTGGTCTTCGTCTCGGCGGTACCGGTATTCCTGCTGGCGGGCTGGGTTCAGAACAATGCTCTTGAGAAAGAGGTCCGCTCGGTCACGGAAAAGCATCTGCTGATCGCGCAGAATTTGAGCGGAGTCTTGGAACGCTACGTCACCGACGTGCGTGAGGCATTTCGTGTCGCCGCCTATAACGGCCACGATGGTTATGAGCTCAAGGGTTTCGAACAATTGTTGCGGTCCCTGAATTTTCGTTACGTCGCGTTGGTTGATCCCTCAAATGAACTGAAAACTTATGTGATGCCGCCGATCGATATGCGGAGCGGCATGACGCTTGACCGCGAGAAACTTGCCGAATTGCGCGCCATGGCATTGACCAACCCCGGCGAGATTGTCATTTCGGATTTGCTCCGGGTTGACGAACAGCCGATGTTTTTCGTCATGCGGGTTTTTGGCGATGGTGACCTCGCATTGGGGGCGCTGGAGACAACATTCCTGCTTGATGTGCAGGCCGCGATCGTTTTTGGCGAGCGTGGACATTCGATGATTGTCGATGGGAAGGGCCAGGTGGTGGCGCATCCGAACAAAGATTGGGAGGCGACGTCAAAGGACGCGTCGGGACTGTCGGTCGTTCAGAAGATGATGCGCGGCGAGACCGGTGTCGCGACTTTCTTCTCGCCACCGATGGCAGCCGACATGATCGCCGGCCACACCGCTGTTTCCGGTGTCGGGTGGGGAGTCATGGTCCCGCAGCCTTTCAGTGAGCTGGAGGAGGCGGCAAGTGGCGTGCGCAGAATCGCCGTTGGGCTCGCGCTGGTCGGCATACTGGCGGCGGCCGTGATCGGCTGGTTGCTTTCCAAGTATATGGCGGCGCCGATCGTGTCCGTTTCAAAGGCAGCCAGTGAGGTCGCGGCGGGGGGATTGCACACGCGTGTGGATGAGCTTCCAGCCTACGCGCCGCGCGAGTTGCGCGTTTTGTCGAAAAGCTTCAACCGGATGGTGAACCAGCTTTCGCAACGCGAATCCGGCCTGCGCGCCGCCAAGGAAGAGGCCGAATCCGCGAACCGCGCGAAGTCGGATTTTCTGGCCAACATCAGTCATGAACTGCGCACGCCGCTCAACGCTGTGATCGGCTTCTCGGAGCTCATGCGGAACCAGATCCACGGGCCGCTCGGGGCCGAGCAGTACATGGAGTATCTGGGAGATATCCATGGCTCGGGGCGCCACCTGCTGGACATCATCAACGACGTTCTCGACATGGCGAAGATCGAATCCGGCAATATGGAGCTTCTGGAGACCGATTTCGATCTCGGTGATCTGCTACATGGTTGCACGCGAATGATGAGCGACCGCGGGGAAGGCGATGACGTGCGGATCAGTGTTGTCGTTCCCGATGGCTTTCCGCAGCTTCATGGCGACGAACGGCTGGTCCGGCAGATCGTGCTCAACTTGCTATCGAACGCCACGAAATTCTCATTCGAGAAAGGCGAAGTCGTCCTCAGTGCATTGATCGATCCGGACGGGGCATGCCTGATCCAGGTGAAGGATCAGGGTATCG
>JABJEK010000144.1 GCA_018702955.1 Rhodospirillaceae bacterium | reverse complement strand
GCGCGACGGCCTCGTCCACATCTCCGAGCTCAAGAACGAGCGCGTGGGTCAGGTGACCGACGTGATCAACGAGGGCGACGAGGTGAAGGTCAAGGTCATCGGCATGGATGACCGCGGCAAGGTCAAGCTGTCGATGCGGGTCGTCGATCAGGAGACCGGCGAGGAACTCGAGGACACGCGCCCGCCGCGTGAGCCCCGGGGTGACAGCGATGGAGACGGGGACGATCGTCCGCGCCGCCGCCGCCCCCGCCGCGACGCCGCCGAGTAAATAACTCGGTAGGTTGCGAACCCGGTTCGCACGCGACAAGCGAATATGAAAACGGCCCCTTTCGGGGCCGTTTTTTATTGGGTTACGTGATCAGTACTTGAAGAAGGTCTTGTAACCGACCGTCGATTGAACTGCGTTCCCGCGAAGCGATCAGCGCAAGGAATTCTGTAACTTGCTCTTCGCCTAAAGGCAGAATAAAGCCTCGTCCGTCGGCGGCGGTATCGCGGCAGCGCATTAGCAGGCGCTCATAGTCGGAAACGGTACGGTAGACTAGTAAGCCTAGTTTACCTCGATTGATGCTAAATCGGCCCGAAAGCTGATCGAGCTCGGGATTGGCAGGGTCCTTCGAGTAATTCTTGCACTCAACCATAACCATGTTGGAAGCGATCTCATGGGCCGAATGGGTGCGGTGGAAAAACCCACTGTTCGCGGCATTTGTATATGTAACGTCAATGCGCTTCCGGCCCTCATGGATCGGTGTTTCTTTGATCGGATAGATGAGGTTCGGCCAGAAGATGAACTCCAGTGCTCCGACCATGTACGAATGAAACTCATTAGCAGCTTCTTGGCCCGGCGGGATCGATACAAGGCGTTCGATGAGGGCGGTTGCTAATACTGTTTCATCAAGGTCTTCATCGAAGTCGGTGTGCTGCAAGGCCCCGCGTGCGCCTTCGATTGTTGAATAGAGCTGCTTGTATCTTTCCAGCACGTCGGGGTGAGATTCGCTGAATCGAGCGACGAAGTCTTTTGAGAACGGGAACTTCTCTCTCAAGCTTTTCTTTGTTGGTGGGCGGCGTTCGCCGTTCTGTAATGTGCGGACAAGTGGCGAACCGCGATTAAACTCCTCTTCCTGGATGAAATTCAAAATATGGTGCGAGTAATACTCTTGCGCCTCAAGCGAGAGCGATCTTCGAACTGAGTATTTCGGAACCAGGATGATTCGTTTGCCGTCGATGACGGGTTGTTGTTCGTAGCTCGATTTCCAGCTCTGGCTGTCAATATCCCAGTACCGCCCTGACGGATATTCCCCGGTCAATGCTATTCCGTGCAGCGCACATTGTGATTGCGTGTACTCGATCAGGAGGCGGCGAATTATATTCGTCGTGATGTCTGAAATTTTATCCTTCCCGATACCTTCAACGAATAGATCGCACTCCGCCAGCTCGGCTAGAATTCCGGAGTCGGCAGCTTGGCTACTGGAAAGGCTGTCATACAAATCGAGAGCCTGCTTTCCACTAACTCCCCTTCCTGCTGGTTTACCTCGGGACAAACCGAGGCAGGTTTCATTTGGTTCACTCAATCCGTTGAGCAAAGCGCGAGCCTTTGGTCCCTCACCGGCACGTATGCAGTCCAGCGCGGTTTGGAAAAAATGAGTTATGTGGCGATGACAGTTTTCGGACCACGCGTCGTTCTTCATCGAAATCGCGAATGGATCGATAAAAAGCGGGGTGTCGATATCTGGAGACACGTCCACAAAATCGAGCTGAGATTGATCTAAGCCTATTCCAAATACCTCAGAAAACCTCTGCATTCACAGGCTCCTAGAATACTGGAAACACTCTGTAACTTTGATGGGTGATCATATCTAGCACAAGCGAATGTGGCTGAGCCTCGCCTAAGCTGAAAACATTGTAATAACTAACATCGCGTGCAGAAACGGCCCCTTTCGGGGCCGTTTTTTATTGGGCGATAATCGCCCGAAGCTTTTCGCGGGTTACTCCGCGGCCTCGCGGACATCCAGTGCCGCGAGGATGCGCGGCGGCGACAGCGGCAGGTCGTTGAAGCGGATGCCAATGGCGTTGTAGACCGCGTTGCGCACGGCCGACAGGCCGGGCACTAGCGGCACCTCGCCGACCCCGCGCACGCCCTGCGGGTGCTTGGGGTTCGGGATCTCGATGATATGCGTGTCGAGCATCGGCAGGTCCGAGGCGACCGGCATGCGGTAATCCAGGAAGCCCGGATTATCGACCTTGCCATCCTTGTCGTAGAGGTATTCTTCGTTCAGGGCCCAACCGATGGCCTGGGCCGCACCGCCCTGCATCTGTCCCTCGACATAGGCCGGATGCACTGCCCGGCCCACATCCTGGAGCACGGTGTAGCGGATCACCCGGGCGATCCCGAGTTCCGGGTCGACCTCCACATCGCAGATATGCGTGCCGAAGCCGCCTTCCGCACCGGTGGTATTCACCTGAGCACCAGCGCCAATCGGCCCGCCTGTCTCGTTGGCGCGTGCCGCCAGCTCAGCCAGCGTCAGCGGGTCGAACTGACCCGCGTTGGCACCGGCGGGTCGGGCAGCACCGTCTTCCCATTCCACCGCGTCCGGGTCGATGTCCCAGATCTTGGCGGCCAGCTCGCACAGGGTGCGGATGATGTTCTTGGTCGATTCCGTGACCACCATGGATGACGCGAACAAAACGCGGCTGCCGCCGGTCAGGTTCGAGAAGCCAATCGTGGCCGTGTCGCCGATCAGGACAGAGATGCGCTTGTAGTCGATACCGAGCAACTCGGCACAGATGTTGGCGATGCCCGCGCGTGAACCGCCGATATCGGGATGGCCGGTGGTGACGACCACGTTGCCGTCCTCGGTGATGTTCACCTGGGCGGAAGATTCACCGCCCGCGTTGAACCAGAACCCGCTGGCCACGCCGCGACCCTGATTGGGGCCGAGCGGCGCGTTGTAATGCTCATGCGCCTTCGCCGACGTCAGTGATTCGACATACCCCATGACCGGGTAGGTCGGGCCGTGGACGGCCTGGGTGCCTTCGCGTGCGGCGTTCTTGAGCCGCAGGTCGAGCGGGTCCATGCCGATGGCTTCGGCCAGCTCGTCGATTACGCATTCGACACCGAAGGCGCCGATCGGCGCGCCCGGCGCGCGATATGCGGCCACCTTGGAGCGGTTGCAGACCACGTCGTAGCCGAGCGTGTGGCCGTTGGCGATGTCATAGGGTGCCAACGCGCAGCCCACCGCACCACGAACGGGCGCACCGGGAAGCCCGCCGGCCTGCAGCCAGTAGATGCCCTCCGCCGCGGTGATCGTGCCGTCCTTCTTGACGCCGATCTTGATCGTGGACTTGGAGCCTGACGTGGGGCCCGACGCGCGCATGACCTCTTCGCGGGTCATGGTCATCTTCACCGGGCGGCCGGATTTCTTCGACAGGATGGTCGCGAGCGGCTCGAGATAGACGATGGTCTTGCCGCCGAAGCCGCCGCCGATTTCGGCGGGGATCGCGCGGATGTCGCTCTGGGTGAGACCCGTGAGCAGCCCCACCATGGCGCGGACCATGAACTGGCCCTGGCTCGACGACCAGATGGTGGTCTTGTTGTCGGACGCGACGCTCACCAGGCAGGCGTGGGGCTCGATATAGCCCTGATGCACCGGCCGGGTCGTGAAGTCCCGCTCGATGACGACATCGGCCTCGGCGAAGCCGGCCTCGACGTCGCCCTTGGTGTGTTCGATCGTACCCGCGATGTTCGAGGGCTTGCCCTCGAATTCGATGAAGTCGTGCAAAATCGGCGCGTCGGGCGCGAGCGCATCATCGATTTCAATCGCGTGCGGCAGGACCTCGTAGTCCACCTCGATCAGCTTGCAGGCCTCGGCCGCGATGGCCTCGGTCATGGCCGCGACGGCGGCGACCGGGTGGCCGTGGAACAGCGCCTTCTCGCGCGCCATCACATTGCGGCACATCCAGCGCATGTCCTGAATACCCAGTGCGACGGGCGTGTCGGTCGGGAAATCGACGATGTCGGCGGCGGTCATCACCGCTTTCACGCCGGGCAGCGCCTCGGCCTTGGACGTGTCGATGCCCTTGATGACGGCATGGGCGTGCGGGCTGCGCAGCACCTTGCCCCAGATCATGCCGGGCATGCTGGTGTCGGCCGCGAAGGCCGCGCGTCCGGTCACCTTGTCGGCACCGTCGGGACGGATCGTGTTCTCACCGATCCACTTGTTGTCGGAACCACTCATTATGCTGCCCCCCGCATGTCGGCGGCGGTGTCGAGCACCGCGCGGATGATTTTGTCGTAGCCCGTGCACCGGCACAGATTGCCCGCGAGCCAGAACCGGACTTCGGTCTCGGTCGGGTCCGGGTTCTCATCGAGCAGCGCCTTGGCCGCGATCAGCATGCCCGGCGTGCAGATGCCGCACTGCAGGGCGGCCTCTTCGAGAAACTTTTGCTGTAGCGGATGCAGGGTTTCACCCTCGGCCATCCCCTCGATGGTGGTGATCTTCTTGCCTTCGGCCTCTGCGGCCAGCATCAGGCAGGAGCAGACGAGGGTGCCGTCGAGCGTGATCGAGCATGCGCCGCAATCGCCCGAGCCGCAGCCTTCCTTGGCGCCGGTCAGGTCGAGCTGGTTACGCAGTACGTCGAGCATGGTTTCGTCGGGCGTGCAGAGGAATTCCTCGGGCTCGCCATTGATGGTGGTGGAAATATGAAGTTTTGCCATGATTCAGGCTCTCCTTATGTTCGGAGGGTGCGTTCGGCGGCGATGCCGGCCGTGCGCTTCAGTAATACCCCGGCGACTTGGGTGCGGTATGCGATCGTGCCGCGTTTGTCGTCGATCGGGTTGCAGGCTGCACTGCAGGCTGCAGCCGCGGCCTCGAGCGCGGAATCTTCCAGCTTGGTGCCGATCAGCGCCTTGGCGGCGTCCTCGACAAGCAACACCGTCGGCGCGACGGCGCCCAGCCCGACCCGGGCAGCGGTGCAGACCCCGCCTTCGAGGGTGAGGTTCACGCCGACACCTACGACGGCGATGTCCATCTCGGTGCGCGGGATCATCCGCAGATAGGCGTCGCCCTGGCCGACCGCGCGGGCCGGAAAGGCGAAGCTGACGGCGATCTCGCCGGGTTTCAGGCTGGTCTTGCCCGGGCCCGTGGGCACGTCCTCGACCGCGATCTCGCGGCGCCCGTCGGGGCCTTGTACCGTGAGGATGGCGCCGGCGGCGACCATCGCGGGCACGCTGTCGGCGGCCGGTGAGCCGTTGCACAGATTGCCGCCGAGCGAGGCGCGGCCCTGAATCTGGGTCGAACCGATCAGGTTCAGCCCCTCCAGCACGCCGGGCCAGGCTTCGGCGAAGCCCGCATGCTTTTCGAGTGCGGCACCGGAGACGGCGGCACCCACGATGAAGCCGCCCTCGGCAGTCTCCTCGATGCCCGTCACTTCGGCGATGTTCTTGATGTCGACGATCAGGCCGGGCGCGACCATGCCCGCCTGCATCTGGACCAGAAGGTCGGTGCCGCCGGCCAGGATGCGGCCGGTGCCGTTGGCTCCCGCGTAGGCGCTGATCGCTTCATCGAGCGAGGTCGGCGCCAGATATTGGATATCTGTCATGTTGGATTCCGCAATGGTTTATCTTCCCCCCTGCGTTCCGTCCCGCTTCAAAAGGCAGAATTTGGAGGACCGCAGATACCTAAAGGCTACACGGCTGAGGCGGATTGGAACAGCCCGACGGTTGGGAAAAATGTATCCGGATTCTGTCCCCAGCCCCGCGCTTTGCCCGCTCGTCTGAATCGACCGTCCCGGGCTAACTTGTCGATCATTACAAATTCGTAACAATCCACAGATGCGGCCCCAATCTCCGTGTTCAAAACCGCCAAGACTGTCCAGCAGGTTGCAGCGTTGCCGTTCGTTCTGCGCGACGAGGGGTTCGAGGTGATGATGATTACCGCGCGCCGCGACGGGCGCTGGATTCTGCCGAAAGGCTGGCCCGAGAGCGGCGAGGCGTATTGCGATGGGGCCGCACGCGAGGCGGGCGAGGAAGCCGGGGTCTTTGGTTCCGTGCATGCGGCACCCGTTGGCGACTTCACCTACCGGAAGGTGATGCGCCAGGGTTACGTGGTGCCCAGCCAGGTGTTTGTGTTTGCCTTGTGGGTGCGCGAAACGCGCGACACATGGCCGGAGAAAGATGTACGCAAGCGCCGTTGGATCACCCTCACCGAGGCCGCCGGGCTCGCCGGAGACAGGGGCCTGGCGCGATTTATGCGGGGTATTGCCGAGACGGATGGTGCGGCGCTTCGTTCCGTTCTTGCCGAAATGGAAGCCGGGGGCGCCCCGGCGCGCGAACCGGCAACGAGTTGAGTTGAAAGGACTTTAGATGAGCCAGGTAAAACGGACCCTCGACAAGGATCTGGAAAAGATCGTCCACGTCGAAGCGGCGGCCCAATCGGTGGCCGGAAATTTGCGCTCGCACGGCATCGCGGTGATTTTCCTGGGCCTGTCCGCGCTGCTGGCCGCGGCCCTGGTGGGGGTCTCGTCGGATACGGCGATGGTCGTTGTCGCGGCCATCCTCGGCGGCTATATGGCACTCAACATCGGCGCCAACGACGTGGCCAACAATGTGGGCCCGGCGGTGGGCTCGCGCGCGCTGACCCTGTTCGGCGCGCTGGTAATTGCGGCGATTTTCGAGAGCGCCGGGGCGCTGCTGGCCGGCGGTGACGTGGTGAGCACCATCTCCAAGGGCATCATCGATCCTTCGCTGGTCGAGGATGCCAGCGTCTTCGTACTGGCCATGATGTCGGCGCTCGTCGCGGCGGCTTTGTGGGTCAATCTGGCCACCTTTGTCGGCGCGCCGGTGTCCACGACCCATGCGGTTGTCGGCGGCGTCATGGGGGCGGGTATCGCGGCCGTCGGTTTCCAGCTCGTCAACTGGGGCACGATGGGTGCGATCGCCGCGAGCTGGGTCATCTCGCCGCTCATGGGCGGGGTCATCGCCGCCGGCTTCCTCGCCTTCATCAAGATCAACCTTATCTACCGCGACGACAAGATCGCGGCGGCGCGGCGCTGGGTGCCCATGCTGGTGGCCATCATGGCCGGCGCGTTCGCCTGGTATCTGGCGGTCAAGGGGTTCAAGCGTATCTGGCGGCCGGAAATACAGACGGTCATCATCATCGCCCTGGTTACATTTTTTGCGGTGTGGGCGATCATGCGCCCGCTGATCCGCCGCCAGTCGGAAGGCATGGAGAACCGCAATCAATCGTTGCGAATCCTGTTCCGGATCCCGCTGATCTGTTCGGCCGCCCTGTTGTCCTTTGCCCATGGCGCCAACGACGTGGCCAACGCCATCGGACCACTCGCGGCCATCTTGAGCACTGTTCAGTCCGGCGACATCGCCGCCAAGGTGGAAGTACCGATCTGGATCATGACCATCGGCGCGTTCGGCATCAGCCTGGGGCTGTTCCTGTACGGGCCGAAACTCATCCGTATGGTCGGCGACCAGATCACCAAGATGAACCCGATGCGCGCCTATTGCGTGGCACTGTCGGCGGCGATCACCGTGATCATCGCATCCTGGCTCGGCCTGCCGGTCAGCTCGACCCATATTGCCGTGGGTGCGGTCTTCGGGGTCGGGTTCTTCCGCGAGTATTACACCGGTCGCTCCAAACGGCGGCGCGAGATGGTTTCCCGGTCGGGTAAATCCAGCCCGGAAGACCCGCCTGTCGCACCCGAGGTGCTGCGGTCGCGCAAGCTGGTGCGTCGTTCACACTTCCTGACAATCATCGCGGCCTGGGTGATCACGGTCCCGGCCACGGCGATCATGTCGGCGCTGGTCTTCTTCGGGCTGTCGCTGGTGGTGTGAGGGTGGTTCCGGACGCTGAAACGAAAACGGCCCCGGGAGGGGTCGTTTCTCAATTGCGCGATGAATGCAGCAGTTTCTCTGCTTTGTCGAGAGACAGAGTTGCTTCCAAACTTTTTGCGTTGGCCAACTCAACCAAACTCTCAAGGGCAGGCCAAAGACTGGCCACCGTTCCACCCAGGTTTTTGGAGAATTTAGCGAGGCGTTCACGCGAATTTGGATGGACTGTAATAATGCAAACTAAGGCTAGCAGAGAAAATTTAGCCCAGTCAGGCAGTTGCGTTATCAGGGTGCTGAGACCTCGCGCAAGTTGCAACAGCAAGGCAGCGCTTAGGGTGGTGACGATTGTACCACCGATGCGAATACCAACCGAGTAGCTGGCGGCTCGTGCATATGATTGGATTGAGAATACGAACTCCAAGTCAACCTGTTTGCCGCCCATATTTGCAATATCCTTGTCGCGGCTCAGAATCGCGTCGGCGTTGAGAGCTTCGAACAGCTTTATGTACGGTAAATCTTTCTCGTCACCATCACAGTTCTCGGAGGCGCCTGGCTCCGAAAGAGATTTATCCCAAATAATCTGTGTTCTGTATTCGACCCAAAGCGCGCGAAGGGTGGTTTCGGGGATTCCGCGTTTTTCTGATACCTGAGGGATCGTGCTTTCTGTCATTTCGTGGTCGAGCCAAATTGGAGCGCACAACTCCAGGGCACTGGATTTTACAGTCTCCTCTATGGCCGTGTGTTTCAGATAAGGATTTTTGTACTTATGGATTAGATCACTGGCAGCGATATTTGCGTCTAAGACGAGGATGTAGCGCGCGATGGGTCCTACAATTTTCTCAAGGTCAGGATAAACCTCAAGGAAAGTTCGTAAGCTCGCGAGAGTTCCTGAGTCTAAATACGGTGTCGTAGAGTGGTGTGTATCAGAATCAATTTTCAAACAGAGAGCCTCTTATGTAGCAGCAGGCTTAAAGGTTAGAATCTAGGGTTTACCGTCGTAATGGTTGGATATTCAGGTCTTTTCATTAGTTTCACAGCACGTCTAACCGCGCGGAATATCGGAAACTGAGATAGCAATGAGATCCCGATGACTGAAATTGAAAGCGATATTGACTGGTCAAACATTAGCGACGAGACGTGTCGTGAAATTCAACGACAAGGAGAGGTGTTTCTTCAGGCTCAATTACAAACCAGCATCGCTGCCGATCAGAGAGCCATGACGAGCGCCAGCATCTTTATCGGATTTGCTGGCGTCATATTGGCAGCGGGTTTTGCACACTGGTCACAACACGAGGTGGTTGAAATACTCGTTTCCGCGTCGTTTGGCTCCGTGTTCTTCCTTCTCGCTTCTGCTTGCGGTTTCTACGCTGCGCGCCCCGTGGATTTCTACTATCCGGGGGAGCATCCGGAAATTTGGTGGGCTGTCCGAAATGCGCCGATTGCTGAGTTGATCGGCGGCGAAACTGAAAACCAGCAGAGCTCAATATCTAAAAACGAGGCCATGATCTCAGCTAACCACCTTTGGTTGAAACGGGGTATGATTCTCGCGCTTTTGGCCCCGGTTGCTGCGAGCGTCAGCTTTTTCCTTTTTTCCCTGGGCGAGGTTTGCCCGGCTTAGCGCTTCTCGCCGGAGTAACTGATTCAACCACGGTAGTTCGGGGATGACGGCTGGCAGTTGACTTCTTGACAAACTTGCCCGTGATTGCACTTCGTGCTCGCGTTCCGCTCTTACTTGAGCTCGGCTTTTTAGCCATAGCGGTTCTCCGTGTTCAGCGTCGGCTTGTTTGAGCATCATTTTCAGAAAATTAAGTACACACACATCGGTCCTGCATGCGCCGACAAGAAATCGCAGGAACTGACGAACTATGACATTTCTTATCCGTTGATGATTTGAGGTAACCCTACCGCACCGAATTTCGAGTCGGAGCCTGAACCGGACTGTTAGGAGTGTTCTGGTTTCTGGCTTCGGTTGAAACGAAAACGGCCCCTTTCGGGGCCGTTTCTCATTCGTACAGCGGTGCGTGCTATTCGCCGTTATTCGCCGCCGGGTCGGGCATGCCGATGGTGTTGAAGCCGCAATCCACATAGTGGATCTCGCCCGTGACCGCCTTGGACAAATCCGACAGCAGATACAGGCCGGCACCGCCGACATCGTCGAGAACGACGTTGCGCCGCAGGGGTGCTGTCTCGCGGCTGTAGTTATAGACCTGCCGCGCGGAGCCGACGGCGGACCCGGCAAGCGTGCGCATGGGACCGGCCGAGATCGCGTTGACGCGCAGCCCGTCCGGGCCGAGGTCGGAGGCGAGATAGCGAACGCTCGCCTCGAGGGCGGCTTTGGCGACCCCCATGACATTGTAGTTGGGCATGACCGCCTGGGCGCCGTGATAGGTCAGCGTCAGGATCGAGCCGCTGTCGCTCATCAGTGCCGCGGCGCGCTGCGCCACCGCCGTGAACGAGTAGCAGGAGATGTTCATCGTCTGCAGGAAGTTTTCCTGGCTCGTGTTGACGTAGCGCCCCTTGAGCTCCTCCTTGTCGGAGTAGGCGATGGCGTGGACCACGAAGTCGATATTGTCCCAGGTGTCGGAGATCGCGTTGAAGGCGCTGTCTAGGCTCTTCGTGTCCGAGGCGTCGCACTGAACCATGGCGGCGGCGTCGACCGATTCCGCGAGCGGGCCGACCCGGCGCGCGAAGGCATCCGACTGATAGGTGAAGGCGAGATCCGCGCCCTGTGCGGCGACCGCACGCGCGATGCCCCAGGCGATGGAATGGTCGTTGGCGACCCCCATGATGAGGCCGCGCTTGCCGGCCATCAGGCTTCCGGTGGCGGGTTGTCCGTCCATGGCGTCGGCCTGCTTGAGGGTGGCGGGGGTGGGTTCGGGCGTGGGTGCGTGTGCGTCGGCCATCGGTTCAGCCCTCGTGCCGCTGGAAGGCCAGCGTGGCGTTCGTCCCGCCGAAACCGAAGCTGTTCGACATCACGCAGTTGAGCCCGGCATTGTCGATCCGCTCTCTGACGATGGCGGCGTCGCCGGCGTCGGGGTCGAGCTCTTCGATGTTGGCCGAGGCGGCGATGAAGTCATGCTCCATCATCAACAGAGAGTAGATCGCCTCATGGGCGCCGGTGGCCCCCTGGGAGTGCCCGGTAAGGGACTTGGTCGAGGCGACATGCGGGCGTTGCGCGCCGAACACTTCGTTGATCGCCCCCAGCTCGATGATGTCACCGACCGGGGTCGAGGTGCCGTGGGCGTTGATATAGTCGACGGTCTGGTTGCCCAGACCGGCGGTGGCCATGCGCATGCAGCGCACGGCACCCTCGCCCGAGGGGGCGACCATGTCGACGCCGTCCGACGTGGCGCCGTAGCCGACGAGCTCGCCGTATATCTTGGCACCACGCGCCTTGGCGCGTTCCATTTCCTCGAGCACGACCACGCCCGCGCCGCCGGCGATCACGAAGCCGTCGCGGTTGGCGTCATAGGGGCGCGAGGCGCGCTCGGGCGTGTCGTTGTATTTGGACGACAGCGCGCCCATCGCGTCGAACAACACGGTGAGCGACCAGTGAAGCTCTTCCGCACCGCCGGCGAAGACCACGTCCTGCTTGCCCATCTGGATGAGCTCGCTGCCGTTGCCGATGCAGTGCGCGCTGGTCGAGCAGGCGGAGCTGATGGAGTAGCTGAGGCCGCGCGTCTTGAACGCGGTCGACATGTTGGCCGACAGGGTCGAGCACATGGCCTTGGGCACCGCATACGGTCCGACGCGTTTCGGGCTTTTCTGGCGCGCGGTGTCGGCCGCTTCGACCATGGCCGATGTGGACGGTCCGCCCGAACCCATGACAACGCCTGTGCGCTCGTCATGAATGTCGGCGTCGGTCAGGCCGGAATCGGCGATCGCCTCGGCCATGGCGATATAATTGTAGGCAGCACCATCGCCCATGAAGCGGCGCAGCTTGCGGTCGATGTGATTGTCGAAATCCACGTTCGGCGCACCATGCACATGGGAGCGGAAGCCCATCTCGGCATAGACGTCGGAATGGACGATGCCCGACCGGCCGGCCTTCAGGCTTTCGGTGACCTCGGCGGCGTTCGCGCCGATCGGCGAGACGATGCCCAGTCCCGTAACCGCGACGCGGCGTAAACCGTTGTTGCTCATGCGCCTACTCCTTGCTCGGCGGGAACAGCCCGACCTTGAGCCCGGCCGTGGTGTAGACCGTTTCGCCGTCGAGCTCTGCCAGGCCGTCGGCAATGGCGAGCGCCACGCCGCGCTTGATGACTTTCTTGACGTCGATCTGATAGCGCAGAAGCTTGCCTTCCGGCTTTACCTCACCGGCGAATTTGACCTCGCCGACGCCGAGCGCGCGGCCCGGTCCCGGCAGGCCCTGCCAGCCGAGGAAGAAGCCCAGCATCTGCCAGAGCGCATCGAGGCCCAGGCAGCCGGGCATGATCGGGTCGCCTTCGAAATGGCAGCCGTAGAACCAGAGGTCCGGCTTGATATCGAGTTCGGCGGTGATCAGCCCCTTGCCGTGGGCGCCGCCATCGACCGAAATCTCGGTGATGCGGTCGAACATGAGCATCGGCGGCAGGGGCAATTGCGCATTGCCCGGTCCGAACAGCTCGCCATGTCCGCACTGGATAAGATCTTCGTAGGAGAAACTGGATTTCTGGGTGAAATCGTTCATGCCGGTTTCGCTTCTGACGCTCTGAATGTGGAACTTGGCTCGTTCTAACAGGTGTTCCCGGGACTGTCCGCAATTAGGGAGCGGGTCCGCGGGGATTTTGTTGAGATTTCGCAGAGCCTGACATCGTTGCGCGCGTCGGTAAAGGTCCGCGTATCCGTGTCCTCACCGTGCTTTTCACAATAAAATACGTTCCAAAATAACGACTTATGGTGTTGTTTCGAGAGATTCCTCTTTACATGCCGCGCGAAAGTCCCATATTGGACCCATGAGCGACACACATGATGATACCCGCGAACGACCCTTTGCCGATGCGCTGCGGCGGCTGAAGGACGCCGGCCTGCGCCCGACCCGGCAGCGGCTCGCGCTGGGCAAGCTGTTGTTCGATGCCGGCGACCGTCATGTGACCGCCGAACAACTCCACGGCGAAGTGACCGCGCAGGGCATCAAGGTGTCCCTGGCGACGATCTACAATACCCTCAACCAGTTCACCGGGTCAGGCCTGCTGCGCGAAGTCGTGGTCGCGCCGGGCCGGGCCTACTACGATACGAACGTCGACGATCACCATCATTTCTTCTATGAGGATGACGGGGCGCTGCAGGATATTCCCGGCGACCAGATCGCGCTCGCCGCGATGCCGGAAGCACCTGCCGACGCGGAAGTGGCCCGGGTGGACGTGATCGTCCGGCTGCGCCGCGCGAACGATAGTCGTTCTTAATAAAGTGCAATTTATCAATGTGATGATTAATAGTCTGGAATAGTTCCAGACTATTGACTCGTGCCTTCAACGTTGTCATATTGGTGGCATAGGCAATTTCCGGGACGGCGGTCACCCATTGACCGGCCGGCCCGTATCGAGAAAACCGCCCGGGAAAACGGGTGGATGGACTAACCAAGACCAAGGAGGCGCATGATGTCGCTTAAAGGATCCAAGACCGAAGACAATCTCAAGGAAGCGTTTGCCGGCGAAAGCCAGGCGAACCGCCGTTACCTCTATTTCGCCCAGAAGGCCGACGTCGAGGGTTACAACGATGTCGCCGCGGTATTCCGCTCGACCGCCGAGGGCGAGACCGGCCATGCGCATGGCCATCTCGAATTTCTCGAAGAGACGGGTGATCCCGCCACGGGTGAGCCGATCGGCCCGACCTCGGACAACCTCAAGGCCGCGGTCGCCGGTGAGACCCACGAGTACACCGACATGTACCCGGGCATGGCGCGCACCGCGCGCGAAGAGGGTCATGACGAGATCGCCGACTGGTTCGAGACACTTGCCAAGGCTGAGAAGAGCCATGCGGGTCGTTTCCAGAAGGCGCTCGACGAGCTCGACTGATTAGTTCCGGGGCCGTCTGCGTGTGAACGCTTTCATCTGCGGCGGCCCCGGTTTTTACCTATTTTGATGAAATTGATAACCCGTCGCGCGAAGATGGTGCACGGGATGCGGGAGAGTTGCGCCCCGCCGCATACGGAGACACGGCACGATGACGGACGAGAGCGGCAGCACCAGTTCGGCCCCGCGCGAGGGGAGCCTCGACGCGCCGACCCGCCACCCGCTCGGCTGGCAGGAGATGGATTTCTTCGACGAGGCGAAACTCGACGAGGAGCTGCGCCGGGTCTTCGATATCTGTCACGGCTGCCGCCGCTGCTTCAATCTCTGTGATTCCTTCCCGCGCCTGTTCGACCTGATCGACGAGTCCGAGACGGGTGAGCTCGACAGCGTGGACAGTGCGGATTTCACGCCGGTCGTGGACGCCTGCACCCTGTGTGACATGTGTTACATGACCAAGTGCCCCTACGTGCCGCCCCATGAATTCAACCTGGACTTCCCGCATCTGATGCTGCGCGCCCGCGCCATCGAGGCGAAGAAGGGCGGCGTGGGCTGGAACGAGAAGCAGCTGATCCAGACCGACCGCAATGGCCGGCTCGCCGGCAAGATGTCGGGGATGGCGAACTGGGCCTCGGACAGGGGCAACAAGCTGACCCGGCCGGTGATCGAGAAGATCGCGGGCGTGCATCGCGATGCCGACCTGCCGAAATACGTGCCCGCGTCCAGGACCTTCGTTCGCCAGGCCGAGAACACACCGCCCGAGGTGAACACCACGGCCCCGGCCTTCGGCCGCGAGGCGGTGCTCTACGCCACCTGCTTCGTGAACTACAACAAGCCCGATACGGGCGTGCTGGCCCAGCGGATTCTCGCGCGCAACGGCGTGGCGACGTCGGCGCTGCATCCGAGCTGCTGCGGCATGCCCCAGCTCGAACAAGGCCAGCTCGACGAGGTGTCCGCAATGGCCAGGACCGTGGCCGCGGCGTTCCGGCCCCATGTGGATGCCGGCAAGGACATCATCGCCCTGACGCCGTCCTGCGCCCTGATGATGAAATTCGAATGGCCGCTGATGCTGCCCGACGACGAAGACGTGAAGGCGCTGTCGGCGGCGACCCGGGACATCACCGAATATATCGTCGACATCGCCAAGAATGAGGGGCTGGTCGACGGGCTGTCGGCGCTGCCTGAGCCGGTGGCGCTGCATCTGGCCTGTCACGCACGGGCCCAGAATATGGGCCAGAAAGCCGCGGAAATGCTGCGGTTTATTCCTGACGCAGACCTCAAGGTCATCGAGCGATGCTCGGGTCATGGCGGATCGTGGGGGATCATGAAGGAGAATTTCGACACCGCGATCAAGGTCGGTCGGCCGGTTGTGCGCCAGGCCAAGGAGAGCCGCTACATCGTGTCCGAATGCCCGCTGGCCGCGGATCACATCCTGCAGGGTATCGAGCGCCAGCTCGACGAGGGGCAGTCCGCCCCGGCCCGCAGCTATCATCCCGTCGAGCTGTTCGCGCTCGCCTACGGGCTCGCGCCCGAACTCAGTTCCTAGAGCCGGAGAAACCGATATGCCGTCCGCGACCCCGCGTGAGATCACCCGCGACGACCTCATCGACATGGAAGAATATGGCCGGACCCGGAAGGACCGGCGCGGCGCGCTCGTGGCCCGGAAGAAAAACCGGCGTGTCGGGCTCGGTCCGTATGCGACGGTCTATTTCGAGTGCTATGCGACCATGTGGCACCAGATCCATGAAATGCTCTTCATCGAGCGCGGCGGCGAGGCACAGATCGACGACGAGCTGTCTGCCTACAACCCGCTGATTCCCAACGGCCATGAGCTGGTCGCCACGGTGATGTTCGAAATCGATGACGAGGTGCGGCGCAAGATGGTCCTCTCGAAGCTCGGTGGCGTGGAAGAGACGGCTTTCCTGAATTTCGCCGGCGAGACGATTGCCGGCGTGCCCGAGGCCGATGTGGACCGCACCAACGCCGACGGCAAGGCCAGCTCGGTGCAGTTCATCCACTTCCCGTTTACCGATGCGCAGATCGCCGCATTCGCGCAGTCAGGCGCCGACGTCACCCTGGGCTTCACCCACCCCGACTATGCCCATATGACGATCCTGACGGACGATGTGCGCAGCGAACTGGCGGGCGACTTCGACGATTGAGTTGCTATTTGACCGTTCGCTGACTGATCAGCGTTCGACGGCTTCGCCGTCGTAGATGCCCCAGAGCGCGGACCGGGCCATCCAGCCCTCGACGCCGTGGCTCGCGATCGCGATGCGGCACCAGGTCGCCTCGCATCCGTCCAGCGCAACGATCACGCCATCCTCGACGAAAGCCGCCACCGGCGCGTCGGTGTCCGGCGCGTGCAGGATCCGCACCCGTGCGGCGGTCACCGTGGCCATCCGCTTGCCCGAGAGCATCGATTTGTGGACCCAGCCCACGGTGCCGTCCTGGACCTTGATCTGGCGCCAGTTCTCGAACTCGCCGACGACTTCGGCCGGCAGCGCGCGTCGTTGCAGGACCCAGTCGATCGGATAACGCGCGCCCGGCCCGGTGCGCAAATTGGCTTCCTTGGCGCGGATGCTGACCCAGCGCGGGATCGGCAGCCCGGATGGATTGCCGGCCTTGGCGGGCGGGCTGGCCTGTTGTTGGGCGGCCGACGGTCCGGGTGCGACCATGACAAACGCCATGAATACGAACATGCCGAACAGGACGCAGAGGGACCGAAACATCATGCCTAGCCGTCTATCCGAGGGGCGCGCGGCGGTCAAGCGCGTGAAATCGACCGGCGCGCTTGCGTAGCAGGGGGCTTCCGCGATAATCGGGGCCGAGGAGAGACCGTGTCATCGTGGCACCCGTCGGTTGGATGCGATCGGGTGTGGCCAGGCGCGTTCAGGGGGAACATGTCGGACAACAAACCCATTGTCGTCGTCACGCGCCGGCTTCCGGAGACCACGGAAGCGCGGATGAAGGAGCTGTTCGACACGCGCCTGAACGACGCCGATACGCCAATGAGCGAGGCAGATCTGGTGGCCGCGATGCGCGAAGCCGACGTGCTCGTGCCGACCGTGACCGATCATATCAGCGCCCGGATCATCGGCGAGGCGGGCGCGCGTTTGAAGCTGATCGCCAACTACGGCAACGGCATCGACAATATCGACCTGCCCGCCGCGCGCGAGCGGGGCATCACGGTCACCAACACACCCGGCGTCCTGACAGAGGACACGGCCGACATGAACATGGCGCTGATCCTGGCGGTGCCGCGCCGCCTGCGTGAGGGCGCGCAGCTGATCCGTTCGGGCGAGTGGCAGGGCTGGTCGCCGACCCTCCTGCCGGGCAGCCGGATCTGGGGCAAGCGCCTGGGGATCGTCGGCATGGGCCGGATCGGCACCGCGCTGGCGCGGCGGGCCAAGGGCTTCGGCCTCAAGATCCATTATCACAACCGCCGCCCGGCCCATCCGGATGTCGTGGAAGAGCTCGACGCGACCTATTGGGAATCCCTCGACCAGATGCTGGCGCGGGTCGATATCGTGTCGGTAAATTGCCCGCGCACGCCCGCGACCTATCATCTCCTGTCGCGCCGCCGCCTGGCGCTGCTCCAGCCCCACTCCTATATCGTGAACACCTCACGCGGCGAGGTGATCGACGAACGTGCGCTGGGCGACATGATCGAGGCCGGCCAGATCGCCGGCGCGGGCCTCGACGTGTTCGAGCATGAGCCCGCCGTCGACCCGCGCCTGATGGCGGCGGATAACGTCTTGCTGCTGCCCCATCTGAGCTCCGCGACGATCGAAGGGCGCCAGGAGATGGGCGAGAAGGTGGTGGTCAATATCCGCACCTTCGTGGACGGCCACACGCCGCCCGACCGGGTGCTGGAGACGATGTTCTAGGGGCGAACTAGCCGCGCGCGGTGCCGCAGACTTCACAGTCCGGATTGTGCGGCACGTTGATCGTGTGGAACCCGGTGTTGAGCGAATCATAGATCAGCATCCGGCCGGCCAGGCTCTCGCCCAGCCCAAGAAGTTCCTTGAGCACTTCGGTGGTCTGCAGCGACCCCATGACACCTGCCAGTGCGCCCAGAATTCCCGCCTCCTCGCAACGCGGCACCAGGTCTTCAGGCGGTGCTTCGGGGAAGATGCAGCGGTAGCACGCGGTGGGGTTGTCGTCGTCGCGCCGGAAGGTGAACAGCTGGCCCTCGAAGCGCAGCATCGCGGCGGCAACCAGCGGGGTTCCGGACTGGTAGCAAAGCTCGTTCAGCAGGTAACGTGTATCGAAGTTGTCCGACCCGTCGGCGACCAGATCATAGCCCGCGAGGATGTCGGCGGCGTTGTCGGCGTCGAGGCGCACGTCGTGGGTGACGACATCGATGCCCGGGTTGAGCGCGGCCAGCGTGTCTTTCGCGGAGTCTGTCTTCTGCCGGCCCACGGAGCCGGTGGTGTGGACGATCTGGCGTTGCAGGTTGGTCAGATCGACCTCGTCGTCGTCGACGATGCCCAGGGTGCCGACCCCCGCGGCGGCGAGATACATCAGCAGGGGCGCGCCCAGCCCGCCCGCGCCGACAACCAGCACGCGCGATTCAAGCAGCTTCTCCTGTCCCTCTTCACCGACCTCGTCGAGGATCAGATGGCGGGCGTAACGGTGAAACTGCTCGTCGTTTAACTCCATGCGTTTAGTTCCATGTGCGGCCGTCTAGAGCCCCTCGAACAGCGCGGTCGAGAGATAGCGCTCGGCGAAGGACGGCAGGATCACCACCATCAGCTTGCCCGCCATCTCGTCGCGCATGCCGACCTCGATTGCCGCCGCCAATGCTGCACCCGAGGAAATACCCACCGGGATGCCCTCGATGCTGGCCAGCTTGCGCGCCGTGACAAACGCGGTCTCGTTGGCGATCGGCAGGACCTCGTCATAGATCGTCGTGTTCAGGATGTCCGGCACGAAACCGGTGCCGATCCCTTGCAGCATATGGGGGCCCGCCGGGCCGCCCGACAGGACCGCGCTGTCCTCGGGCTCTACCGCGACGACGTGCAGGTTCGGATTGCGCTCCTTCAGCACCTCGGCGGTGCCCGTGATGGTGCCGCCGGTGCCCACGCCGGCCACGAACACGTCGACCGCGCCGCCGGTGTCCTTCCAGATTTCCTCCGCCGTCGTGTGCCGGTGGATTTCCGGGTTCGCCGGGTTCTGGAACTGCTGCAGCATGATCGCCTTGTCGGTCGTGTCGACGATCTCCTGCGCCTTCGCGATGGCGCCGGGCATGCGGTCGGCCGCCGGGGTCAGGACCAGTTCCGCGCCGAGCAATGCCAGCATCTTGCGCCGTTCCTGGGACATGGAATCCGGCATCACCAGAATGCAGCGATAGCCGCGCGCGGCACAGACAAACGCCAGCGCGATGCCGGTGTTGCCGGAGGTTGGCTCGACGATCACGGAGCCCGGGCCGATCTTGCCCTCGGCTTCGGCGGCGGAAATCATCGCGTTGCCGATCCGGTCCTTGACCGAGGCGAGGGGGTTGAAGAATTCGAGCTTGGCGACCAGGTCGGCCTTGCAGCCGGCGTCCGCCGCAAATCGCGGGATGCGGACGAGCGGTGTGGCGCCGATCGTATCGACGACCGAATCATAGATGCGGCCACGAAATTCGGCGGGTTGGTTCTGTTCGTCGGTGGACATGAGGCAGAGTTCCGTAAATCTGGGGTTTGGTCTTCGACTATATCGTGTAGTCGACACGGTCCGGTTCTTCGCTCTCCACCCCGGCGTCGCGGGCGCGGTTGCAAAGGTCCTGGATCGTGATTTTCTCAAGCTGTTCCATACATTCGTCGGCCATTTCGCGCCACAGGGGGCGCACGACCTCGAGGCCAAGGGGTGAGCCGTCTGCGGCGTCGGTGGGGTCGTCGCGGGCCTCCATCTCGAGGATCACGCCGACAATGTCGGCCAGCGTGATGCGGCGGCGCTCACGCGCCAGCCGGTAGCCGCCGCGCGGGCCGCGCACGCCGGTCAGGACGCCCGCCCGCACCAGATTCTGCAGCACCTGTTCGAGATAGCGCCGTGGAATGCCCTGGCGGCGTGTGATTTCCCGGCTTTGCACGGGTGCCGGGCCGGCGTGATAGGCGATATCGAGCACCGCTTCGATGGCAAACAGGGTTTTTCGCGACAAACGGAACATGGATCAGCTCTTCTTGTTTTTGTCGGCGGTGCCGGTCGTGCCTGTTGAGCCGAAGCCCCCCGCACCGCGTGCGGTGTCCGACAGATTGTCGGTCTCCAGCCAGGCGGCTTGCGTCACGGGCGCGATCACCATCTGGGCGACCCGCATGCCCCGGTCTACCGTGAAGGCCTCGCTGCCGTGATTGATTAGAATCACCCCGACTTCGCCGCGGTAATCCGCATCGATGGTTCCCGGCGTGTTCACGAGCGAAATGCCGTTGCGCAGCGCCAGGCCCGAGCGCGGCCGGACCTGGGCCTCGTAGCCGGACGGCAGCGCGATCGCCAGGCCGGTCGGGATCAGCGCGCGTTCGCCGGGCGCGAGCACCACATCATCCGTCACGGCGGCGCGCAGATCCATGCCGGCGGCGTCTTCGGTTTCATAGGAGGGGAGTTCGAGATCTGCCCCATGGGGCAGGCGCGTGACCGCCACGTTAACCGGTCCGTTCATTCATTTGTCTCCAACGTCTTTGCAATGCGGTCGGCCAGGCGGTTGGCGACATCCGCCTTGGTCATGCGCGGCCAGTCCTCGACGCCGTCGGCGCTGACCAGATGGATCGTGTTGTCCGCGCCGCCGAACGTGCCCGTCTCGGGCGACACGTCATTGGCGAGAATCCAGTCGCAGCCCTTGCGTTCGCGCTTGGCGCTGGCATGTTCGACCACCTGTTCGGTCTCCGCGGCGAAGCCGATGACCAGACCGGGCCGGGTGTTGGATGCCGCCGCGAGGCTGGCGAGAATATCGGGATTCTCCGCCATCTCCAGCGCCGGCGGTCCCGCACCGTTTTTTTTGAGTTTCTCGCTCGCCATCTCCGCGACCCGCCAGTCGGCGACGGCGGCCGCACACACGGCCACATCGGCGGGCAGGGCGGCCTCACAAGCCGCCAGCATGTCGCGCGCGCTCTCGACGCGGACAACGGTCACGCCGGGCGGGTCGGGCAGGCTGGTCGGCCCCGAGATAAGCGTGGTGGCCGCGCCCCGGCTTGCCAGCGCTACGGCGATCGCATGGCCCTGGCGGCCGGAGGAACGATTGGCGATGTAGCGGACGGGGTCGATCGGTTCATGGGTCGGGCCGCTGGTGACGAGCGCACGCCGGCCCGAAAGCGGTGCGCTAGATTGAAAAAAATTCGATACCGCATCGGCGATGTCGTCGGGCTCCGACAGGCGCCCGAGGCCATACTCGCCGCAGGCCATGTCGCCTTCCTCGGGGCCGACCACATGGACGCCGCGTTGGCGCAGGGTCTCGAGATTGGCCTGGGTGGCGGCGTGTTCCCACATCCGGACATTCATGGCCGGTGCGACCATCACGTCCTTGTCGGTGGCCAGCAGCACGGTCGAGGCCAGGTCGTCGGCCTGGCCGTGGGCCATCTTGGCAAGGATATCGGCGGTGGCGGGGGCTACGATCAGCAAATCCGCATCGCGCGACAGCTGGATATGGCCCATCTCGGCCTCGTCGGTGAGGGAGAAGAGCTCGGTATAGACCTTGTCCTCGCTCAGTGCCGCGAGGGACAACGGCGTGACGAACTGCGACCCGCCGCGGGTCAGGACGCAGCGTACGGCCGCCCCGCGCTCGCGCAGGCGGCGCACGAGCTCAAGGCTCTTGTAGGCGGCAATGCCACCGCTGACGATCAGCAGGATCCGTTTGCCATGCAACATCGCGAGAATCTCCACATACAGCCCGGTTCAGGGGGGCGAGCGCGTAATCTACGAAAACTATATGTAGATAGATAGGGTTTTCCCCGATCGCAGCAAGGTTGCAGCAATAACAGCGCAGGTGCGCGGGTTAGATCAGGATTTCGGCGAAAACCAGGCCCGCGAGCACGATCAGCGCCACCCACAGCGGCCATTGGGGGGGGCCGGTGCGTCCCAGGTCGAGTTTGACCTCACCATCGGCGATGCGCGTGGCGGCCTGCTCGATCGCCTCCACGGCCTTGGGCAGCCGCGTGGCGGCACGGATCACGTCGGCGGTCATCTCTGCCACGCGGGCCTCGGGGCCGCGATGCTCGCGCATCCATTCCTCGACCAGCGGCAGCGCCAGGTGCCACATGTTCAACTCCGGTGCCAGCCGGCGGCCGACCCCTTCGGCGAGGAGCATGGTCTTCTGCAGCAGCAGGAGCTCGGGCTGTGCCTCCATGTCGAACCGTTCGGAGACCTGAAACAGCTGTGCCAGCAGCCGGGCAATGGAGATTTCACTGGGCGGGCGGTCGAAGATCGGCTCGCCGATCGCGCGGATCGCCTGGTGAAACACCTGGCGGTCCGTGCCGGCGGGGACGTAGTTCGCCTGGAAATGAACATCCGCGACGCGTTCGTAATCGCCGGTGACAAAGCCGAGCAGCATATCGGCGAGGAAATAGCGGGTGCGCCGGTCGATCCGGCCCATGATCCCGAAATCGACAACGCACAGCGCGCCATCGGCACGCACAAAGGCGTTTCCGGGGTGCATGTCGGCGTGGAAGAAGCCATCGCGGAAGACCTGCAGGAAGAAGGATTCCGATGCCTTCTGTACGATCGCCTCGAGGTCGTGCCCGGCCGCGACCAGCGCGTCGACGTCATGCACTGGGATTCCCGATATCCACTCGGTGGTCAGGACCCGGCGCCCGGTTCGCTCCCAGTCGATCGTGGGGACGACATACATCGGGTCGTCTTCGAAGTTGCCGTGCAGCTCCGAGGCCGCCGCACCTTCCATGCGCAAATCCATTTCCCAGCGCAGGCTCTCGGCGAATGTCTCGACCGCGACCACCGGTTTCAGCCGGCGCAAGCGCGGCTGGGTCGTCTCGGCGACGTCGGCGATCCAGCGGAACAGGTCCAGATCGCGTTCCACGGCGCGTTCGATGCCCGGCCGCAGGACCTTGACCGCGACCTCACGGGTTTCGGGCGTGTTTGCCTCGTCATCGGATGCTGCGTCATCGGGTGCCGCGACGCGAATTCGGGCGGAATGAACCTGTGCGATCGATGCCGCCGCCACGGGCTCGTCCTCGAAATGTTCGAACATGTCCTCGATCGAGCGCTCGAACTCGGCCTCGATGGCGGCGCGCGCCTCCGCACTTGAGAATGGCGGCAGCCGGTCCTGCAGGCTCGACAAGTCATTGGCGATGCTCTCGCCAACCAGATCGGGCCGCGTGCTCAGCATCTGGCCGAACTTGATGAAACTGGGTCCGAGGTCCTGGAGTGCCCGGGCCAGGCGCTCCCCGGGGCGGAGATCGCGGATGCCCGGCGCGGTGCGAAAGCCCGACAGGACACGCGCGGCAAACACGAGGCCGCCGGTGGCCGGCAGCCAGTCGGCGGGAAACAGCGCGTCATAGCGCGCGAGCGTGCGCGCGATCGCGATCAGCCGGAAGATGTTTCGTAGCGCGCGCAGCATGGCGGGTCAGATCCGGCGTGCTGAGTGGATGGCGGCGATGCCGCCCGACAGGTTGCGGACCCGCACGGATTCCAGTCCCGCATCGCGGATCAGCTTGCTGTAGGCACCCTGATCGGGGAACTGGCGAATGCTTTCGGCGAGATAGCGGTACGCCGCCTCGTCGCGCGCCACCCGTTTTCCAAGCCAGGGCAGGACCGAAAAGGAGTAGCGGTCGTAGATTTCATCGAGCACGGGCAGGACGACCTGGCTGAATTCGAGGCAAAGAAATTGTCCGCCGGGGCGCAGGACGCGGCGCGCCTCGGCCAGTGCGGCGGGAATGTCGGTGACGTTGCGCATGCCGAACGCAATTGTATAGGCGTCGAAGCTTGAATCCGGTGCCGGCAGTGCTTCCGCGTCGCCGCAGACCCAGCGGATGCCGTCGTCACGACCGAGAATGCCGCGGTCGATCGCGCGGTCCCGGCCAACCGACAGCATGTCGGCGTTGATATCGCAGACCGTGATACGCGTGCCCGGGCGGGCCCCCTCGCGAATGCGAAACGCGATGTCGCCCGTCCCGCCGGCCACATCCAGGACCTGCAGATTGGGCCGCCGGGCGACCATGCCGACGAAAATCGATTTCCAGAACCTGTGAACCCCCATGCTCATCAGGTCGTTCATCAGGTCGTAGCTGCCGGCCACGGAAGAGAAGACATCCCGCACACGTCCGCTCTTCTCCGAGACGGGGACGTCTTCGAAGCCAAAATGCGTGGTGTCGTGCGGCGATTTAGGGCCAGGTTCGCGCATAGCCGGGGGAACATATCGGACGAGGGCCTCGAGCGGCAAAAGAAAAGCCGCCCTGCGACCATGTGCGTGATAAGACAGACGCGCCTGATATCCGCTGCCGGATGCCGATATGCCCGAATTGCCCGAAGTCGAAACCGTCGTTCGCGGCCTGCGTCCCGCGCTCGAAGGCAAGCGCCTCACGCGGGTCGAGCTGCGCCGACCGGACCTGCGATTCCCCTTTCCCGAAGGCTTTGCCGACCGTCTGACCGGCCGGACCGTGACCGAGGTTGTGCGGCGGGCCAAATACATCCTCATCCGTCTCGACAATCGCGAGACCTGGCTTGCCCATCTCGGCATGTCCGGCCGTTTCACGGTGATACCCGGTGCCACGGCGTCATCGGGCCAGGCCGGGCACAATTCCGGCTGGGCGCTGGCGGAAAAGCACGACCATGTTCTGGTTGAGGCCGCGGATGGCGGGCGGGTTATCTATAACGACACGCGCCGGTTCGGGTTCATGGATCTGATCGCGCCGGATGGCGAAGCGGCGAGCCCGCACCTGCGCGCACTCGGCCCGGAGCCTCTTTCGGCGGAATTCTCGCCTGACTATTTGGCCGGTGCGCTGCGCGGCAAGCGAACCCCGATCAAGGCGGCATTGCTCGATCAGCGGGTCGTCGCCGGAATCGGCAATATCTATGCCTGCGAGGCCCTGTGGCGCGCCGGAATCAGCCCTCGACGGAGCGCACACACGGTTGCGGGCGGCCGCGCGGCGCGTCTGGTCGGTGCGGTTCGTGATGTCCTGGCCGAGGCGATCGAGGCCGGCGGGTCTTCGCTGCGGGACTATGTCCAGACCGATGGGGAACTCGGATACTTCCAGCATCGCTGGGCCGTCTATGACCGGGCCGGAGAGGCCTGTGCCAAATGCGTCGAGGCCGGGATCGAGGACTGCCGGATCGCCCGGATTGTTCAATCGGGCCGATCCACTTTCTATTGCTCTCGGCAGCAACGTTGAGCTAAGAGCGGCTTTATGTTGCTTTGCACAATAACCCTCCCGCGTGTCGTGGCGGTGTTGATGTCGGCCTTGCTGGTGTTGGCCGCGCCCGCCACCCCGGTGGCAGCACAGGGGCCGGCGTATCTGGCGGATGTCGATGATCTGCCCCTGGCGCCCGGCCTGGTCGAGGACGCGGACGGGCGGGTGGCTTTCGATAAGCCCGAGGGACGGATCGTGCAGGCCGTGGCGAGCGGGCGCACCAACCTGGCCGGGGTGCGCGCCTTCTATGCCGAGACATTGCCCGCGCTGGGCTGGCAGCCCGGCGCCGAACGAACATGGACGCGCGGCAAGGAGACGCTGCGCTTGAATGTGGACACCAGGGACGGCGTCGTTGTCGTCCGCTTCGCCATCGCACCCAGCACGCCATAAACGAGCGCTCGACAAGAGTGAATTGCGTCGGGAACGCGAATTTCGAATTCAAACCAATTGTCAGATTGAGGAGGCCCATCATGGCCTATGAAAATATTGAAGTGGAAACACAAGGCCATGTCGGCGTCGTCCGGTTGAACCGGCCCAAGGCGCTGAATGCCCTGTGTGATGCGCTGATCGGTGAACTGGGCCAGGCGCTCGATGCGTTCGAGGCAGACGAGAATATCGGCTGCATCGTTCTCACCGGCTCCGAGAAGGCCTTCGCGGCCGGCGCCGACATCAAGGAGATGGCGGACAAGTCCTATATGGATGCCTATCTCGCCGATTTTATCACCAAGGGCTGGGAGCGGGTGACCACCTGCCGTAAGCCTGTTGTGGCGGCGGTGGCAGGGTATGCCCTGGGCGGCGGCTGCGAGCTGGCGATGATGTGCGATTTCATCATCGCGGCGGACAACGCGAAGTTCGGCCAGCCCGAAATTACCATTGGCACCATTCCTGGTGCGGGCGGCACACAGCGCCTGACCCGCTTTGTGGGTAAATCGAAGGCCATGGAAATGGTTCTGACGGGCCGGATGATGGATGCCGAGGAAGCGGAGCGAGCGGGGCTTGTCAGCCGCGTGGTGCCGCTGGAATCGCTGATGGACGAGGCGATGCAGGCCGCCAACACGATCAGCGGCCTGTCCCGGCCGGTGGTTATGATGGCGAAAGAGGCGGTCAACCGGGCCTATGAGAGCACCCTGTCCGAAGGTGTGCGTTTCGAGCGCCGCCTGTTCCATTCGACCTTCGCGACCGAGGATCAGAAGGAAGGCATGGCGGCATTCGCCGAAAAGCGGCAGCCCAACTTCAAGAATAAGTAGCAACCTGAAGAGCCGGGTGGGGTTGGGCCGCGTCGGGTGCGGCCAAATTCCTTCGTATTTCAGGCCGTTGCGACCTTGACGGGCCCCCGGACCGGGTCTATACACCGCGCCCGAACACTCAATCGATTTCGAGAACCAATATGGCCAATCATCATTCGGCAAAAGTACGCATTCGTCGCAACGAGCGCCGCGCCACGATCAACGGAAACCGGATCGGGCGCATCCGCACGCATGTGAAGCTGGTCGAGGCGGCGATTGCCGCGGGCGACAAGCCGGCGGCCACGGCCGCGTTGCGCGCAGCGCAGCCGGAAATGCAACGCGGTGCGCAAAAAGGCGTCATACACGCCAACACGGTGTCGCGTAAGCTGTCGCGCTTGTCGGCCCGCATAAAGGCCTTGGCGTAACCAACGACCCTGACAGCATTTTTACCGACCGCGCCCTTGAGGCGCGGTTTTTATTTGCGCGTATGGTCACTGTCCGGCGCGCGAAATTTTCGTGTTTTTTTACGCATTCGACCTTTTGACCAGTTGCTAGTCCTGACCTCTCACGCTATGTTCCATCTTGCCTCACGGGACCGAGGACGCAGTAAAAATAAAGACTCGGCCAGTGGATTATCGGATAAATACAGAAGAGGATTTCGAAAGACTAAGTTGGAACAAACACAACTAAGTCTTTCGAGGGAAAATTGTGTCTGGGAGCAGTAAAAAGCCGATTATAAGAAGTAAACATAAGTAAAATTGGCTTTTCATTTGCGGTCGGACGCTTTCGTTGTCACCGCGACTTCTTTCTCGATCCTGTCGTCATTCAGACGCTTCTGTCCGGTTCTTTCACTGATGCTCGTGCGGCACGGGGTGGACGTCGGTGTGTGCTTGGGGAGTTTCTCCCATGACATTCTTTGGTCCGTCGAGTTGCTGCGGTTGGTGTGCGTCGACACCGTCTGGGAGCAATAATTAAGTGCCGTGTGACCGATCCTGGCGGAGGGCGTGCGGCGAGTTTTGATTGGTCGAGTTCACGGAGAGTAACGCCAGATGAGTGAGCAGTGGGGGCAGAACGACGGAACGCTGACTGAGCAGTGGACCCGTGTACGCGCAAAGCTGCGCACCGATGTCGGGGAAGCTGCGTTCAACAGCTGGTTGAAGCCGTTGACGCTCGGGGATTTCAATGCCGGCCGCATAAGGGTGGCCGTGCCGACGCGCTTTATGCGTGATTGGATCGATCAGAATTATGGCACCCGCCTGACGGAGTTGTGGGCGGATGAAAATGATACGGTCCAGTCGGTCGAGATCATCGTCGAGCCGTCCCAGACCATCATTCAGGCCGGCGCGCCGCCGCGTCAGCCGCTGGCCCAACGCATCGAGGCCGAGGCCGCACCCCGGGATTCCGAGGCGCCTGCCGGTGCCGGGTCGACCCCCAGTGCCACCGAAAACGGACTTGGCGACATTCGCGGGCATCTCGACGAGCGGTTCAAATTTGGAAATTTTGTGGTCGGGCGCTCGAACGAGCTGGCCCATGCCGCCGCGCGCCGGGTTGGTGAGGCCAAGACGGTCCCGTTCAATCCGCTCTTCCTGTATGGCGGTGTCGGCCTCGGCAAGACCCATTTGATGCATGCGATTGCCTGGCACCTCACCGAGCGTGAGCCCCAGCGCCGCGTCCTGTACATGTCCGCCGAGAAGTTCATGTATCAGTTCATCCGGGCGCTGCGTTACCGCACGATCATGGACTTCAAGGAGCAGTTCCGCTCCGTCGACGTGCTGATGATCGACGATATCCAGTTCATCGCCGGCAAGGATTCGACTCAGGAAGAGTTCTTCCACACCTTCAACGCATTGGTGGACCAGAACCGGCAGATCATCGTATCGGCCGACAAGTCGCCGTCCGATCTCGAAGGCATGGAAGAGCGGCTCAAATCCCGCCTTGGCTGCGGCCTTGTGGCCGACATCCATCCGACGGATTACGAGCTGCGTCTCGGTATTCTGCAGGCCAAGGCCGAGCATATCGGTGCCGAGATTCCAGACAAGGTGCTGGAATTTCTCGCCCACAAGATCACCTCGAATGTGCGCGAGCTGGAGGGGGCGCTGAATCGCATCGTCGCCCACACCACGCTCGTCGGCCGGCCCGTGACCCTCGAGACCACCCAGGATGTCCTCCACGACCTGCTGCGGGCCAATGACCGGCGCGTGACGATCGAGGAAATCCAGAAGCGCGTGGCCGAACATTTCAACATCCGCCTGGCGGACATGCACTCGGCACGCCGTGCCCGCGCGGTTGCGCGGCCGCGACAGGTGGCGATGTATCTGGCCAAGCAGCTGACGTCGCGTTCGCTGCCGGAGATCGGACGGAAGTTCGGTGGGCGTGATCACACGACGGTCATGCACGCGGTTCGCAAGGTCGAGGAGTTGCGCTCGGCCGACATCGGATTCAACGAAGATGTCGAGCTGCTGCGCCGGATGCTGGAAATCTGAACCTCGCCGCATTGCAGGACTTTTTGTAAGGCCTTGAAATAGCAATATTATTTGGGCTGTACGCGTCAGCGTTCGACGGCTGATTTGCCTGACGAATCAGGCTGTATTTGCTATACTTTCGGCACTTCAGATTTTGCCCAGATTTCCCGGATTTCCGGGCGCTCGCGACAAGTAAGACAAACCGCGTCGCATCATGCGTTACACCCCATTCCGGGGAGCCGCATCCGGGGCCAAAAAGGACCGACGAAGAATGAAACTGACCATCGAGCGTGCGACGTTCCTCAAGGCATTGGCACATGTCCAAAGCGTTGTTGAGCGACGCAACACGATCCCGATTCTCGCCAATGTTCTTCTGGACGGTAAAAATGGCGGTTTGACGCTCAGCGCGACCGACATGGATCTTGCGATCAACGAGACCGTTCCGGCCGAGACTGCCCAGGAAGGTTCGACCACCGCGCCGGCGCACACGCTCTACGATATCGTGCGCAAACTCCCCGATGGTGCCCAGGTCGAGATCGAAACCGATGCCGCGGCGGGCCAGATGCTGATCAGGGCCGGTCGGTCGAAATTCAATCTTGCGACACTCCCGGTCGAGGATTTCCCGACCATGAGCGGTGGCGACATGCCGCATACCTTCACCCTCGAGGCCGAGGAGCTGCGCACGCTGGTCGATCGCACCCGTTTTGCGGTCTCCACCGAGGAAACCCGCTACTACCTCAACGGTATCTTCCTGCATGCCGCCGATCAGGACGGCACGAACGTGTTGCGCGCCGTGGCGACCGACGGGCATCGCCTGGCCCGGGTGCAGTTGCCGATGCCCGATGGTGGCGACGGCATCCCCGGCGTCATCGTGCCGCGCAAGGCGATCGGCGAACTGCGCAAGCTGATCGAGGAAACAACCGATCCGATCGAGATTGCGCTGTCCGACACGCGCATCCGCATGACCTTCGATGATGCCGTGCTGACCTCGAAGCTGATCGACGGGACCTTCCCCGATTACGAGCGGGTGATTCCGAAGGACAATGACAAAATTCTCACCGTGGACCGTGGCGTATTTGCCCAGGCGGTGGACCGGGTCTCGACCATCTCTTCGGAGAAGAGCCGCGCCATCAAGCTGGCGGTCGGCCCGGGTCAGCTGACCCTGTCGGCCACGAGTGCTGAGAATGGCAGCGCGTCGGAGGAGCTCGAAGTGGCGTATGACGAGACCGAGATCGAAATTGGTTTCAACTCGCGCTACCTGCTCGACATCACCGCCCAGATCGAAAACGACAATGCGGAATTCGTTCTGGCGGACGCGTCGTCGCCGACGATCGTGCGCGACAGCGGAGACGAGAGCGCGCTTTATGTCCTCATGCCGATGCGCGTCTAGCCGCACGTGGTGGCGATGACCCTCGACGACAGGCCGGGCATCGGAGCTGACGCCCCGAAAGGTGGCGAATTGCGGGTGCCGGGCCATGTCGCGCGTCTGGATCTGACGAATTTTCGAAGTTACGCGGCGTTGCGCCTCGATGTCGGGCCGTCACCGGTCGTGCTGACCGGCGCCAATGGCGCGGGCAAGACCAACTTGCTTGAGGCCCTGTCGTTTCTCGCACCGGGCCGTGGTCTTCGCCGGGCGGCACTTCCGGATGTGGCGCGCGTTCATGCCGGAGCCGCGGCTACGTCCTGGGCGGTGGCCGCGCAGGTTGAAGGCGCTGATGGCGCGGTGGCGCTCGGCACCGGGATGGAAGCAAGCACGAACGGCGGCCCGGCTCGTCGTGCGGTCCGCATTGACGGTGAGCCGGCACGCGGTCAGGCGGCCTTCGCCGAGCGGATCAGCATGATTTGGCTGGCCCCCGATATGGACCGCCTGTTCATGGAAGGCGGCAGCGGCCGGCGGCGCTTCGTCGATCGCATGGTCTACGGTTTCGATCCCGAGCATGCCCGCCGCATCGCGGTGTATGAGCAAGCCACGCGGGGGCGCCAGAAGCTCTTGCGCGAAGGCTCGGGTGACAGCGTCTGGCTTGCGGCGGAAGAAGAAACGATGGCCACGACCGGCATCGCAATATCCGCCGCGCGACGTGAAGTGGTCACGCGTCTCGACGCGGCGATCACAGCGGAGGCCGATGCGCGTACGCGACCTTTTCCGCGCGCCGGACTGACATTCGAAGGCGCGGTCGAAACCTGGCTTGCCGACGGACCGGCTCTCGAGGCCGAGGATCGCTTGCGCGATACGTTGGCGGCGGGGCGCGCACGTGATGCGGATGCCGGGCGCGCATTACATGGTCCGCACCGTAGTGACCTGGTGGCCCATAATCACGACAAGGACATGGCCGCGGCGCTGTGCTCGACGGGCGAGCAGAAGGCGCTGCTGATCGCCATCGTTCTGGCGCACGCGCATTTGCTGGGCCTGACACGAGGTGCTGCACCGGTTCTGCTGTTGGATGAAGTCGCCGCCCATCTCGATCAGGAACGCCGGGCTGCCCTGGCGGAACGCATCCTGTCGCTGGGTGCGCAGGCCTGGCTCACCGGCACCGACCGGCATCTGTTTGAGGCCTTTGGCTCAGACGCACAGATTTTCGAAGTGAATGCCGGCGCGGTGGCGCCGGTTACAGGAGACTCGCCATGAGCGATACCCCCGAAACGCCCGAGGAAGATACCGAGGCAACCGCGGAGGCCCCGGAGGCCAACGTGGATGTCGATACCGAAGAGGCCGAATACGGCGCCGATTCGATCAAGGTTCTGCGCGGCCTGGACGCGGTGCGAAAGCGGCCGGGGATGTATATCGGTGACACGGATGACGGATCCGGGTTGCACCACATGGTCTACGAGGTGGTCGACAACGCGATCGACGAGGCGCTTGCGGGGCATTGCGACACGGTCGACGTCACCCTAAACCCCGACGGCTCCGTAACGGTCGTCGACAACGGGCGCGGTATTCCGGTCGATATCCATGAGGAAGAAGGCGTGTCGGCGGCCGAGGTCATCATGACCCAGCTGCATGCGGGCGGAAAATTCGATCAGAATTCCTACAAGGTGTCGGGCGGCCTGCATGGCGTCGGTGTGTCGGTTGTGAACGCCCTGTCCGAATGGCTGGAAATGCGCATCTGGCGCGAAGGTAAGGAGCATAAGCTGCGCTTCGCCCATGGCGAGCCTGTGGATTCACTGGAGGTGGTCGGCGATGCGCCCGATGCGGACGGCGCGCCCCTGACGGGCACCGAGATCACGTTCCAGCCTTCGACCGAAACCTTCACCATGATCGAGTTCGACCGCGAGACGCTGGAACATCGGTTGCGCGAGCTCGCCTTCCTGAATTCGGGCGTGACCCTGGTGCTCACCGATGCGCGCGGCGTTGAGCCCGTGCGCACGGAGATGTTCTACGAGGGCGGCCTCAAGGCATTCGTCGAGTATGTCGATCGCAACCGCCAGGGCATTGCCGGCGAGGTGATGCACATCATCGGCGAGAAGGAAGGCGTGGTCGTCGAGTGCGCGCTGCAGTGGAACGACAGCTATCACGAGACGATGCTGTGCTTCACCAACAACATCCCGCAACGCGACGGCGGCACTCACCTGGCCGGATTCCGCGGCGCGCTGACCCGCACGATCAACAACTATGCGAACGAAAGCGGGCTGGCGAAGAAGGCGAAGCTCGCCATCACGGGTGACGATGCCCGCGAGGGCCTGACTTGCGTGTTGTCGGTCAAGGTGCCCGACCCGAAATTCTCATCGCAGACCAAGGACAAGCTCGTCTCGTCCGAGGTGCGTCCGATCGTTGAATCGACGGTCGGTGACCGGCTGGGTCAATGGTTCGAAGAGCATCCCAACGAGGCCCGCATGGTGGTCGAGAAGATCATCGAGGCCGCGGCGGCCCGCGAGGCGGCCCGCAAGGCGCGTGAGCTCACGCGCCGCAAGGGTGCGCTCGACATGGCGTCTCTGCCGGGCAAGCTCGCCGATTGCCAGGAGCGCGATCCGGCGAAGGCCGAAATGTTCATCGTCGAGGGCGACAGCGCCGGTGGTTCAGCCAAGCAAGGCCGCGATCGGCGGTTCCAGGCGATCCTGCCGCTGCGAGGAAAAATCCTGAACGTCGAACGCGCACGCTTCGACAAGATGCTGTCTTCGGCCGAAATCGGCACGCTCATTACGGCCCTGGGAACCGGGATTCGCGACGACTTCGATATCGAGAAGCTGCGCTATCACAAGATCATCATCATGACGGATGCCGATGTTGACGGCTCCCACATCCGGACCCTGCTGCTGACCTTCTTCTATCGCCAGATGCCGGAAATTATCGAACGCGGGCATCTGTATATTGCCCAGCCGCCGCTCTATCGGGTGCAGCGCGGCCAATCGGCGGTCTATCTCAAGGATGACCATGCGATGGAAGATTATCTGATGGACACCGGTCTGGGCGACACGGTGCTCAATCTGAGCGACGGGACGCAGCGCTCCGGCGCGGATTTGCGCGCGATGCTCGATATCGCACTGGAAGCCCGTAAACTGATCCAGCCTTTGACGGTGTATTTGCCGAATGAAACGGTCGTGGAGCAGGCGGCGATCGCCGGCGCCCTCAATCCCGATCTGATCGCAGACCGGGAACGCGCGGGCGAAGCAGCTCAGGCCATTGCCTGGATGCTCGACCGGTTATCCGATCGGCTCGAACGCGGTTGGCAGGGCACCCAGCGCGACGACGGCGCGCTGGAGTTCACGCGCAAGCTGCGCGGTGTCACCGAAAGGTTGGTCATCGACGACCGGATTATCAACTCGTCCGAGGCGCGGCGTCTGAACGAGCTGTGGGGTGATTTGCGCGACACATATATCGAGCATTCGCGCCTGATTGCGAAGGACCAGGAACACACGATCACCGGCCCGCTGACGCTGCTCCAGGCGGTGTTCGAGGCCGGGCGCAAGGGTATCTCGATGCAGCGTTACAAGGGCCTCGGGGAGATGAACCCGGATCAGCTGTGGGAAACCACGCTCGATCAGAATGCACGCGCGCTTCTCCAGGTCCGCGTCGCGCAGGCCGATGCCGCCGGCAACATTTTCGAGACCCTGATGGGCGACGAGGTGGAACCACGGCGCAACTTCATCCAGGAAAATGCGCTCAAGGTCGCGAATCTCGACGTTTAGCGCGCCCCGCGTGGTTCGCCACAATTCGGCCAATCCCGTGCGCCAGTCTCTGCGCCCATGAGCAAGTCGCCCAAAAAGAAAACCGGCAAACCGGCTAAGCCGTCTCCGAAGAAGCGTACGTCCAGGGTGGACACGCAGCCGGAGGTGCGCTCCAGCCTGTTGTGGCGCGTGACCAAATGGTCGCTCGTGCTCGGTATCTGGGGCGGTATCGCGCTGGCAGGTGTGTTGACCTGGTACGCCTGGAACCTGCCCGCCGTCGATGCCCTCGGCCCGACCGCCGACAAGGCGCGCCGGCCTGGCGTCACGATTGTCGCGGTGGATGGCTCGCTGGTCGGTGGCTACGGGGATCTGTACGGCGCACGGCTGACGGTCAATGAATTGCCGCCCCAGCTGGTGCAGGCGGTCGTGGCGATCGAGGATCGCCGTTTCTTCGAACATCCCGGTGTCGATGTCCGCGGCGTGCTGCGCGCGGCCGTCGCCAATCTGCGCGCGGGCGGCGTCGTGCAGGGTGGGTCCACCCTGACCCAGCAGCTCGCGAAGAACCTGTTCCTGACGCCCGAGCGGTCCTTCGACCGAAAGATCAGTGAACTGATCCTCGCCCTCAAACTGGAACGCCGGTTCGAGAAGAACGAGCTGCTCACGATCTATCTCAACCGGGTCTATCTGGGTGCCGGCACCTATGGGGTCGAGGCGGCCGCCCAGCGCTATTTCGGCACCTCGGCGCGAAACGTTGACATCTATCAGGCGGCGGTCCTGGCCGGGCTGCTGCGGGCGCCGTCGCGCCTGAACCCCGACAACAGCGAGGCGGCGGCACACCGCCGGGCACAGACGGTGCTGCAGGCCATGGTCGATGCGGGATTCATCAGGTCCGGCGATGCCGAGAAGGCCGCCGGCACGCAACGCCCGGGACGCGGTGATGCGGCGTTGCCGCGTCCGCGTGTGACCGGTGAAGCGCGACGTTATTTCGCCGATTGGGTGCTCGAACGCGCCGCAGGATATGCCGGCACGACCGGTGCCGATCTGGCGGTCGAGACAACACTCGATCCCGAGCTCCAGGCGCGCGCGCAAGCGGCGATCAAGCGCGCGGATACCAAGGGGTCCCAGGTCGCATTGGTCGCCATGCGGACCGACGGTGCGGTGCTCGCGATGGTCGGCGGCCGGCACTATAGCGAAAGTCAGTTCAACCGGGTGACCCGGGCATTGCGCCAGCCCGGATCCGCCTTCAAACCGATTGTCTATCTGCCGGCACTCGAATCCGGCATGACGCCGGATAGCCCGGTTCTGGACGCCCCCATCACCGTGGATGGCTGGACCCCCAAAAACTACTCCGGGGGTTTCCGGGGCGAGGTGACCCTGCGCGAAGCCGTCGCGCGTTCCCTGAACACGGTCGCGGTGCGGGTGTCGGAGGATATCGGCCGTGGTCGGGTCATTCAGTCGGCCCGGCGGCTGGGAATCACGTCGCCCCTGACGCCCCATCCCTCGATCGCGCTGGGGGCCGGCGAGGTGACACCGCTCGAGCTCACCGCCGCCTACGCCGTGTTCGCCAATGGTGGCTTTGCGGTAGCGCCCTACGGCATTTCCGAAGTGCGTCAGGGCGGCGAGGTGGTGTTTCGACGCTCCACCCGCGCGCCGAGGCGGGTGATAGAGGCGGAGGCCGCGGCGCATACCACGGAAATGTTGCGTGCGGTCGTGGAGTGGGGCACGGGCCGGAAGGCGAAAATCGACCGCCCGGCGGCGGGAAAATCAGGCACCAGCCAGGATTTTCGTGACGCCTGGTTCGTCGGTTACGCCGGCGATCTGGTCGTGACGGTCTGGGTGGGCAACGACAACAACACGCCGACCAAGCGCATCACCGGCTCGAGTATTCCCGCGACGATCTGGAAGGATTTCATGTCGACGCCGCTTGCCGCATCCGTGGCGGCGCCCGTGCGTCCCGACACACCCGCGCCGAAAGCCACCCGACCGGCCCGCGAACGGCTCGATCCGACGTTCATCGAGCAGCAGACCGACTAAACCGTTACGACGCGACGCCGCGTTTCATCGGCACCCAGATCATCAGCAGGAAGGCGACGAAGGCGAAGACGCCCGAGGTCCCCATAATGGTCGCGAGCAGGAATGTCTGGTCGAAGGCGAAGACGGCCAACGCCATAGACAGGAGTCCGGCCGAAACATACTGGGCGAGGCCCAGTAGTGACGCGGCAGCACCCGCCATATGGGGATAGGGCGATATCGCGCCGGCCTGAATGTTGGGTTGGGACATGCCCATGCCGAAGAAATAGACGACCGTGGGCAGGATGATCGACCAGATCGAGATCACATCCGACCAGATCAGGCCGAAGACCAGCACACCGCCGGCAGCCGAGCAGAAGGTGCCCATCAGGCACATCCGCTCAATCCCCACATAGCGGACAATCCGGCTGCCCAGGAACGTACCTGACATGAAGCCGACCGACGCGAAGCCGAACGAAAGGCCAAACGCGGTGGGCGACATGCCGAGTTGATCGACCAGCACAAAGGACGCGCCGAGCAGATAGGCGAACAGCCCGCTGAAATTCCCGATAATTGTCAGCACATATCCTGCATAGGTCCGGCTGCAGAGCATGGACCCGAAATTGCGCAACATCTGGATGATCCGGGTGGCGCCGGGGTCCGGGTTCTTGTTCGTCTCCGGCAGCATCACGATGACCAACAGCATTGCCGATGCGCCGAAGCCGGTCAGAATCCAGAAATTCGCCCGCCAGCCCAACCAGACGACGATGAACCCGCCGAGCACCGGCGCGATGACCGGCGCGATGGCAGTCACCGTCATCACCACCGAATACATTCTTGCGGCTTCCTCGCGGGTGAACATGTCGCGGACAACCGCGCGCGCCACGACCGGGGCCGCGGCGGCCCCGATGGCCTGGAACAGGCGGAAGACAATCAACTGCTCGACGCTCGTCGCCAGGGCACAGGCGACGCTGGCGACGAGATAAACACTAGTCCCGAACATGATCGTCGGTTTCCGCCCGAACCGGTCCGAGATGGGCCCGAAGAATGTCTGTGCGAGCGCGAAGCCGACCATGTAGACGCTGAGCGTGAGCTGGATTGATTCCGCGTTCGTCATCAGGTCGCGCGCCATGATGGGGAATGCCGGCAGATACAGATCGATCGTCATCGGCGCGAATGATACGAGCAGCCCCAGCAGAAGGGTCATGGCGAGCCGCCCCGGCATGGGTGCGTCACTTTTGATGGCGAAGCTCATAGAAGTTCGATCGTCGTGCCGCTGGCGGCTTCGGCATCCGCCGGGTCATGGGTCACAAGCAACGTCGGGATGCCGTTGGCGCGGGCGTGGTCGAAGACGAAGCCGCGAATACGGTCGCGCAGCTCGACGTCGAGTTTCGAGAAAGGCTCATCCAGCAGGAGCGCGCGCGGGCGCGACAGGAGGGTGCGCATCAGGGCCACGCGGGTGCGCTGGCCGCCGGACAGGGTTGCGGGGTCGCGGTCGGCCATGCCCGCGAGCCCGGCCTCCGTCAGCGCGGTGTCGATCTGCTCCCGGCGGACCTCACGCCCGCGGATCTCGGGCGGAAGCCCGAAGGCGAGATTGTCTCCGACCGAGAGGTGCGGGAACAGCAAATCGTCCTGGAACAGGATGCCGACATGGCGTTGCTCGGGCGGGAGCCCGTCGAGCGGGCTGCCGGCGAGTTTGACCGCGCCTTGCGGTGCGAAGGCCGGCGCGAGCGTGCCGCAGATATAGGCGAGCAGCGAGGATTTGCCGCAGCCGCTCGGGCCCATCACCGTGGCCGCTTCGCCGGCCGGGACCACCAGATCGATCGGCGCGAACAGCCGCTCGCCTTTTAGCGTCAGCGACACATCGTGCAGTTCAAGCGAACTGTCTTCATTGAGCGTCATCTGGGATAGGTCCGGTCGGGGTCTGGTACGCGCTGGTCGGCAGAATACCGGTGAATCCGAGCCGTGACAGCCCCACCGCATGCTTTGTGAGAATGGCAGCCGCGTGTCCGATGGCTTTACGGCCCCGGATGCAACCGATAAGAGGGATGAACACCCGGGCATCAAACGCTTCCGGGGTATTCGATGGGGGAAGCACCAATGAACGATTCGGCCCCGGCCGGCGGCGCCATCAAGTGGCTGCCCTTGTTGCTCCTGTTGGTGCTCGGCGCGATCTGGGGCGGTAACCCGTCCTTCTCCAAGGCGCTGGTGACCAATGGCATTTCGCCCGCCGCCGTCGTGTTCTGGCAGACACTGGGTGCGGGTGTGCTTCTTTCGATCGTTTGTCTGTTTCGGCGCACCCCGATCGGGCTCAGCCGCCGCGCCATCATCTATTATCTGGTGATTGGCGTGATCGGGATCGATCTCGCCTACATCATGGTCGTCTTCTCGGTGCGCCATCTGACGGTCGGATACGTCTCCGTCCTCGTCCTGTTCTCGCCGCTGCTGACTTATGTCTTTGCCATCCTGCTGCGGGTGGAGCGCATCAACCTGTTGCGCGGGCTCGGCATACTGGTGGGCTTTGCCGGTGCCGGCGTTCTGGTGATTCCGGACGGCAGCCTGCCGTCACCCGACCTTCTGGGCGTGGCGTTGCTCGCCTTCATCACCCCGGTCGGGTATGCGACGGCGAATATCTATGCGGAATGGGGGCGCCCGGAGAAGGTCGACAATGTCGCGCTCGCTGCCGGCACCATGTTCGCCGCGGCGGGTGGCGCGCTGGTCGTGTCGCTGATCGACGGCAGCTTTCACCCTGTCTGGGTGGATTTTGCGCAGCGCGAGGTGATCCTGTTCGGCTTCTCTCTCGCCACGGCCGTCGCGTTTCTCATCTTCTATCTGATTGTTGCCCTGGCCGGGGCGGTTTATCTGGGGCAGGTCGGCTACATCGTCACCCTGGCCGGGGTCGGCTGGGGGGTTCTGTTTTTCGGTGAAACCGTGCCGGTCATGCTTTGGGTGGCCATCGCGATCGTCGGGGTGGGTGTCGGCATGGTCAATCTCGGCAAGAAGAAACCCGCCAAATGAGTTCGCCGGAAACACGGACGTTGAACGTGCGGATGCTGCCGCTCGTCCTGCTGGTGACGCTGAGCTTGTTCTGGGGTCTCGGCCCGTCGATCGTCAAGTTCGTCGCGCTCGATGGTGTCCCGCCGCTGGGCATGGTGGTTTGGCAGACCGGCATTGCGGGATTAGTCCTGCTGGGTATCTGCCTCATTCGCCGGGTGCCGCTGATCTTCGACCGGCGCCATATGCGCTACTACCTGGCGATGGGCTGGATCGGGCTGGCCTTGCCGAACACCAACATGGTCTTCGTCATGCGCGAGCTCCCGGTAGCACTGATGGGGGTCATCATCATCACCGCGCCGGTGATCACCTATGTCGTGGCATTGATCATTCGCCTGGAGACATTCACGCCGATGCGCGCGGCCGGGGTGGTGCTGGGCTTCGCCGGAGCGGCGGTACTGGTCCTGCCCAGCGGCAGCCTGCCGTCGCCCGAGCTGCTGCCGACCGCGTTGCTGGCGTTTTTGACGCCGGCGCTATGGGCGACGAGCAACGTCATCGCCGAGGTCTGGCGGCCGAAAGACGGCGACACGTTTGCCCTGGCGATGGGCACGATGTTCACCGCCGCGTTGGGCGCGCTTGTCGTGGCGTTCTTGACCGGGACGTTCCATCCGATCTGGGTCGATTTCGGCCCGAGCGACTGGGTGATCCTCGCCTATGCCGGGACCACGGTCTGTGCCTTCGCCCTGTTCTATACGATCGTCAAGCTGGCCGGTGCGGTCTACCTGGCGCAGGTCGGCTATCTGGTGCCGATCATGGGGGTCGGCTGGGGTGCATGGTTCTACGGCGAGGAGCCGTCGGTCTGGTTGTGGCTCGCCATGGGGCTCGTTTTCGCCGGCGTGGCACTGGTCAATCTTGGCAAGAGGCCGCCGCGTGGGAAACCCGACGTCAAGACGGCGGACTAGGCAGCCAGCTTGAAAGATGCCGCGGCGAGGCGTTCGCTCACCGTCGCCAGGTCGGCCTCACTCGCTGGTGTGAACGGCGGGCGGAGATTGGCGAAGCCGGAATCGTTCCGCTCGCGGGCGTGATAGGCCTTCATCACCGGAATGGCCGGCAATCCCTTGAAGGCCATCCGCAACTCGGTCAGGTAGTTCTGGAGGTCATCGGCATTGTCAGCCCGCCAGTTGGCGTAGACGTCCTGTGACTGGGGGGCGGTGACGTTGACGGTCGCCGAGATGCAGCCGACGGCACCCTGGCGCAGACCGGCCAGCAGAAACTCCTCCGACCCCGGAAACAGCCGGAATCCCGGCAATTCCGCCATGGTGCGTTCCATGCGTGGCCAGTCGCCGGATGAATCCTTGGACCCGACGACGGTGTCGGGATAGGCCTCGACCAGCCGGGCGATCAGGCTCAGAGGCAGTTCGAAGCCAACCTGCTGGGGGAAATTATACAGATAGATCTGCAGTGCCGGATCGCCGACGCGCTCGATCACTTCGGCAAAGGCGGCGAACAGGCCGTCCTCGCTCGGCGCCTTGTAATAAAATGGCGGCAGCATCAGCACGCCGCCCGCGCCATTCGCCAGTGCCTTGCGGGTGAGGGTGACCGTATCGGGGATCGCGGTGCAGCCGACCCCGGCGATCAGCTGCGGCCCGGTGATGCCGGCGTCGGCCAGCGCGTCGAGCAGTGCGAGCCGTTCATCGAGTGAAAGAGAGTTGGCCTCGCCCGTGGTGCCCAGCGGGGCGACCCCGTTACAGCCATTCGCGAGCAGCCACTGATTGTGCGCGACGGCACGCGGCACATCGATCTCAAGATCGGCGGTCATCGGCGTCAGCGAAGCGGCGAACACGCCGGCGGGTTGGGTTGTCATCATTTCTCTCCTTCGTATCTCTGTCGCCGGTTCTACACCGGCATTCCTCAATCTGTCTCTGGATCTTTCGCCGGGTCTTCCGGGAGGGCGCCCAACGGCGGGACTCCGTTCTCCAACTGTACGTTGAGCTGCTGGACCACATGGTCTTCCAGATCGTCCACCGTATCTTCGCTGATCGCCTTGCCGCGAATGGACGCACCGGAATGATGCACGCTGTCCGGGTCGCCCGAGACCAGCGGGTGCCACCAGAACAGCTCTTTTCCTTCGGCGAGGAGCCGGTAGGCACAGGTCGCGGGCATCCAGCGCAGCGCTGTGATGTTGTCGGGCTTCACCTTCACGCAATCCGGCACGTTGCGGTTGCGGTTCACATAGTCGGAGCACCGGCAGGTGTCGTGATCAAGATACCGGCACGCCACGTCGGTCAGCGCGAACTCACCGGTGTCGGCGTCTTCGAGCTTGTAGAGACAGCATTGGCCGCAGCCGTCGCACAGGGATTCCCATTCCGCCTCGTCCATGTCGGACAGGGCCTTGGTTTCCCAGAAGGGTTTCGTCTCGGTCATGGGGTCGCCCGGTCAATCAGATGAATAAATGAACCGCACACGGATCCGGCGGATGCCCCGGCGTCACCCAGATCCTCGCCCCGTGCATTTTCCGTCGCAAACAAGGGCGCCTCGGCCTGCTCGTCCAGGATGGATGCGTAGTGGAATTCATGGCCGCGAAAACTGCTGCCGGCGGGCCCGAGTGGCCCGTCACGATGGAGGCGTGCGACGCGGTACCCCAGATGGAGGCGGCGTTGCGCGAAACTCGTCTCGACCGGCAGCAGGTCCGCCATCGCGTGGCGTGTCCCGTCCGCATCGACAAGCCCGCGGCCGAGCACCATATAGCCGCCGCACTCGCCGAAGATTTTCACCCCCCGGTCAGCCGCGCCACGCAGGCCGCCCAGGAACCGGTCGGCCGCCGCGAGCGTACCGGCGTGGAGTTCCGGGTAGCCGCCGGGCAGGTAGATGGCGCCGGCGGATGGGTCCGGGGCGTCATCTGCCAGCGGCGAGAAAGGCAGGATTTCTGCACCGGCCGCCTGCCAGCCGTCGAGGGTTACGGGATATGAGAAGGCGAACGCCGCGTCACGGGCCACGGCAATCCGCTGGTCGAGAGGCAGCAAGGGTGCTGCGGCACCGGGCCCGGAAATCACGCAAGGTTCGGCCAGGGCGACAAGCGCGTCGATATCGACCCTGTCCGACACCGCCTGGGCCGCGGCCTCGATGAAGCGCTCCAGATCCTCATGCTCCCCGGCCTGAACCAGCCCGAGATGGCGTTCGGGCACGGTCAGGGCGGAATTGCGGCCGACGCTCCCCAGCAGCTGAACGTCCGGCGCTGCCGCGTTCGTGGCGGCGCGCAGCACGGCCTCGTGGGCAGGGCTGGCCACCCGGTTGAAAATGACCCCGGCGACCCGGACATCGGCCCGGTGGCCGACGAACCCGCGCATCAGCGCGCCCACGCTGGCGGCCTGCTTTGCCGCATCGACGACGAGCACCACCGGCCAGCCGGTCATGGCGGCCAGATCGGCGGTGGATCCCGCATCGGGTCGATCGGGCAGATGCACCCCGTCGAACAATCCCATGACGCCTTCGACGATGAGGATATCCGACGATTTGCCGCTGCCCGCCACGAGCCCGGCCAGCGTGTCCGGCCGCATCGCCCAGGGGTCCAGGTTGAACGCGGGCTTGCCGCTGGCGGCGGTGTGAAAGGCCGGGTCGATATAGTCCGGTCCGGCCTTCGCACCCGTGACGCCGTGTCCGGCATTCCGGAGTGCGCGCAGCAAACCCAGGGTGAGTACGGTCTTGCCGCTGCCCGACGCGGGCGCGGCAATGATCAGGCCACGCGGGGTGTTCATTGGGTCGGGTTCATGTGGTGATCAGCGACACGATGCCGGCGATCATCACGGGCCAGGCGACGGCGGGGCCGGCAAATGCCCGGAGTTGGCGCTGTTGTGGAACGATTCCCAGCATATGGATAACCCCGGCCAGGGCCCCCAGACCGATGATCGCGGCGTTGAGTTGTTCCGCCAGTGTGAGCGGACGGTCTGCGATTTCGGGATACACGAACACCGTAATAGCTGAGGCGAGCACCAGGGTTGCCGACACAAATTTCGGCACCGCCGATGGCGTCTCGGGTTTGGCCTTGCGAAGACGGTCAGACCGCATCGCGAATATCCGAATGGCCGAGCGGGTCGGGATCCAGGATCCGGCCGGATAATGCGCCGAGCCAGTCGAGCCCGTTGCGCAGGCGGACAACGTCGCCAACGACAAAGAGCGCAGGTGGAGAGACGCCGGCGGCGGCCTGTTTGGCCCCGGCGAGCGTGGTCTCGACGATCTGTTGCGAATCCGTTGTCGCGTGCGCCACAAGCGCGGCCGCGCTGTCGGGCGCGCGGCCGGCGGCGATCAGTCGGTCGACGATCTCATCGATATGCTTCAACGCCATGTAGAAGACGAGGACCTGGGCGCCTTTGGCGAGGGCCGCCCAGTCCAGATCGTCGGGGACGTTTCCCGACAAATTATGTCCGGTCACGAACGTCACGGCCGTCGCGGTCGCGCGGTGAGTCATGGGAATGCCGGCATAGGCGAGCCCGCCGATTGCAGCGGTCACACCGGGCACGATGCGGAACGGCACGTCGGCGGCGACAAGCGCGAGGGCCTCTTCACCGCCGCGCCCGAACAGGAACGGGTCGCCGCCCTTCAGGCGCAGGACGCGTTTCCCCTGGCGTGCCAGGGTGACCAGGCGTGCGGAGATATCCGGCTGCTTGGGCGAAGGTTTGCCGCCGCGTTTGCCGGCATAGACCAGCTCGGCGTCCGTTGCGGCGAGCGCCAGGATGCGCGCGTCGACCAGCGCGTCATGGACGACCACATCAGCCGACTGCAGGGCGTGCAAGGCACCGACCGTTAGCAGGGCGGGATCACCCGGCCCGGCCCCCACCAGCCAGACCCAGCCGGGCTGGAACGCCGGAAGATTGAGTTCGCCGATATTCATACAGCGAAGCTAGCGCCGGACCGCTGGCCCGGCAACCTTGCGGGGCGTTACGATAGGGCCATGAGTGATGTGTCCAACAACCACGAAGATCCGGCCCGTCCGCCGTCGGGGACGTTGCGACGCGGCTGGACCACCGGCGCCTGTGCCACGGCCGCGGCGAAGGCTGCTTATGAGGCCTTGCTGACCCGGCGTTTCCCCGACCCGGTCGCGGTACGTTTACCGCGTGGATTGCGGGCGACGTTCGACCTCGCCGAGACCCGGTTGTCGGAAGGTAGCGCCTATGCGGCCGTGATCAAGGATGCCGGTGACGACCCCGATGTCACCCATGGTGCGCAGATATGCTGTGTGGTGACACCCGGGCGGCCCGGTTCGGGTGTTTGCTTCGCGGCCGGGGAGGGTGTGGGCATGGTGACGCTGCCGGGATTGCCGATTCCGCCGGGCGAACCCGCGATAAACCCCAAACCCCGCGAAATGATTACTGCGGCCCTACATGATGTCGCGGGCGATTTCGGCGTCACGCCGGACGTGTTGGTCACGGTTTCCATTCCAGGCGGTCAGGCGCTGGCGGAAAAGACGGCGAATGCCCGCCTCGGGATCGTCGGCGGGCTCAGCGTTCTGGGGACGACCGGCGTGGTCATCCCCTATTCATGCGCGTCATGGATTCACTCGATCCATCGTGGGGTGGATGTCGCGCGCGCCACGGGCATGGACCATATCGCCGGCGCTACCGGGCGCACATCGGAGGCGGCCATCCAGGTACATCATGCGCTGGCGGACCGCGCGCTGGTCGATATGGGAGATTTCGCCGGGGCCCTGCTGAAATATGTCCGCGCCCACCCGGTTCCACGCCTGTCTGTGGCCGGCGGGTTCGGGAAGCTATCCAAACTGGCGGACGGACATATGGACCTCCATTCGAGCCGTTCTTCGGTCGATGTCACGCAGCTCGCCGCGCGGCTGGCGGGACTGGGGGCATCCCCCGAGCTTGTCGCGCAGGCCGGCACGGCGGTCTCGGCCGGCGCGGTTCTGGCGATGGCTGCCGATGCGGGGCTTGAGGCGGCGTTGGCCGAGGCGGTCGCACGCGGCGCGCGTGAGGTCTGCCGCGCCTCGGTTGCGGGAGCTGCGGATATCGATGTCCTCGTCGTGGCACGCGACGGGCGGGTTTTGGCACATGTCGGCCCCTGAAATGGCCCCTGAACGTCGCGTCGTCCTGGTCCTGGGCGGGACCACGGAGGCGGTGTCGCTGGCCGACCGTTTGATGACCGAATGGGGTGACCGGTTCGACATCGTGACGTCGCTGGCCGGGCGGACCCAAACGCCGGGCGCGACGCCGGGCGAGGTGCGGGTCGGCGGGTTTGGCGGCGTGGCCCCGATGGCGCGGTATATGGAAGAACGCGGCGTTGTGGCGTTGCTGGATGCTACCCACCCCTTTGCGGCACAGATTTCCGAGAATGCGCAGCTGGCTTGTGCGGCAGCAAGCGTGCCGCGCATCGCGCTTATCCGCCCGCCTTGGGAACGCGTGCCCGGCGATGATTGGCGCATGCAGCCCGACCTCGTGGCGGCGGCGGCGGCGGTCCCGGCGATCGGGAGGCGGGCGTTCCTCACGGTGGGGCGCACCGATCTGGCGGCTTTCGCATCCTGTGAGGAGACCTGGTTTCTCGTCCGGATGATCGATGCACCCGACACGCCATTGCCGCTTTCCGCCTGCCATGTCATCTCCGGTCGCGGGCCGTTTGCGGCGGCGACCGAGCAACGGTTGATGGAAGAACACAAAATCGACGTACTTGTGTGTAAAGCATCGGGTGGAGAAGCGACCCGTGCCAAGCTGGTCTCGGCCCGGCGGCTTGGAATTCCGGTGTTGATGGTGGAACGGCCACCGGCACCGGAGGGCCCGACCGCCGACAATGTGGGCGCGGTTATTGACTGGTTTGGTGCACAGGTGACTTGACGCGCCGGGGTTGGAACGCGAAATAGGTGGCATGCTTATATTCGAGAAAAATTCTCTCACTCTCCGGCGCAGCGTGATTTTCAGCGCCGTAGCGTTTTTGTCTGTCGCATTGGTGCCGGTGGGAATGACCGGACCGGCGGCGGCGCAGACCAATATTCTGGCCGACGATGCGTTGATCGTGGCGGTCTATGAGAACCGGGTGGAAAAGGTGCGGGAGTTGCTGGTTCGCCAGCATCCGAAATCCCGCGCGGATACCGATGGGCGCACGGCGCTGATCTGGGGTTCAATCCAGGGCAGCTATGATTCAATCGAGCTTTTGCTTGAGGACAAGGTGTTGATCAATCAGGTCGACGAGGTGGGCAATGGCGCGCTTTATCACGCAGCCGAGAGCGGTCATGCCGATGTCGTGGAATTGCTGCTGACATACGATGCGCTGATAAATCAGGAAAACCGTGACGGCCGAACACCGCTTATGGCGGCCGTTCGCGCGGGGCACGCGCAAGTCGTGCAGATGCTGATCGCTGGGGGTGCCGATATCACAATTTCGGATTTCACCGGACGCACCGCATTTGATCTGGCGCGCGAGGGGCGCTCGCGGCAGGTCGTCCAGATTCTCGAAAAGGCTGGCGCACGCTAGTCGCGTCGTTTGTTCACTTTCCGTCGTCCTGCCGGGCGGGCCGCAACACATGATGGTGACTGGCCGCATACAGGCGGCTGTCTTCGAACCCGAACTCTTCGGCGAGATTCTCGGCCAGTACGGGCCCCACGAGAATCAACGCGGTGCGCGTGATTCCAGATCCCTTGACCCGATCACGAATGCTGTCGAGCGTGCCGCGAATAAATCGTTCGTCGGGCCAGCTCACCCGGTAGCCGACGACGACGGGGCATTCGCCGCCATAATGCGGCGTCAGGTCACGGACGACGTTGGCCAGATTATTGATCGAGAGATGCACGGCCAGGGTCGCACCTGATTTGGCGAGGTTGGCCAGCTCTTCACCGGCCGGCATGTCGCTGGCGCGAACGGAAGTGCGGGTCAGGATCACGGTCTGGCTGACGCCGGGAAGGGTGAGTTCACGGCCGAGCGCGGCGGATGCTGCGGCAAAGGCCGGCACGCCGGGGACGATCTCATGGGGAATTTCGAGGGCGTCGAGGCGGCGCATCTGTTCGCCGATCGCGCCATAGAGAGAGGGATCACCCGAATGCACGCGGGCGATATCGTGCCCAGCAGCATGCGCCAAAGAGATTCGGTCGATGATCTCGTCCAGGTGCAGCGGTGCCGTGTCGGTGATTTCGGCGGTGTCGGGCGCGTGCGCCAGAATTTCCCGGGGCACCAGCGATCCCGCATACAGGCAAACCGGGCAGCGCGCGATCAGATCGCGGCCACGAAGGGTGATCAGGTCCGGCGCGCCGGGGCCGGCGCCGATGAAGTAGACGGTCATGGATGTGTCATACCCCTGGGCTGGGCGGAAGTGTACCGCCAATTCCCGCCACGACGCCTTGCCAGGGCCCACTTACAGTGATGGGCGGATCGACCTATGATCAAATTTGGACGAGGTGGACCATGTGGCTTCTGAAACACCGGATTGCTGCAGTGGCGGTGGCGTTGCTGCTCGCGGCATGCACATCCGGCAACGAGGGTTTGACCGTGGGCGGTGCCCGGACGGTTTTTTCAGACCCGATCGTGGTCGATATCGTGGATGCCCGGTTCAACATCCCGTCGCTTCTGCCCGAGGTCGATCGCGTGCGGCGCACCTTGCGCGACAACGGGTCCGTGGTGGTCGAGACCTACTACATTGGTGATGCGCCGATCATCGTCGTGGAGCATGCGAGCGAGGCCTGGTTCAGCGATCTGACCCTCGCGAATGCGATTGACGAGACCGCGTTTCGGGATTTTCTGGGGCGTACGGTCATGGCTGCGGGAAAGCCGGTCATATCGAAGGTCCCGCGCGGGCAGGGCCGGGGTTTCGTTGCCACGGACGGGGATTGCATCGCGTTCCATTTTTTCAAGCGCATCAAAGGCACCACCGGGTTCGACAATGACACGCAGAACCCCGACACGTTCATCGTCGGCTTCACATGCGGTGATAACGCCGCGAGTTTTGTCGGCCGGTTCGGCTTCATGAGCCCCGCCGAGGCCACCCGGATCGGGCGGCGACACAGTATTTAGACCGGTTTGATCCAGACCCGCCTAGCCGCGTGTCTTCCTGCGGGGCTCGCCCTGTATTCCTGACTGTTCCTTTGCGGCGTATCCGCGCGGCGTGTAGGCCCAGCGTGACGCCGCGCCGTCGATGGTTTTTGACTGGCTGTTGCCGATGATGACGATGGTCAGCATATCGATGGCGTCGAGCGAAAGCTCTGCCAGGGGAACGATGCTGACCTGTTCGCCCGGACGCGCCAGGTTCCGGGCGACGACGACGGGTGTGTCGTCGGGACGCTCGGCCAGGAGAATGTCGCGGGCGGTCTCGAACTGCTGGCGCCGTCGACGGCTGGCAGGGTTGTAGAGCGCGACCACGAAGTCTGCCTGGGCCGCCGCGCGCAGCCGCGCCTCGATCGCAGGCCAGGGGGTCAGCAGGTCGGACAGAGAGATCGCGCAGAAATCATGGCCCAGTGGCGCCCCCGCCCGTGCCGCGGCCAGTTGCATGGCCGATACGCCGGGATGGACCGTGATCGCGATGCGTTGCCACGCCGGGTCGGGGTCCCGGTCGAGCAGTTCGAATACGAGGCTCGCCATCGCGAAGATGCCGGGGTCGCCGCTGGACACCAGGGCGACCTGACGCCCGGTGGCGGCCAGTTCCAACGCGTGCCGGCAGCGGTCTTCCTCCGCGCCGAGACCGAAATCATGGCGTTCCTTGCCGGTTGCCGCCGCACCCAGCAGATCGAGATAGGGGCCATAGCCCACGAGGTCGGTTGCGCCGGCGACGGCGCTGTCGGTGGCGGGAATGCGGTGCGCCGCGTCACCCGGCCCGGTGCCGATGATCGACAGCGTTCCCCGGGCGACCCCGATGTTCGCGGGATCGATGCCGGTACCGCGCGCGACCGCACAGGTGGCCCGCGCGGATTTATGTTTGGCGACCACCAATGCGCCCACGCTGCCGGTTGCGGCCAGCGCTGCGGCTTCGGCCACCCCATGGGCGCCGACTTCGCGAAAGACGATTTCCGACGGGTTTTCCAGGCGCGGGGTTTCGGCTTCGAGGCGCGACGCATCGAAATAGCGGGCCGGCACCTCCAGATGTGCCGCGACCGCGTGCACCGCAGCCTCGTCCATCTTCACATCGATGCTGGTGACCACAGCCACTGAAGCGGGAGACAGCCGGGCCGCGGCGAGTGTTTCGTCGACCAGCATAATGAGTTCGTGGGGATCGCAGTCCCGCTCGCAGCCAACCCCCAGCGCCAGCGTCGGCGGGTGGAGCAACAACTCGTCGGCCGACGGCGTGATGTCGCGGTCGGTTATGCGGATCATCCAGCTGCCGTCACGATCGATCGGCAGGTCGGCAAGCCAGGTCGGGTTCCCGGCCTCGATAACCATGGTCGGGTGATCACCGGCCAGCAGGGCCGCCATCACCGGCTTGGCGGAGCTGGGATTGGCGAGGACCCAGCCGGCGGGCGGATCGTCGAGTGCGACGCCGTGCAGCGTCTCTCCGGCGGTGGTGATCGCGGCCGACCCGCTGGTGATTTGGGCAACCCGCGCGGCCAGCGCGTTGGCGCCGTGATGGCCGCCCAGTAGCGGCACCACATGAATACCGTCGGGGGATACGGCGACGACCGGCGGCTCGTTCTGTTTGTCGTCGAGCCCGGGCGCCAGCGCGCGGATCAGGATGCCCGCGGCGCAGATGCCGATGATCGCCTGGCCGGCGGCGAACAGGTCGGCGAGGTGGGCGGTCGTGTCCGTGAACGCGGTGTCGCAATCCTCGACCCGGCCCGCGAGCCCGTGGATCCGGGACTTCGGAATCGCGCCCTGGACCTTTCGAGCCAGCGCCGCGCCGTCTTTTGTCAGCGCGACGAGCACGATGCCGCGGCCGGTGTCACGATCCGTACTCATGACCATGCCGCACCACGTTTATGGATGAGGATCATCGAGAAATAGGGCGCGGCGGCCTCCGAGACGGCGTCGAGGGGGCTGACCACCTGGCGTTCCATGGTGGCGTGTTCCACATATTGCGCCCGGTCCGCGAGGCCCAGCTCGTCGAGCAGGGTTCGAATACGCGGCAGGTGACGACCGACTTTGATGATCGCTGCCGCGTCCGTTTCGGCCAGGCGTGCGCGCAGCACATCGTCAGGCAGCGGCCCCGGCAGGACCGTCAACACATCGGTGAGGGCCGCGAGTGCGGTACCGGTGACGGCGGCGCAGGCCGTCAGGGAGGACACGCCGGGCACGACCTCGACCGGCCAGTCCTCGGCCAGGCGCGCGAACACATACATGAACGAGCCGTAGAAGAAGGGATCGCCTTCGCACAGGACCGCAACATTCTGGCCCTGCGCCAGATGGGTCCCGATTTCTTCTGCCGCCCGGTCATAGACCGCCTCGACGGGGAAACGGTTGCTGGACAGCGGCATGCGGATGGCGATTTCGGTCGCGTCCGCGCGCAGATGGGGTGCGGCGATCGCGCGGGCCAGGCTGTCGCCTGTCTCGGGGGCGGGATAGGCGACCACGGTAGCTTCGGACAGGATGCGCGCGCCCTTCAGGGTGATCAGCTCGGGGTCGCCCGGGCCGACACCAATACCAATGACGGTGCCTGTTTTCACTTCGCGACGCTCCACTGGGTGACCGGCATCGACGGGCGCCAACCGGTCAGGCCGCCGACCGGATCGGCATGGCTGACGGCGATCCGCGTTAACTCGCCGCCGTATTTGGTATGCGCGTCGAGCAGCGCGCGCTCGCCTTCGAGGGTGACCACGTTGGCGACCACGCGTCCGCCGGGTCGCAGGCGCTCCCAAACGGTGCTGACGAGTTCACCGTCACCGGACAGGCCGCCGCCGATGAACACGGCGTCCGGGTCGGCCAGCGCCGGTATCGCCTGCGCTGTATCGTCATGGACGATGTCGAGGAACGGCGTCCCCAGTCGCGCGGCGTTCTGCGCCGCCAGGGCGCAGCGCGCCGCTTCACGCTCCACGGCGATGGCGGTGGCACCCTGGCCCTGAATATCCTGGGCCGCACGCAGCCACTCGATTGCGACGGAGGCGCATCCTGCCCCCAGGTCCCAGAGAGTTTGTCCCGGCAGCGGCGCGAGCGCCGCGACCGTCGCCGCCCGGACGATTCGCTTGGTCATCTGCCCGTCATGGACAAAGGCATCATCGGGCAGGCCCGGAACCTGCGGGAAGATGCGCGCGTCCGGGCCGGCGATGCATTGGATGGCCACGGTGTTGAGGTCCTGCATGTTCGGCGCGGCCCAGTCGTCGGCAGCTTCGTCATGGCGGGCCTCGTCGTCCCCTCCCATGTTCTCCAGAACGGTCATGTGGCTCGGCCCGAACCCGGCTTCGCGTAGCAGGCCCGCGATGTTCCCGGGCGTGGTGCCGTCATGGCTGAGGATGAGCAGACGCCGCCCCGGATGCAGGTGATGGTTCAGAAGCTCCAGCGGCCGGCCGTGCAGGGTCAGGCAGGTGCAGCCATGGAGCGGCCATGCCATGCGTGCCGCGGCAAGACTGAACGCACCGGGCGCGGGAAGGATCGTCATGTCGTCGGGATCGAAATGTCGAGCCAGCGTCGACCCGATGCCGAACGCCATGGGGTCGCCCGTGGCGAGCACCACGACGCGGCTCGTGCGTGCCGCCGTGATCTCCTGTACCAGCCCGTCGAGAGGAAATTCCCAGGCGATCTTGCGGGCCGAACCGTTCGTCACCATGGCGAGATGGCGATCACCGCCGACGATCAGATCGGCGGTTTCGATCAACGCCTGCGACCCGGCAGGCAGGCCGGACAGGCCGTCGGCACCGACCCCCACGATATTGAGCCATGCGGTCATGGCGTCGGGTTTCCGTTCGCGTTTCTGGCCAACGCATTCACGGCCGCGGCCGCCACGGGGCTGCCCCCGCGCTGGCCGCGCAGGGTGATGAAGGGCGTGGGTGCGGCCGCGATGAGGGCATCCTTGGATTCAGCAGCACCGATATATCCGACCGGCAGGCCGATGATCAGTGCCGGTTTCGGCCACCCGGCGGCGAGCCCCTCCAGCAGGCGGAAGAGCGCGGTGGGCGCGTTGCCGATGGCCACGACCGCACCTTCGAGGAACGGTGCCCAGAGCTCGACCGCGGCGGCGGACCGGGTCGTGCCGGCGCGTTTGGCGTTGCCGGTGACGCTGCCCAGACCAAGCGTGCAGATCACGCGGTTCTGCGCAGGCAGGCCGGACCGGATGATGCCGTCTGCCACCATGCGTGAATCCGTTAGCACCGGCACGCCGGCTCTAAGCGCCGTTTGACCGGCCTCGCCGGCACCGTCAGAGGCGGTGAATTCCTCGATCACGTCCGGGTCGCCGACGGCGTGCACAAGGCGCAGCGCCACATCGCGCAGATCCGTCGCGACGCCGGTCACGTCGGCCGCGCGCTCGATCGCCGCGAACGATGCCGCGTAGATCGCGTCGGGGTCCCGCAGATAGTCGAAATCGGAGTTGCTCATCGGCACATGGGGACGCTGGGGTCAGTCGCCTTCCGCCGGCAACGTGCGGGGGCCGTGCGGATGGTCGGCGTGGGGATAGGGGTGGTGCCCGTGCGCGTGGTCATGATCATGCGCGTGATCATGGTCATGTCCCTCCCCGTGAGCGTGCTCATGGTCATGGCTGTGCGCCGCACCCGTGCCGATCCCTTCGACATGATGGTGATGGCTCTCCTGGGGCAGGCCGACTTCGGCTTCGAAGCCCAGCACCTGCTCGCGGTATTTGCACATCTGGCAGTTCATCAGGTTCGCGCCGTTGAGAATCTCATCGACCCGGTCGGCGAAGGTCTCGAGGACCTTGGGGTGGTCGTTCAGATAGGGCGCCTTGACGAACTGGATATCGGGGTAATTGGCCGCGACCATGTCGGTATGGTCGTAGATGCGGTTGACGAGGATGCCGGTGAACAGGAAGTAGGGGAAGATCACGATCCGTCGGTAGCCCAGCTTCACCGCGTGTTCCAGGCCCGGTTGCACGAGCGGGAAGGTCACCCCGGAATAGGCGGTCTCGCCCCAGCCGAAACCCATCCCTTCCCACAACATGCGCGAGACTTTTGCCACGTTCGAGTTCGCATCCGGATCGGACGCGCCGCGCCCGACGGTCAGGAGCATCGTCTCATGCATGGGGACTTCGCCAAACTCGGCGTTCGCCTGTGTGATGGCCTCCTGCACCCGGTCGCCTGCGGCACGGATCATCTTCAGATCGATGCCCAGCTCGCGACCGTAGATGATCTCGACGTTGGGATTCTGTGCTGCATAGGTGTTGAGCACAGAGGGGATGTCATTCTTGGCGTGCCCGGCGGCGAACAGCATACCGGGCAGCGCGAAGATGCGGGTGACCCCGCGCGCGACAAGCTTGTCGAGCCCCTCGCGGATGATCGGCGTCGCGAATTCGAGGAACCCATGCTCCACTTCGCGCTCGGCGAAACGTTCGCGCAGCGCCTCGGCGACGACGGCGAACTCCCGCACGGCACCCTCGTCGCGGCTGCCATGGCCGCACACCATGATTCCAAAATCTTCAGACATATATCGCTCCTGAACGCGCAATAGACCATGCCGGTCCCGCCCGGCCAAGGGGACAAGCGCAATTGTCGGACTTGTGCGCCGACCGGCGCGTGATTGACCCGGCGCGGCTGGCGCTCGCAGGATGCCGCGATGTTCCTGAACCCAGAAATCGCGGGCCTTTCGATCGCGGCGATCCTGTTTGCCGCACTCGTGATAGACGCTGTTTTCGGCGAGTTTGGGGCCCTTTTTCGGGTGATTCCTCACCCCGTGGCGGCGATAGGCGGCCTCGTTGGATGGTTCGACCGGCGCCTCAACCGCGAACAGCGCAGCGATTCCGCACGCCGTGCGCGCGGCGCGGTGGTCGTGGTGCTGATGGTGGGGCTCGCGGCCGCGATTGGCTGGGGCCTGACCGATCTCGCGCGCATGTTTCCGCATGGCTGGATTATCGAGCTGACCACGATCGCCCTGTTGGTGGCCCAGCGCAGCCTGTTCGATCATGTGCGTGCCGTCGCCCGTGCGCTCGACCGTGATGGGCTGGAAGGTGCCCGGGTCGCGGTCGCGCGTATTGTCGGCCGCGATCCCAGGGACCTCGATGCTCACGGCGTGGCGCGGGCCTCGATCGAAAGCCTGGCCGAGAATTTCGCCGACGGCGTGGTGGCGCCTGTGTTCTGGTATCTGTTGCTCGGGCTGCCGGGGCTGCTGGTCTACAAGACGGTCAACACGATGGATTCGATGATCGGCTACCGGACGCCCCGCCACGGCGCGTTCGGCATGGTCGCCGCACGCCTCGACGATGTCCTGAACTACGTGCCGGCTCGTATCGCGGCAGTGATGATCGTTGTCGCCAGCCTGTTCGTCCCGCGCGGCCGTCCAATGTCGGCGCTGCGGGTGATGGCGCGTGACGGCGGCAAGCACCGGTCACCGAATGCGGGCTGGCCCGAGGCGGCCATGGCGGGCGGCATCGGGGTCGCACTCGCAGGGCCGCGCAGCTATGACGGCGCGGTCGAGGATGAACCCTGGGTTGGCGGGGAGTTCAGCGCGCAGATCGGCAGCGCCGATATCCGGCGCGCGCTCTATCTGTTTGTCGTGGCCTGCCTGTTCGAGGCGGTGATTGTTGCGCTGCTCGCCACGATGTTGCTTCGATAGTGACGTCTAGTTGGTCTTCGGCTTTCCGGCGGCAGCCGACCAGCTCGCGATCCGGTCGAGCCATGCCGGGTTGGGGCTGTAGAAAGTTGCATGTCCCTTGCCGGCCTTGAGGGCCACTTCGGTCATCTTCAGCCGCGCGCCCAGTTTGGCCGCTTCCTCGCACGTACCGGCGATGAGATCTGCCGGGTCGTAGAGAGACAACATACGCCCCTGCATCTTCGATGCGTCATTCTTCAGGAAGCTGTCATAGGCCGCGCGGAACCGCCCTTTGCCGCACCCGGCCAGGTTCACGATGTTCAATCCTGATTTTCCTGCCTGCGCCGAAAGGACCAGGGTCATGGTCCCGCCTTTGGAAAAGCCTACGACGGTTATTCTGTTTGCAGGAACGCCCTTTTCCAGAAGGGCATTGATCTGCGGAATCACACGTGTACGCGTGTATTTGCGCGGGTTGGGTTTGCCAACGCGCAATTCCGAGATCACCTCGAAATCGCGTGCGGCCAGCTCCGCCAGTATTTTCTCATACTGGTAAACCCCGCGTTTCGGGTGGGGTTCCGACAGGGCGTGGGATTCCAGCCAGGCGCCATGGAGGTAGATCAGGTAGCGCTTGTCCGGGTCGACCTTCTCGGGCACGTCTTTATGGATAGCGCCCGCGAAGGCAGGCGCGGGCAAGGCCGCAAGCATCAGTGCGGCGGCAATCATTAGACCTGATTTCAAATGGCGCATGGTCCGCTTCGCTTTCGTGGCGTTAAGTGCGGCGCGCGATCTCCAATATCCGCGCTGTATCAATATGCTCTTCTATGTGGTCGGCCAGCCGGTCGAGCGCAACGTCTATATGCTGGTTCCAGGCGAAACCGACGCTCCGCGCGGGATACAGGCGCTTGAGAAAATTGTGGCGAAAACCGTCCGCGGCGAAAACACCATGGACATAGGTCCCGCAGATACGCCCGTCGGTGCTGCGGGCGCCGTCGGGGCGCGGTGTGTCCGGGCCGTCGATCGCCAGCATCGGTCGTGCGGTGTCGGGGCCGGCCGTGTCGCCCATATGCATCTCGAATCCGCTGATCGCGTCACCCGTCACGGGCGATGTTCCGGTTACCGGCGCCAGCGCCTTCTCGTCTGTCATGGCCGTCTCGATGTCCAGCAGGCCAAGCCCCGCCGTCGCGCCGGGTTGACCCTCGATGCCCTTGGGGTCCGCGATACGGTGCCCGAGCATCTGGTAGCCGCCGCAGATGCCGACGACATGGGCGCCGCGCCGGGCCGCCGCTTCGATCTGGTCGGCCCAGCCGTTTTCGCGCATTGCCGCCATATCGCCGCGGGTGGACTTCGAGCCGCACAGCAAAAGCAGATTTGCGTCGGGCGGCAGCGCTTCACCGGGTTCCACGAGCCGCAACGCCACGTCGGGTTCGGCCGCCAGGGGGTCGAGATCGTCGAAATTGGCGATACGCGGCAGCCGGGGCACCGCGATCTTGATATCGGCGGCCCGCCAGCCGGCCCCGTCATAGCGATCCGCGAGCGAGGCTGTATCTTCGGCCGGCAGGTCTCGCGCGGTCTCGAGCCAGGGCAAAATCCCAAGCGCTTTCATGCCGGTGCGTTCGCGGATAATCGGCAGCGCGTCGTCGAACAGGCCCGGATCGCCGCGAAACCGGTTGACGATGAAGCCCGTGAGCCGCGCGCGTTCATCCGGCGGCAGCAATTCCCAGGTGCCGACGAGCGCGGCGATCACGCCGCCGCGTTCGATGTCGCCGACCAGGACCACCGGCACGTCGGCGGCCTCGGCGAAGCCCATATTGGCGATGTCGCCGGCGCGTAGATTGACCTCGGCGGGGCTGCCGGCTCCCTCGATCAGCACCAGGTCGGCGCCGTCGGCGAGGCGATCGTAGGCGTCGAGCACACCGGGCAATAGCGATGGCTTGAGCGCGTGATAGGCACGCGCGTCGGCGTTGCCCGAAACCCGGCCGTTCACCACCAGCTGCGCACCGATATCGGATTGCGGTTTGAGCAGGACCGGGTTCATGTCGGTGTGGGGCGCAAGCCCGGCGGCGCGCGCCTGCAATGCCTGGGCCCGGCCGATCTCGCCCCAGCCCGTATCATGCGAGATCGCGGGTGCGGCATTGTTGGACATGTTCTGCGGCTTGAACGGGCGCACCGAGATTCCCTGCCGGGCAAACAGCCGCGACAGCCCGGCGACGATCAGCGACTTGCCGACGTCCGAGCCGGTGCCCTGGAACATGACGGCCGGGGTTCTCATCGGAGGGGTCATGGGCGGCCGTGTCTCAGAATTCGATGCCCTTCTGCGCCTTTACGTCGTCGCGGAAATGGTGCTTCACCATCGTCATGTCGGTGACCATGTCGGCGGCCTCGATCAGCTCGGGCTTGGCATTCCTCCCGGTGACGACGACATGCATGTCGGGTTGCTTGGCCAGGAGCCCGGCGACCACGTCGTTGATATCAAGATGGTCATAGCGCAGCGGGATGTTGAGCTCGTCGAGCACCACCAGCCCGTAGGCCGGATCGCCGATCATCTCCTTCGCCATTTCCCAGGCGGCCTCGGCGGCGGCGATGTCGCGCTGGCGATCTTGCGAATCCCAGGAGAAGCCCTCGCCCATGACCTTGATCGTTACCCGGTCGGGGAAATGCTCGAAGATTTCCCGCTCGCCGGTCTCCCACTTGCCCTTCACGAACTGGATGATCCCGACCTTCATGCCGTTGCCGAGCGCGCGCATCGCGAGGCCCATGGCCGCCGTGGTCTTGCCCTTGCCCTTGCCGGTATGGACCATCAGCAGGCCCTTCTCGCGGGTCTTGGTGGCGAGCATGCGGTCGCGCGCCGCCTTCTGCTTACGCTTCTTGTCCGCCCAACGCGCGTCGTCGGTGTCGTCGTCGTTTTTCTCTGTATCGCTCATGCGCTGTTCTCCAGTCGCCGGCCGGCGAGTTCGCTCAGGCGAGCATAGGCCGAGTTGGACCGCGCCTGCCACAGGCCGCGTTCGGTGGCCTCGAGGAAGCGTTCGGCCATTTCGGCCAGCGCCGCCGGGTTGTGCTCGGCGAGGAACCCGCGAACCTTGTCGTCATCGAGGAAGGCTCTGTAGACCGCGTCGAACTGATCGTCGCGCACGGCGCTCGTGGTCGCGGCAAAGGCGAACAGATAATCGACGGTCGCCGCCATCTCAAACGCGCCCTTGTAGCCGTGGCGCATGACGCCCTCGATCCATTTGGGGTTGGTCACGCGGCCGCGCACCACGCGTGAAATTTCGTCTTCCAGGGTCCGGATCGCGGGCGCGAATGGCCGCGAATGGTCGTTGTGATAGACCGTTGGTTCTTGACCAGACTCCGCCGTTACCGCCGCCGCCAGCCCGCCCTCGAACTGGTAGTAGTCGTCGCTGTCGAGCAAATCATGCTCGCGGTTGTCCTGATTGTGGATCACGGCTTCGACCCGCCCGAGGCGTTGGGCGAAGGTGTCATGCGCCGCGACGCCATAGGATTCCTCGCGGCCCGACCCGGTGCCCGCACCATAGGCCCAGCCGCCCCAGGCGATGTAAGCGGCGGCGAGGTCGTCGGCCGTGTTCCAGCCTTGCTCGTCGATCAACGCCTGCAACCCGGCCCCGTAGGCGCCCGGTTTGGAGCCGAACACGCGATAGCCGGCCCGACGCCGGGCGTCGTCAGCCGGGATGCCTGCTGCGACGAGCCGGGCCGTTTCGGCGGCGGTGCGCGCCGCCAGCGGGTTTTCCCGCTCGCTCTCGTCGGTGATGGCGGCGATCGCGGTGACGGCGCTGTCGAACAGATCGATCAGGCCCGGGAACGCGTCGCGGAAGAAACCGGATACCCGTAGCGTTACATCCACGCGCGGGCGGTCGAGCACGGACACGGGCATGATCTCGAAACCTGTGACGCGTCGCGAGGCGCTGTCCCAGGTCGGCTGCGCGCCGATCATGGCCAGCGCCTGGGCGATGTCGTCGCCACCGGTTCGCATGTTGCTGGTGCCCCAGGCCGAAAGCGCCACCGCACGGGGCCAGTCGCCATGGGTCTGGGCGTGGGCCTCGACCAGCAGTTGCGCCGATTTCCAGCCCAGTTCCCATGCGGCGGGCGTGGGCACGGTGCGGGTGTCGACGGAGTAGAAATTGCGGCCCGTCGGCAAAACATCCGGCCGGCCGCGGGTGGGCGCACCCGACGGGCCGGGGGCGACGAACCGCCCGTCGAGGCCGGTGAGGAGGCCGTTCAATTCGGCGTCGCCCGAAATATCGATTGCGGGCGCGATCGTCTGGGCGAGAGAGGTCAGCACCGCCGTCGTGGCGCCCCAGCCCGCGTCAGGCGCGGTCGTCCCGTCGATCAGCGCCGCGGAGAGGAGCTCCAGCCGCTCGACCGTGTCACCCGCTGTGCGCCAGGGCTGATCATCGGTGAGGGCCGTCGGTTTTGGCCCGTCCCACGTCGCCGCGAAATCACATTCCAGCGGATCGAACCCGAGCCCGAGATCCTGCGCCAACGCGCGCGACAATGACGCATCGCCGGGGGTTTCCGTGCCGCGCGGCAACCGGACCAGCGCGGAGAGAAGCCCCGTCCGCAAGTCCCCCGTGGGAGCTTGCCCGAACACATGCAGACCGTCGCGGATCTGGAGTTCCTTGAGTTCACACAGATAGCCATCGAGGCGGTTGAGCGCGTCGGTATCGGTCAGGTCCGCGTCGGCGGCGAAGCCGAGGTCGCGGTCGAGGCCTGTTTCGCGGACCAGTGCGACGATCTGGCGGCCGAGCACGGCGAGCCGGCGCGGATCCACATTCGCCGCCTCGTAATACTCGTCGACCAGCGCTTCCAGGTCCTTCAGCGGGCCATAGGTCTCCGCGCGTGCCAGCGGCGGTGTGAGGTGGTCGATGATCACGGCGGCCGCCCGGCGTTTCGCCTGGGTGCCTTCGCCGGGATCGTTGACGATAAACGGGTAGATGTGGGGCAGCGGCCCCAATGCCGCTTCGGGAAAGCATTCCTGCGACAGGGCGACGGCCTTGCCGGGCAGCCATTCGAGGTTGCCGTGCTTGCCGAAATGGACGACGGCGTGGGCCGCAAAACATTCGCGTGTCCAGGCGTAGAAGGCGAAGTAGCCGTGGGGTGGCACGAGGTCGGGGTCGTGATAGCTCGCCGCCGGGTCGATGTTGTAACCGCGCGCCGGCTGCAGCCCGATCGCGATCGCGCCGCAGCGAAAGGCGGGCACGGCGAATGCGCCGCAATCCGTGTGGCCGGACATGAACATCGGGTCGGCCTCGGGCGGCCCCCAGCGTTCGATCACCGCATCGCGGACGCTTGCCGGCAGGCTTGCGAAAAATATCTCGTAGTCGGGCAGCGGCAGCGTCTCTTCGATGACACGCCCCGCCGCCCCGGCATTGGTCGGGCCGGCCTGCAGGCGGGTGACCAGCGCATCGCCGTCCGCCGGTATGTCGCTGACGTCGTACCCGGCGTCGGCCATCGCCTCGAGCGCGCGCACGACCCCGGCGGGGGTGTCGAGGCCCACGCCGTTGCCGATCCGCCCGTCGCGGTTGGGGTAGTTGGCGAGCACGATGGCGACCCGGCGCTGGTCGACCGGGGTCTGGCGCAGCCGCGCCCAGCTGGCCGCGAGCTGGGCGGTGAACTCGACCCGGTCCGGGACCGGCACATGGGCGACGATATCGGTTTGGGTGAGATCGTCACGGACGTCCGAACCCTTGAAGGACACGGCACGGGCCAGCACCCGGCCATCGACCTCGGGAAGGGCGACGTTCATGGCGATGTCACGCGCCGACAGGCCGTTCGCGCCGTCGCGCCAATTGTCTTCACTGCTGCCGGCCAGGACAACCTGCAGCACCGGGGCATCGGTTTGCGCGAAGGGCCCGCGCTCGATCGGTGCGCCGGGTGCCGACAGGGCGAAGCCCGTGGCGTTGAGGATCACGTCGGGGGGTGCGGCGGCGAACGTCTCGGCGATCATCGCGGCGGCGAGCGGGTCTTTCAGGCTCGCGGCGTGGATCGGCAGGGGGTTGAGGCCCTCTTCGTGTAACGCTCTGATCAACGCATCAATCGGTGCCAGGTTCGCGGCCTGCATCAGCGCCCGATAGAAAATAATGCCCGCAACAGGTGCACCGTCGATCCAGTGCGCGCGCAAGCCGTCCAGTGTTGCGGCGCTTTCGCCCGGCCGGTACAGCCCGGCGCGGGTCAGGGGTGCGGGTTCGTGCCAGTTCCTTTCATTTCCGATAAGCGTTTCGGCGAAGGCGAGGAAGTTCCCCGCGTTGTCGATCCCGCCATGCACGAGATACTGCCAGAGGCGATGGGCATCGCCCGCGTCGAGGGAGGCGAGGCCCGCCAGCTCGGCATCGGGTTGATCGTCGCCCGGCAGGAGAGCGACGGGAATATCCGCCGCCCGGCAGGCCGCGACGATTTCATCGACACCGTAGGGCCAGTAACCGCGCCCGCCCAGCAGGCGGCAGACCACGAGCTTCGCGTGGCGCACGATGTCGTCGACATACAGGTCGACCGACATGTTGTGGGCGAGGCGCAGATAGTTCGCCAAGCGCAGGCTCGGCGCACCCGGGTCGTCGGCGAGCCGCGACCGGTTTGCCATGGCGAGCGCGGCGATTTCGGTGTCCGCGGCCGTGAGAACAACGATATCCCCGGGCGACTGGCCCAGATCGATCGCTTCGGAGCCGTCGTCAACGGTTCCCGGGACGGCGGCGAGAAGATGCATCAGCCGCCCTGGAGCACCGCTTCGATACCGGTCCGGTCCATGCCGCTGCGCCCGATGACGACGAGTTCCGTGCGCGGTGTCTCGCCGTCGGCCCAATCGCGGTCGAAGTAGCGCTGGAAGCGGCTGCCCACGCCCTGGACCACGAGGCGCCGGGGCTTGCCGGGGACATGGGCGAAGCCCTTGATGCGAAAAATATCGTGGCGGTTCACGGCATCGATCAGGCGGCGTTCGAGCGCGTCGGGATCGTCGATCGAACCGAGCGCGACGATGAAGCTGTCGAAGTCATCATGGTCGTGCTCTTCCTCGCCGTCATGCACACTGGGCCGCGTGTCGAGATCATCCTGGGCCTCGGCGTCGAGCCCGAGCAGGACCGCCGGGTCGAGCCGACCATGGGTCGCGGACACGGCGCGTACGCCGGCGCGGCGGTGGGGTGCCAGCGCTGCCTCGACCGAACCGTCGCCTTCATCCACCAGGTCGGCCTTGTTGACGATGATCAGGTCGGCGCAGCTCACCTGATCGACGAACAGTTCCTCCAGCGGGTTGTCATGGTCCAGCGACGGGTCCTCGGCCTGGGCCGCGGCGATGGCCGCGGGATCGTCGGCGAAGCGCCCGGACGCGACGGCGGCCGCATCGATCACCGTGACCACCCCGTCGACGGTCGTGCGCGCGCGCACCTCGGGCCAGGCGAAGGCCTTGAGCAGCGGCTTGGGCAGCGCCAGGCCGGAGGTCTCGATGACGATGTGATCGGGCGGGTCGGCGCGATCGAGCAGCGCGGTTATGGTTGGCAGAAAGTCGTCGGCCACCGTGCAGCAGATGCAGCCGTTGGCCAGCTCGACGATGTCGTCGTCTTCGCAGCCGGGAATGGCGCAGCCCTCGACGATGCCCCGGTCGATGCCGAGATCGCCGAACTCGTTGATCACCAGGGCGATGCGGCGGCCGCCCGCATTTTCCAGCAGATGACGGATCAGGCTTGTCTTGCCGGCGCCGAGAAAGCCGGTGACGACGGTGGCGGGAATACGGTTCATGACAACTCGTTTTTCAGGGTTATGGGGATGCCGGCGGCGACGAAGTCGACCCGGTCCGCCTGTGCGGCGACCTGTTGATTGAGGCGCCCGGCCGCGTCGCGGAAGGCACGGGCGAGCGCGTTGTCCGGGACGATCCCGAGGCCGACCTCGTTGGATACGCAGACCACCGGGCCGTTGGCGTGAGTGAAGGCGTCCAGCAGGGTCGATGTTTCGGTGTCGAGGTCGAGTTCGGCATGCATCGCGTTCGACAACCACAGGGTCAGGCAATCGACCAGTGCGGGCTGTCCGTCCGATGTCGCCGCGACGATCGTGTCGGCGAGGGCGAGAAGGGTTTCCACCGTGTGCCAGCGGTCGCCGCGCCGGGCGCGGTGATCCGCGATCCGGTTGACCATCTCGCCGTCGCCGGCCTCCGCGGTGGCGATATAGGTTGGCCGCGTGATGCTGTCGCTCGCGTCCAGATGCCCGGCGATCAGGGTTTCGGCATGGTGGCTCTTGCCCGACCGGGCGCCGCCGAGGACGAGGGTCAGTGCCGGCAGCAGGTTGCTGTCGTGTGGATTGTCGTCATTCACTGCATTCGTGTCGTTCGACGTGTCTTCGGCCACGGCGCGGTTCCTCCTCCCGAGGGTATGCGCGGATATCGCGCGCCGAAGAGGTCTCCTGGCTCCGGATCGACGGCCCGCTCGCATCCTTCCCGGCAAGATTGTTTGCCAGTGGGTAGTGCGCGGGGCCTGACCGTTACAGTTGCGGGGGCAGCGCCGGCATTGGGACCACTTGGTTCCGCACCGGACTTCCCTGTTTCAGCGCTGCACCAAGGCTAACATGGCGGTGTGATCGGGAACCAGCGTCGAGTCCTGGGTCGGGATCTGATTGATGTGGAAAATTGCCCACGCGCCATCCGGGTGGCTCTCGCTTGGCCCGAAATGGTCGATCCGGGTGAGCGAGCAGTTGTCCACCTGGCAGGTGAGCGCCGCCTCGGGATCGAGCTTGAGGGCGTGGCCGATCGCGGCGCGGATGGTGCCGCCATGGGTCACGGCGACGATATCGCGGCCGGAATGTTCGGTGTTCAGGCGTTCGATCACGCCGGAGACGCGCGCCATCAGGTCGGCGAAGCTCTCGCCGCCGGGGGCCCTGGTGTTGGCCGGGGCCAGCCAGAACATGTGCTTGGGGTCCAGCTCGGCATACACGTCTGCGCGCTTGCGGCCCTGCCAGTCGCCGAAATCCTGCTCCGCCAGGTCTTCCTCGATATGCGGTTCGGGCAGGTGCAGCCCGGCCGCCTTGATGGCGTCTGCCGTCTGGTGGGTGCGTTGTAGCTGTGACGTCACGAGCAGCGCGTCTTCGGGCAGAAGGCGCGCGAGCCCGGCATAGGTCGGCGGGTCGTTGGTGTCGGCGAGGGGATCGGTGTTGCCGTAGATCCGCCCGCCGGTCGAGCGGACGGGGGCGTGGCGGACCCACCACCAGCGTGTGCGTGTGGTCATCAGATACTCCCTGAAATAACGGCGCTCGCCGCCACGAGTGCGGCGGTTTCGGCGACGGCCTGTCCGGCGCCCAACACGTCGCCCGTGTAGCCGCCGATCTGGCGGAAGGACAACAAGCCGACGGCGAAGGCACCCAGTCCGCCGGCAACAAGAACCGTGATCACGCCGAAGCCCGCCGGGGTGATCAGCACGAGCAACACCAGAAGCACGGCGAGGCCGAGGCCCTTCCAGCTGTCGCCCTCGGTGGGCTTGCCGGCATCCGCACCCAGCCCGTCGTCGCGCGCCGGTTCGAGCCAGCGCATGGTGGGCGCGATCAGCGCCCGGCTCCATACAGTCGCGGCAATGAGCGCGCCCGCGGCAGCGCCCACATCATGGGCGGCGATGGTCGCCAGTGCGGCGATCTTGGTGATGACGACGACCGCCAGGGTGACGGCGCCGTAGGCACCGAGCCGGCTGTCGCGCATGATTTCGAGCTTGCGGTCCCGGTCACCGCCGCCACCGAACCCGTCGGCGATGTCGGACAGGCCGTCTTCATGTAGCGCCCCGGTGAGCCAGATCATGCCGCCGATGGTGAGGGTGGCGGCCACGGGTGCGGGTACGCCGACCCAAACCAGAATGCCCAGCGTGAGGGCGCCGGCACCGCCGATGGCGAAGCCGACGAGCGGGAACAGCCACATGGCCGAGGCCAGGGTGGGCGGGGTTTCGTCGGGGTCTGGAAGCTGGCCGTCTTCGTCCGGCATGTGCTCGACCGGCAGCCGCGTCAGGAACGCGACCGCGAGGCGGAGCCGGGCGGAGAATTGCGTGAGGCCATTCTCGTCATTTGCATCCATGCCCGACTTATAGGACAACCGCTTTCCTTTCCGAAACGGAACTTGCGGTCACACGACATGAGCGAAACAGGTAATGGCGCAAACGGTGCTGGTAACGGCCCCGGCGGCCCGGATTTCAATGAAATCCGCAAGCTGATCGCCGATATGCCCGCCCCCGACATCGCGGCGGTCGAGGCGACCCGCGCGCGCGAGGCCGAGCTGACGAAGCCGCCCGGCGCGCTGGGCCGGCTGGAGGAGATCACCGAATGGGTCGCCGCCTGGCAGGGCCGCCACCCGCCGAACGTGACCCATGCCCGGGTCGCGGTGTTCGCGGGCAATCATGGCGTGGCTGCCCGGGGCGTCTCGGCATTCCCGGCGGAAGTCACCGCCCAGATGGTACAGAATTTCGTCGCCGGCGGGGCGGCGGTCAATCAGTTGACCGAGATCGCGGATGCGGATCTGCGGGTCTATGAGATGGCGCTCGAGACGCCGACGGCGGACTTCACCCAGGGCCCGGCCCTGTCGGAGGAAGACTGCGCCAAGGCGGTCGCCTACGGGATGATGGCGGTCGAGGCCGGGGTCGAACTGATCGCGCTGGGTGAGATGGGGATCGCCAACACCACGTCGGCGGCGGCGATCTGTCACGCGCTGTATGGCGGCAATGCGCAGGATTGGGTCGGACCGGGGACCGGCGTCGCGGGTGACGCGCTGGCGACGAAAGTCGCGGTGGTCGAGGCCGGTGTCGCGGCCAACCGTGACCTGCTCGATGACCCGTTGCAGCTGCTCCGCGCGCTGGGGGGGCATGAAATAGCGGCGATCATCGGCGCCATCATCGCGGCGCGTCTGGCCGGGGTGCCGGTGTTGCTCGACGGTTACACTTGTACGGCGGCGGCTGCGGTGTTGCATGCCATCGACCCCCACGCGCTCGACCACTGCATGATCGGGCATCTGTCGGCGGAGCCGTCCCATCGTGCGCTGTGCGAGAAGCTCGACAAGGTACCGTTGCTGGCGCTGGCGATGCGTCTGGGCGAAGGCTCGGGGGCTGCCCTGGCGATCCAGATCGTGCGTTCGGCACTGGCCTGTCACACCGGCATGGCGACGTTCGCGGATGCGGACGTCAGCGGGAAGACGAACTAGCCGCAGCTTTTCGTGGGCAGACCTGCACCGCCTGCGATGGCACTGCGGCGCTCCATCAGGATCACGTCGCGCCAGTCGCCGTCGATATGGCCGTAGCGTTCGCGGCGGCCGACCTCGCGAAACCCAGCCCCTGACAGGAGCGCGTGGCTGGCCTTGTTTTGGGCCATCACCTGGCCCTGCAGGGTCCAATATCCTTCGGCCTCGGAGATGGTGATCAACCGTTCGAGAAGTGCGGCACCGATCCCCTGCCGCTGCGCGTTGCCCGTGACATAGACGCTGACCTCAGCGACACCGGCCGCGCCTCACGTGTCGGGCACGGGCGAGAGGGCAGCGAAACCGGCGATGGCCCCACCATTCTCGTCATTATCGTCGCGTGCGACGAGGCGACCGATCTCCAGATGACCGGCGTTCCATGCCCCCCATTTTGGTGGGCTGGTCATGAACGCGGCGAGGCCTGTGGCGAGCCCCTCGCCGTAGATCGCACGCACGTCTTTCCAGTCGTCGCGCTGCATATTCTCAATCATGGCGTTTATCTTCATCATGGGCAGGCATCGCGCGTGCTCGTATGGTTATCGCTGCAAACTAACACCGGGCATCCGGCATCCGGAAAGTATCACAGGGGAGGGAACGACCATGGCAACACCCATCCGGCGCGTGGTGATGGGCCACGACGACAGCGGCAAGGCGGTCGTGATCGAGGACGGCCCCGCACCGTTCGTTCATATCAACCCGAAGAACGAGGACGACTGGTCGACCGATCTGTGGCGCACCGGCGAGACGCCGGCGAAGATCGTCCAGCGGCATGAGGAGCCCACCCTGGGTCCGCGTCGCCAGATGCCCCAGAAGAATGGCAGCGTGTTCCGCATCAACCATTTCGCGCCCGAGACCGAAGACGTGCGCAACCGCACCGTCGAGGAAGCACGTGCGGCCTTCCGCGCACTGGGCAACGAGCCCGCCTCGACCTATGGCCGCGGCGGCGACCATCCGGCGAGCCACCGCACCGAGACCATCGATTACGCGCTGATTCTGTCGGGCGAGATCACCATGATCATCGACGATGGCGAGGTCGAGTTGAAGGCGGGTGACGTGGTGATCCAGTGCGGCACCAACCACGCCTGGGTCAACCGTAGCGACAAGGCATGTGACGTGATGTTCGTGCTGCTCGACGGGGAATTCGACCCGGCGCTGGCCGCGAAATTCCCGCAAGGCGACTAGGCGCACCGAAAGGCACCGATGGCGCACACCGACGATCACCGACGGCTGTCCGACGACGAACGGTTCGCCGCGCTGCGACCCAATCGGTCTGCCGCACAGGTGCGCCTGCGCACGCTGGTCCTGATTAGATGGATCGCCGTCGCCGGCCAGCTGACGGCATTGCTGATCGTGCGGTTTGGCCTGGACTGGCCGCTGCCCATCGACGCCGCGTTGGCGGCGATCGGCGCGTCGGTGCTGTTGAACGTGGCCATGACCTTTCGCCGCCCGGTGCGCGGGCGCTTGAGCGAGTGGGAGGCGGCGGCCTACCTGGCGTTCGATATCCTGCAGCTGGCCGTGCTTTTGTATCTCACCGGTGGGCTCGGCAATCCGTTTTCGTTGCTATTCCTCGGGCCGGTGACGGTTTCCGCGACAACCCTGAGCCGTGCCGCCACGGCCCTGCTGAGCATATTGGTCATCGGCTGTGCGAGCGCGTTGGCCTTTCATCATCTGCCGTTACCCTGGTCCGGTGATGGGCTGCAGTTGCCTGTTTTCTATATCGGCGGGTTGTGGACGGCCGTGGTCCTGGGCACGCTTTTCCTCGGTGGCTATATCGGCAGCGTAGCGGGCGAGGGTCGGCGCATGTCCGACGCGCTGACGGCCATCCAGCTAGCCCTGGCGCGCGAGCAACAGCTCTCGGCATTGGGTGGTCTGGCGGCGGCAGCAGCCCATGAACTGGGCAGCCCGTTGGCGACCATCGCGGTGACGGCCAAGGAGCTGACCCGCGAAATTCCGCCCGATAGCGAGTTTGCCGACGACGTGCGCATCCTGCAGGCCGAGGCGGACCGGTGCCGGGACATCCTCGCCGAGCTGGGTCGCGCACCCGAGGTCGCGGACCCCAATGATCCGTTTGCCACGGCGCTGCTTTCGGATGTCGTGGCGGCCGCGGCCGCGCGGCACCGCGATGAGGATATCGTGCTGGACCTCGTGGCCGCCGGGATTGACGAGAGCGCCGAGCCGCTGGTCATGCGAAGTCCCGAGTTGCTGCACGGGCTCGGGAACGTGATCCAGAACGCGGTGCAGTTCGCCGAGCGGCATGTCTCGGTCGATATCTCCTGGGACGAGGCTGAAGCCCGGGTCGAGGTACGCGATGATGGGCCCGGATTCCCGCCGGCGGTTCTCGATCGCATCGGCGAGCCCTATATATCTAACCGGGGCCATGGGCATCTGGGGTTGGGCATCTTCATCGCGCAATCCCTGCTTGAACGCACCGGGGCCCGGATACGTTTTTCGAACACGCGCGCGGCGGCGCGCACGGATGGGGCGGAAGTATCGATCACGTGGCCGCGCGCTGATCTTGAAGTTGATGCAGGGACGGGTTAATCGACAATCATGGTTGATGTGGATGTGAACGAGACGCCTATTTCCGACGACGCTTCGCTGCTGATCGTCGATGATGAGGTCAATCTGCGCCTGCAACTGGCGAAGGCGATGGACCGGCGCGGCTTTCAGGCTGACGTGGCGGAATCGGTGGCGGACGGAATTCGTGCCGTCGAGGCCCGGCCGCCCAAATATGCGGTGATCGACTTGCGCCTCGATGATGGCAGCGGGCTCGAAGTGGTCGAGACCCTGCGCCGGGTGCGGCCCGATGCGCGCATCGTGGTGTTGACCGGATACGGCAATATCGCGACGGCGGTCGCCGCCGTGAAGGCGGGCGCGGTGGATTATCTGCCCAAGCCCGCGGATGCGGACCAGGTCGCTGCGGCGCTGTTGGCCGACGGATCGACATTGCCCCCGCCGCCAGACCACCCGATGTCGGCAGACCGGGTGCGCTGGGAACATATCCAACGAGTGTATGAACAATGCGATCGTAATGTCTCCGAGACCGCACGCCGCCTGAAGATGCACCGGCGTACGCTGCAACGCATTCTGGCGAAACACGCGCCGCGCGAGTGACGTCGGGGGACACGCCCATCGTTACAACGGAAACTTACCTGACCTTCGAGATCTGTTGGTGCGCCTCGGACCCGGCGTAGATGCCGACGAGTTTCGCGAAGCGCTGCTGATTTTCCTGCCGCGCTGGGCTTTCTGGACACGGGTGGCGACGGACGGCGTTGATGCCGCAGATATAGCTGTGACCCGCGAAGCCACGCAGTACCGTGTCGCGGCTGTCAGCTGGGCGGGCGGATACTCGGTCGCGGATGATTTCCATAATGCCGCGAACGCCCTGGCCGGCCTGCTGATTGATGCGATCCTAGCTCAGAACAAGACGTTCTGCTGTCTGCATGCCGCCGCCGTCGAGGTCGACGGGTCCGCAGTCTTGTTTGCCGGCCCGTCGGAGGCCGGCAAATCGACCCTCGCCTTGCGTCTCGCCGCGCGCGGCTGCCGGCATCTGGCCGGTGACCGCGTTCTCCTGCTGGATGGTGATGCACCCTACCGGGTGTCCGGGCTGGGGCTCGCCGCCAAGGCGCGCACGCCGCTTCCGCCCGGACCGGAGCTCGCGGCACTTGTCGATGCGCGCTGGTATCTGACCGACGAAACGATTGCCTATCTGCATCTGGCGGACGATGAGGCGCTCGGGTTTGGCGACATCCGGCCGCTCGGTTGCGTGATACTGCCCCGGCGTGATCCCGACCTAGAAAACGAGGCCTGTCTCGAACCGGCCGCGGCCGGAAATATCGCTAGGTCCCTGATCGAGGAAGCGATCTCGCCGGCCGGGCCGGCGCTGCTCGTGCCCGCCATGGGCCGGCTTGCAGAAGCGTGTCAGGGTTATATTCTGCACTACCGCGACGGGACCGTCGCAGCCGAGCTGCTGCTGTCGGAACTGTCGAACAAGAGCGACGGATAACTGTATATGCCCAACGGTGTCGAGAGTTTGTATGTGCGCAATCCGGCGGTGACCGAGATGACCCTGGACGATGATGTCTTCCTCGTCGAACCGGGGACCGGGGAAGTGTTCTATCTTAACGCCATCACCAGAGGCCTGTGGGCCCTGTTCGCAGAGCCGAACAGCATTCCCGATGCGGCCGCCGCCTACCGCGAGGCGTTTCCCGATGAGCCGGCAGAGAAAATTGCGACGGACGTCCGGGCCGCGGCCGAAGACATGCACGCGCGGGACCTGATCGTCACATTGTCCTTAATTCGTGGCCTAGCGTTCGCGCAATGCGGTGCTTGTTGTCTGCGACACCCTGTCGGTCAGGAAGCTGAGGATGGTTCGCTCACCGATTTTGAAGTCGGCCGTAACCTGCATGCCCGGGACCACCGGCTGGTCGGTCGGGTCGGGGCCCATATGGGTACGGTCGGTCTTGACCAGGACAACATAGTTGAAGACATCACCCTGGTCGCCGGGGTCTTCGGTGGCGTCGGCGGCGATCTGGGGGACGGTACCTTTGAGCGTGCCGAATTTCACAAAGTCATAGGTGTTGACCCAGACCTCGGCCTGCTAGCCGAGTTTGATGAACCCGATATCGTCATTCGCCACAATGTCAGCGTCGGGCCGGACAGTACGCCGATCCAGGCGGACTTCCTGTTTCACCGTGAGTCGTAACCACCGCCGGATGACGGCATGGGCCTGCACCTGCTAAGAGGGATGCGATGAACAACAAGCCGCGATTGATTGACTGGCTGGATCGGCTCGCCGCCGCGCAAGTCGTGTGCGTTGGAGACGTGATGCTCG
>JABJEK010000143.1 GCA_018702955.1 Rhodospirillaceae bacterium | reverse complement strand
CTTCCTGAATACGCGCGCGATCGAGCGCGCCCGCCTTCGCCCCGGCGATTGTGGTTTGCAAAATTTCGTGCAGGTCCGTGGTCGGCGAGCGGTGGTCGATCGGCGTGGTGACCACAGGACCGTCATGCAAATTGTAGGGGGTGTCGGGGGTGGAGGGCAGCGTGTTGGGCATTTCCCGGCCGCGCCCGTCGAACAGGTTGGAATTTACCGTCTGAATGAAATTGGTCCCCGGGGGATCCGTGAACGGGTTCGACTTCTCGAACAAGGAGGGTGGTGTGCGGGCATATGTCGTCGATCCGTCGAGCGAACTCCACTGGATCGTTCGACCTGGAGAAGGCTGACGGTAGGGATGAAAAAACTCGCCGCCCTGGAAGTTCGGCCGCAGTGTTTCGAGATCGGGGCTGCAGGCGGCAAGCAGAAGCAGGACCACACCAAAGGTTCGTACCATCAGACCCCCCTATCGAGGATATCCCAGCGCAGCATCATCGCATGGTCCTCATGCACCACGTTGTGACAATGGAGGATGTAGCGGCCGTGGAAATCCCGAAAACGGAAGAACAGCTTCGCGACCTGGTTGGGGCCAAGCCAAAACGTGTCCTTGCGCGAGTTCATCAGGCTCCCAGGTTCGATCGGTCGACCGTCGATTTCGAGAATCTGAAATTCCTCGAAATGGATATGAACCGGATGGGACCATGTCGACCCGACATTCTTGAGCGTCCAGATTTCGGCCGTTCCCTCACGCACGTCCGCGTCGGTCTTCATCATGTCGGCATGCTTCCCGTTGATGGTCCACATCCCGCCGGTGTAGTCGAAATCCCACTCCCGATGCGCGCGCACTTCGCTCAGGTCAATCGGCGGCAGTTCGCGCAGACGTTCGGGCACGCGGCTGTTGTCCGGCCCGGTCGCCGGCACAACATTGAAACGCATCATGGCCATGCCGGGGTCGAGCGAACGTCCCGTCGGCCCACCACCATCGAATTGTTCGAGGATGTTCAGCAGATCAACATGCTCGCCCGGCCGATAGTGCGAAAAATCAATGATCACGTCGTAGCGGTTGGCGACAGCCATCGGTAGTTCGCTGACCTCGACGGGCGCGGGCATGATGTTGCCGTCGTTCGAGATCACCGTGAACTTCTGGCCGGTCGAGAGCACCAGCGAATAGAAACGCGACGGCCCGCCATTGAGCAGACGGAACCGGTATTTTCGTGGTTCGACATTCAGATGGGGCTGGATGATCCGGTTGATGGTCATCTTGTCACCCAGGAAGCCCTCGGTGTTGAAGACGTCGAAGACGGCGTTGCCCTTATTGTCGAACAGCACATCGTGAATGATCAGCGGCACATCATACTTGCCGCTGGGCAGACGCCACGCGATCGGCGAAGGATCATTCTCGTTGCCCGTATCCTCCTCGTCGAAGAACAGGCAAAAGCCGGTAAAACCCGCATAGACATTCGCCGCGGTGAAATCCATTCGGTGGTCGTGATACCAAAGCAGGGTCAGCTTTTCGCGCGGGTCCATCCCGGCGGGAAACATGCAGTAATGATGGTCGTACCATTCTCCGGAATCGATGAAGTCCATCGGGAAGCCATCGCTCTCGGACGCCGCATGCATATTGTGCAGATGCATGGTCGTCGACGGCAGGCCGTAGCCGGTGTGATTGGCCGGCAGCTCGTTGAATCGCCGGACCAGAAACGGCTCACCGTAGCGGGCATGAAATGTCGGCCCCGGTACCGAGCCGTCATAACCCCAACTCGGTGTCGGCGGCAGTTCCGGATGATAGGAATGCAGGAAGGCGCGCTCGCGCAGATCGTAGAATTTGACCGGAGGAAATTCGTCGAAACGCTGATGACGCTCGGGATCGGGGGCCGGATCGAGCAGCGCTCCGTTTATCGGTCGCTTGATGGCCGGTATTTGAATTGGCGCGAGAAATGGCGTCGTCGGTGGACTCGGCCGTACCTCGAGGTCGGGCGGCAATGTGTCAGGTGATATGAGCTGGGCCGACGCCTGCCCGGCCATCAGCGCCGGCATCCCCGCCGCGAAGCCCGCTCCCAGCTTCAGAAAACCACGCCGCTCCATGCCGTCATGCCCCCCAGCCTTCAAGCCTGTTGGATCACTCTAACGCAAAGTCGAACACCTCAGAGAACATTTAAGCCGCGATAAAGAAGCGAGAAACCGCACCGCCTACTCGGCGGCCTCTTTCTGATACCACTGGCCCGGCATACCACCATTGATGGCATAGGCCAGCGCCTGCACGACCTGACCCGGCTCGCGCGCCACGCCCTTGGCTGCCGCGTCCACTTCCTTGAGCGCGTGATCATGCTCGGGCGGATGCAGGGTGATGATCGGCTTACCCAACGCTGCGGCGTAACCGGCATCGAAGGCCGCGTTCCACTGCTTGTATTTCTCGCCGAACCGCACGACGACAATATCGGCGCTCTCGATCAGCGTAGAGGTGCGCACGGAGTTCAGCATCGCGCCCTTGTGGTCGTGCCAGAACTTGTCCGGCTCGGAGCCGAAGACGGCCACGCCGCAATCATCGGAATCGTCATGAACCGTGATCGGTCCCCCGAAACTCACCGGCAACCCCACCTCGGCGCAGCCGTTCTCAATCTGCTCGCGCCAGTCGGAATGAATTTCGCCCGATAGATAAATTTTCCAAACCTTGTCGACCATAGGACCTTCCTGCGTTTCGAATGGGTGTGATTTTCCTTGAACGATTTATAGCAAAACCGGGCATTGGCCGCGAATCCCGTCGGTTTTTCACCTGCCGGTCATGTGCGACCCATCTTTCACGACATCTTCGCTAGATGCTGGTTTTCAAGGACATTTGGGCCCTTCTGGACGGATGCTTGGCGTGGGCGACATTGTACACTACGATCCCGCGCATCGGCAGTCGCGCACGCGTGCTGCACCGATGGGGGACGTTATGCCGGCCAGCAAGAACTTCACGGCCCAGAATGCGGCGCAAAGCAATGTCGTCGCGCTCCAGCCACATCGCCCGCGCGGCGACCGGAAGACCGCCTCTCGCGGTAACCTGAGCGGCGCCCAGCGCGCCTGGCTCGCACGTGGCCTAGAACAGCCCGGCGGCAAACTGCCCCTGTTCGACCGGGACGGCCAGAAGTTCAGCGACCGCACGGTGCGCAGCTGCATCCGGCACGGCTTTGCCGAACCCTGGTTCGACAACCCGATCAAGCCCGACTGGCTGGTCTGCCGCCTGACCGACAAGGGACGCATCGCCCTCGCCGCATGAGGCGAAAGCTCAGGCGCTAACCTTTCGGAAACCGCATACCGCTAATCTGTCATCCGTGAGCATGTCCGTGCGTTTCTGCGCGGACAGATGCTGAAACGGTTGCAGCGGATGTCATTGCACGACACACCACACGATCCGTCTCCGGACACTGAAACGGAAACGGAGGATCAGGATTTCTCGCCCTCGGAAACCCTCGCGGATCCCGAGCTGCGCAGGCTATGCGCGGTGGCACTGGACGAATGGAGAGCCCAGACTTCCGAGGAAGATCGACCGTGGATAAACGTGGACGAGCTCGTCCTGGAGGCGCAGGTGCTGTTGATGTGCGAGGCGATCGCCGACCGGCAGCTACAAAACCGGCGTCTCGAAAAGGCGGTCGCAGAGGTCGGCCAGGCACGCCAGGACGAGGTGGTTGTTCTGGTTCGAAAGCGGCTGTTCGAGCGGGACGAGTATGTGGAACGGCTACGCCGCGTGGAGCCGTTCTTCCGCCAATTGATCAAGGGTGAGATGAACCGGTCCGTGACCCGACCCGCAAAAATCAACAAAACCGCCAAAGCCTGATCGATTTCTTGCGAACCGCTGTTACCAGGTCATCACGCCGCCATATTTGAGGTCGGGCGTGTCGTCCTCTTCCGAGAACATCAGCACCCAGTCATCGACCGGCAGGTAGCGCGCCGCCAGAAATCGATAGAGATCGCGCACACGCTCGACGAGATTGAACGTCTCGGGCTGACGCGGATCGATTCCCCCCCAGAACTCGATGACTTCGTCCCAGGCCGACATGCGCCGGTATAGATCGTTGCGCGAACTTTGAACAAACTTGCAAGCCTCATCGAAGTCCGAAAACACGGCCTCGGGATCGGCCATGCGTGCGTCCACGTCGCTGAGGACTTGGTGAAATGCCTTTTCCGGAATGGGAAGCAAACGCATCACCGGTTCCATTTCGCCCGACACCCCCATTTCCTTGGCGTGCAGCTTGCGGATGGCAGTGATCACGGCTTTCACCCGGCAAACGGCCAGATGCTTGTCACGCATCGCCTCGATAAACGCGATCTCGGAAATCAGCTCATCCACCTGCTCGGACAGTTCGGCTTCGACATCGAGCTTTTCGTTCAACGCCGCAATCGCGCCGTCGCGCTTGGCCTCGACTTCCGCGCTCTCATATCTCGCATCGATATCCTTGGTGTCGAGAATGGCCGGCTCACCGTCTTCGTGCCAGGTCACAAGCGCCAGGTTGATGCGTCGGCGGGCCCGTTCCGCATGGATGGCTTCAGGGTCCCAGGAAGCATCACCGGTCAGCACTTCGACCGGCACTGCATCGCCGAGCTTCAAGGCCGAGACGAACTCCAGGCTCCGCGCCACAACGTCCAGCATTATGCCGTCGGCGCTGTGTCGATCGATATGAAATTCCCGCGCGACCCCGGTCAAGGTCAGCGTCACATCCTGATCGCCCATGTCACCCACCAGCACCGGGCGTTCCTCCGGCGGGTCGGACAGGCGAAAATGCGTGTTCTCGAACGTCCGAAAGAACGGATGCTCGAATGACACGGTATTCGGGAGCTCGGCCGAGTTTTCACTCATCGCGCAGATTTCCGCATTTCGCACATGACGGAAAGGTCGCACAAAAACGTTAATGAACCGTCGCGGCGAAAGAGCCAGCGCGGCGGAATACCTATAATGGCGTGAAATTGGTCGGGACGGCAGGATTCGAACCTGCGACCCCCACACCCCCAGTGTGATGCGCTACCAGACTGCGCTACGTCCCGACCGATCGGCGGGACTATAGAGACTTACGTTTCGGGATTGAAGCCCGTCTAGCGTGCTGAATCGAGAAGTTTTCGAACGGCCTCGAGTTCACCGAGAATCGCTTTCAATTCCGCGCGCTGGCCGGTGGAGATTCCAGCCCCGGCAGGTGCTTGCGCCGTGGCGGCGGGTGCGACGGATGACGGGGCGGCGGGCGCCGGCGACGCGTCGGCCGCGACCGGCTTCAGGCCACCTTCCCTCAGCAGTTTCTGCACGCCCTTGATCGTGTAGCCGTCGTCGTAGAGGAGCGCGCGGATAGAGCGCAGCAAGTCGACATCTTCGGGGCGATAGTAACGTCGGCCACCACCGCGTTTCATCGGCCTGACCTGGGTAAATTTCGTTTCCCAGAACCGCAGGACATGCTGCGGCACATCAAGGTCGGTCGCGACTTCGCTGATGGTACGGAATGCCGCTGCGGACTTGCCGCCGCGGCGCGCTGACAGATTTCCCGTATCGGTCATCCGTCCAGCTTAGTAAGAGGTATCGGGTTCCGGAATCGCGCCACCTGACGCGAAGCTCGGGGCGGACATCGTTTCCGGGGCTGCCCCCGGATCATCGTTGATCCGCTTTTTCAGAACATGGCTGGGTCGAAACACCAGTACCCGGCGCGGCAGGATCGGCACTTCCTCACCCGTCTTCGGGTTACGTCCCATCCGCTGGCCCTTCTGACGGACCTGGAAACTGCCAAAGGACGAGAGCTTGACCATCTCGCCACGGATCAGCGCGTCCGACATTTCGGCCAGCACCGATTCCACGAGGTCCGCAGATTCGTTCCGCGACAGCCCCACTTCCTGGTAGACGGCCTCCGTCAACTGCGCGCGTGTAATCGTGTCGTTCACCGCCTGCTCTCCCACCCATTTTTGGTTTGGCCGACGGTACCGCGACAGCAGAAATGCGTCAATATCAAAGGATTGTTCTGATTGGTTAATCTAAAAAATTGATTCTCGGTCCTCGATGCCGCTACCAGCGGACAATTCCCGAACCCCAGGTCAGCCCGCCGCCCATGGCTTCCAGAAGAACCAGATTGCCTTCCTGAATGCGTTTGTCCTCAACCGCGACGGACAACGCGAGCGGGATCGATGCCGCCGACGTGTTGGCGTGCTGATCGATCGTCACCACGACACGTTCCCCGGTAATGCCCAGCTTGCGCGCCGTGCCGTCGATAATCCGTCGATTGGCCTGATGGGGCACGAACCAGTCGATTTCGTCCGCCTTGAGGCCCGTTGCCTCCAGCGCCTCGATGGTCACGGCCGACATCTTCGTGACCGCATGCTTGAAAACTTCACGGCCTTCCATACGTAAATGACCGACCTGGCCCGTGGATGACGGTCCGCCGTCCACATAGAGCAAATCATGCAGCCGACCATCGGAATGCAGATGCGTTGAGAGAATACCCCGGTCCGCGTTCGATCCGTCGCCCTCGCCGGCTTTCAGCACCACGGCGCCCGCGCCGTCACCAAACAGCACACAAGTCGAGCGGTCTTCCCAGTCGAGGATCTTCGAGAATGTCTCGGCACCGATGACCAGGGCGGTATCGGCCTGCCCCACCTTGATGAAATTGTCGGCCGTCGCCAGGGCGAACACAAAGCCCGAACAGACCGCCTGAACATCGAACCCCATGCTGCCATTGGCACAGCCGAGTTTCGACTGGACCACCGTTGCGGTAGCCGGGAAGGTTTCGTCGGGCGTGGAGGTCGCGACAACGATGATACCGATATCGTCAGGTTCCAGGCCTGCTGCCGCAAGCGCACGCTGCGCCGCCGCCGTTGCAAGGTCCGACGTCATCTCGCCATCCGCGACGATGTGGCGTTGCTGAATCCCGCTGCGTTCCTGGATCCACTCATCCGACGTATCAATACGCTCGGCGAGTTCGGCGTTTGTCACCACACGGTCCGGCAAGTAAGCGCCGATGCCGGCTACAATCGATCGCCGCACCATCACAAGGACGCCGTCGCCTGCGTACGCAAGGATTCCATCTCCAGGCGCTCCACCGTCGTCTTCAAAGAGGCGTTGCCGCCATACTTCACCATGTCGATCGCTACTCCGATGGCGGTTGCAAAACCGACGGCATCCGTGCCGCCATGACTTTTGACGCAGACACCGTCGAGCCCAAGGAACATGGCCCCGTTATATCGGCGGGGGTCGCTGCGGTTACGCAGCTTGTCGAATGAACGCTTGGCAAAAATATAGCCGATCTTGGCCCAGAACGAATTACGAAAGGTCTCGCGCACGAAGGCATTGATGAGCTTGGCCGTACCTTCGGCGGTTTTGAGCGCAACATTGCCGGTGAACCCATCCGTCACCACCACATCAACGGCACCGGCCGGGATATCGTCGCCCTCGACGAAGCCGACGAACTCACCGGGCAGATCGAGTTCGCGCAGCAATTCCGCGGCGATCTTGAGGGAATCATTGCCCTTGGTTTCCTCTTCGCCGACATTCAGCAGGCCAACCGTCGGATTCTCAATGCCGAGAATGGTGCGCGCAAAGACTTCCCCCATGATCGCAAACTCGACAAGGTTGCGTTCGCTGCAGCGAATGTTCGCACCCAGGTCCAGCATCACGGTTTCGCCCCGCAGGGTCGGAAAGAAGGATGCGATCGCCGGGCGGTCAATCCCCTCGAGACGCTTCAGCACAAACATCGCCATGGCCAGAAGTGCACCGGTGTTTCCCGCGGACACAACGCCGGCGGCCTCGCCCTGCTTGACGGCCTCGATCGCGCGCCACATCGAGGTCTCGCGACCGCTGCGCACGACCTGCGACGGCTTGGCGTCCGCTGCGACCCCTTCGGGGGCGTGACGTATTTCAACGAAATCCTTGAGGCCACGCTGTTTCGCAACCCGCGCGGCGAGATCCTCCTCATCGCCGAACAGCACGAAGCGGGCATCGGGATGCCGCCGCCTGGCAATATTGGCGCCTGCAACAACGATGTGCGGCGCGTCGTCGCCGCCCATGGCGTCCAGGGCGATGGTGATCTGATCGCTCAACGGGTCCGCTCTCCAGCCGGACGCGGAGTCCGGGGTTGGCCTCTAGATCTTCTCCTTGACCTCGATGACCTGGCGGCCTTTGTAGTAGCCGGTCTTCATGTCGACATGATGGGGGCGATGGAACTCACCCGTCGTCTCATCTTCGACGTAGGCCTGCTGCTTCAATGAGTCGTGCGAGCGGCGCATACCGCGCCGTGATTTCGAGATTTTTTTCTTGGGTACAGCCATCTGATTCCCTTTCGCGGGAAGTATGAATTATCTGAGCATGCCGGGAGGACGCTGCTAATTATCCAAAAATGCACCGCTGGGCAAGCGAATCGCAAGTTTTCTGAGCGAAAACATTGGTGAATACGATTTATTTTTCCCCACCATCGCGCAACGCGGCCAGAGCGGCGAAAGGTCCGGTGGGTTTTCCGGCCTCGTCATCGACCTCTTCGAACTCTGCTTCCGGCGCGCGGGGATAGGGATCCAGCGCCAAAGACAGGTTCTGCACAATCACTTCGCCGACCTCGATCTCGTCGTCCGCAATGGGCTCCACGGGATCCTCGTCCTCGCCCTCTTCCTCCTCGGCACGCGCGGAAAACCGCTGGTAAAGAGGCGTATCAATGTGTTGTGCGACGGGCTCCAGAGTGACCACGCAGGCTTGGGTAATGTCGGCCACGATCCGGCCGACCATGTTCACGTCGCCGGTGAGATCGCGAAACAGTTCCACCTCCACCGACATGTTTTCGACCGACAGGATATCGAGACGTTCGGCAATAGCGGCACATTCGACCGCGTCCACGTGGATTTTTTCAACCTGGCGTTCGGCCGGTGACAATTCTGCGATCGAGAGGCATCGCAACAGTTCAGACGCGTCAGTCTCACTCATGCGGCACCTTCCCGGGGCACAATGCCGGAACCGGACGCCGGCTCGGGAAACACCGGACGCGCCTCCCACAGCGCGTCGGGTGCACACGCGTCGACCTCGTCCCGGGCATGGCGCACATACGCGATCATTGCCGCCACTTCGGCGTCCGAGGGTTCGGTGCTTGCGTAGAGGTTGCGGCGCAGGGCCGCGGCCATTTCTTCGTCGCCGGCGGCCAGTCCGCGCTCATAGGCTGATATCCGTCCATGCAGATTGCGCGCGAGCTTCTTCATCCGCTTGCCAATACCCATGTCGCCGAGCCCCGCTTCGCGCAATGCGACGTCGAAATCATCGAATATCTGATCGTGCAGCGTTTGTGCGATACGCGGCCCCTGCCCGCCGGCCCGTTTGAGGCGCCGGAGTAGCAGATACGCATGCAGGCAAACCATCTCGTATCGGCCGAGCATGGTATCGGGAACACCATAGGCCGCATAGAAAGCCGGACGGCGCGCCTGGTCGATCACGACCTCAAGCAAACGCGCGGCCAATTCCCGTCGCTGTTTACGTTCTCGAATCCAGTTCATCATGTCAGTTTGCGCATCGAATTTTGCGATTGACCGGACCGGTTGACAGGGCGAAACGGCGAGTGCCATCGTCCTGCCCGATCTGATCCACAACAACGCGAACTGCGGAACTGTCTGCCCGATGAAATTGTTTGTCCGACACGGTCGTATCCTTGTCTTGCTCGCGGCGCTAAGCGCCTGCGCGCCCATCATTAATGTGCGTGGCCAGGAGCCGGACCCCGACGCGCTTGCCTCAATCGAGCCGGGCCAGACCAGCCGCCGCGACGTCCAGCAGGCGTTGGGAAGCCCATCAACCGAAGGCGTCTTTCGCACCAACATCTGGTACTACATGTCCGAGCGAACGGAAACCGTCGCGTTCTTCGAACCCGAGCTTCTCGAGCGAAAAATCATCGCCATCGTCTTCGACGATCGCGAGATCGTGGAAGACGTCTTCACCTACACCGAGAATGACCGCCGCGAAGTCGAGCTGGTCAGCCGGGTGACGCCGACCGCCGGCAACGAATTGTCGTTGATCCAGCAATTGTTCGGCAATGTCGGTCGCTTCGGCGGTGGTGGCGGCAACCCCAGCCAGTAACGGCCTTCTCCGCCGCGCCAACCCCACGTAGATTAATAAAAAACCCCCGAGGCCTGAGCCCCGGGGGTTTTTCGTCGAAGATATCTGCGCCTAGAGGTTTGCCAGCACGGCAAGCACGAGGAGCGCCACGATGTTCGTGATCTTGATCATCGGGTTCACGGCCGGGCCGGCCGTGTCCTTGTAGGGATCGCCAACCGTGTCGCCGGTCACCGCCGCGTGGTGCGCGTCGGAGCCCTTGCCGCCATGATTGCCGTCCTCGATGTACTTCTTGGCGTTGTCCCAGGCACCGCCACCGGCGGTCATGGAGATCGCGACAAACAGACCGGTCACGATCACGCCCAAGAGCATGGCGCCCAGCGACGAGAAGGCCGCCGACTTGCCCGCAATCAACAGGATGACGAAGTACAGGACGATCGGTGACAAGACCGGCAGCATCGAGGGGATAATCATCTCCTTGATCGCTGCGCGTGTCAGCATGTCAACGCACTTGCCATACTCCGGCTTGCCCGTGCCTTCCATGATGCCCGGGATTTCCTTGAACTGACGCCGGACCTCAACCACGACCGAACCCGCCGCACGGCCAACTGCCGTCATGCCCATGGCACCGAACAGGAACGGCAGCATGCCGCCCACGAACAGCCCGACGACCACGTAGGGATTGGTCAGCGAGAAGTTGAGCACAACACCTGCAAAGTACGGGTGCTCCGCCGCCGTGGAGATGAAGAACTCCAGATCGGACGTATAGGCTGCAAACAGCACCAACGCACCCAGGCCGGCCGAACCAATGGCATAGCCCTTGGTCACCGCCTTGGTGGTGTTACCGACCGCGTCGAGCGCATCCGTCGTCTTCCGGACGCTCTCTTCGAGATCAGCCATTTCAGCGATGCCGCCCGCATTGTCCGTCACCGGACCGTAGGCATCGAGTGCGACAACCATGCCGGCGAGCGCCAGCATTGCCGTCACCGCGATGGCGATACCAAGAAGACCCGCCAGCAGGAACGAGGCGATGATCGCGCCACAGATGATGAGCGCCGGGACCGCGGTGGCCTCCATCGAGATCGCGAGACCCTGGATCACGTTCGTGCCGTGACCCGTGGTCGATGCCTGGGCAATCGAACGCACAGGACGGTACTCGGTGCTCGTGTAGTACTCGGTCACCCAGATCAGCAGACCGGTCACAACCAGTCCGACGACGGCGCACAGGAAGATGTCCATGCCTGAGAAGGATGCTTTGGCAACGTCAACCTGGGCATCGAAGCCGATGACCCACTCGGTCACGACAGCCACACCGACCAGAGACAGGACCGCCGAGGCGATGAAGCCCTTGTACAGCGCACCCATGATGTTCTGGCTTTTGCCGAGGCGCGTGAAGAACGTGCCGATGATCGACGCGATAATGCAGACACCACCGATTGCGAGCGGATAAACCATCATCGAGTTCAGCAACGGATCGCCGGCCAGGAAAATCGAGATCAGCACCATGGTCGCCACGATCGTGACGGCATAGGTCTCGAACAGGTCGGCCGCCATGCCCGCACAGTCGCCGACATTGTCGCCGACATTATCAGCGATCACGGCCGGGTTGCGGGGGTCATCCTCGGGGATACCCGCCTCGACCTTACCGACAAGATCGGCACCGACATCCGCACCCTTGGTGAAGATGCCGCCGCCGAGACGCGCGAAGATCGAAATCAGTGACGCACCAAAACCGAGCGCAACCAGCGCATCGATGAGCTCACGACCACCTGCATTTCCCTGCTGCTGCATCCAGACCATGAAACCGAAGTAACCGGCAACGGCCAGAAGTGCGAGGCCCGCGACCAGCATGCCGGTCACCGCGCCAGAGCGAAACGCGACCGAAAGGCCTTCTGCCAGGCTGCTGCGCGCCGCCTCGGTGGTGCGAACATTCGCGCGCACCGAGATGTTCATGCCGATGTAGCCGGTGATTCCCGAAAGAACCGCACCGATCAAAAAGCCGAGCGCGACGGTCCAGCCGAGAAGAAAAAACAGGATCACCGCAATGACGATGCCGACCATGCCGATGGCACGGTACTGCCGGTTGAGATAAGCCGACGCACCTTCCTGAATGGCAGCTGAGATTTCCTGCATCCGTTCGGTACCTGCGCTTGCCGCAAGAACCGAGCGCGCAGCCCAGATGCCGTAGAGGACGGCCAAACCGCCACATGCGATGGCGAACCAGACGATGGGAGCCATTGTGAATATCCTTTGGTTTCTAAGTTATTGGGCCACGTGGGCGAAGACGGTGAATGCCGCAATGCGGAGCCGAATCACCCGGGCCCGTAAAAGCGGCGGGAACATGCCAAAAAGGCGGCTGCATGGCAACCGCGACAAAAGACTAAGAATCTGACATTCGCCCCGCCGATCAGGCGGCGACCGACCTGCGGTGTCCCCGCAACCAGAATACCGCAATGACGACCAAGACCAGAAGCGGCGCCGATGCCAGGTTCACGGCGAAGAAACCAAGGGTCTGGTAGACCACGCCGGCCGCCAGTGAACACACAGCGACGGTGCCGAACACGAACAGGTCGTTGATACCCTGCACCTTCGCCTTTTCTGCCGGCGTGTATGTGCTGAGCAGCAAGGTCGTCCCGGCGGTGAACATGAAGTTCCAGCCGAGCCCGACCAGCGCCATGCCAACGCGCAGGTGAACCAGCGAATCACCGCTGAAATTAACGGCAAGACAAACCACCGAGATGACTGCGCCCCAGAGGATGATGTTCAGGTCACCATATTTCTTGATCAGCCAGCCGGTGAAGAACCCCGGCGCGAACATGCCCAGCACGTGCCACATGATGACATTGTTGATATCGAGCTGCCCGTACGGATGGGTGGGGTGGAGATGCATGAAGATCGGCGTCGACAACATCACGAAATTCATCACGCCATAACCGATCATCGCGCTCATCACGGCCACGATGAAGGCCGGCTGGGATGCGATCTCGCGCATTGGACGTGAGGGACCGCTGCGTTCCTGCTCGGTCGGCGGCGGAATGTCGGTGACGAACAGCAGCACGATCATCAGCGCCTGCAGGATCAGGATAATGGCAAACACGCCGCCATAGAGAATCGGCTGAATGATGTCGTAGCCGACGGAGGACAGAGTGGGCCCCACCAGCCCGGCAAACACGCCGCCCGCGAGCACCAGACTGACCGCGCGGGATTTGAATTGTTCATCCGCCGCATCAACGGCAGCAAACCGGAATTGCTGGTTCGCACCGGCAGAACTGCCGAACAGCGCCGACCCCAGGCAGAACAGCGGGAAACTTTGATCGAAGAGCGCATAGATCATCAACGCCGCCCCGGTCGAACCTACGAGCAGAAAGGCGATGAAGCCATTGGCCCGGCCGATCTTCTTCATCAACAGTGCAGCCGGGACCGTGGACATGGTCATGGCGATAAACTGGAATGTGATCGGCACCGTCGCCCAGCCGGCATTCGGCGCGATGGTCGCGCCAATGATGGATGAAACGGAAAAGATGAGGATCATCTGCGTCTGGCCGAAGGCCTGACACATTGAGAGAATTGCGACGTTACGGGAACTGCGTTTGAGCATCATGGCGCGAACATCCTGCATGCCCTTTGAAAACACAAGTCATTGCTGTGAATAGCAGCCCTGCGTCAGCCGTCCTTCAACTCCAGGTCCTTGCGGAGGACGTTTTCGACGAACATATCGACCACGACGTCGGTCCCCAATTCGCGTATCGCGGTGCTGCGCATCCGGCGCTTCACGACGTCCAGAGAGATTTCAATGCCCTTGCGGCGCTCCACAAGCCCGTGAAGATCCCGGATCAGCGCGTCGCGTAACCGTGAACTCGCGGCTGATACCAGGGAACGCTGCTCTGCCTCGGCAATCTCGAGCGTCAGCGCTGCCGTGTACAGGCCCGCCACTTGGTCATCCTGGAACAGGGTGACGGTAATGGTATCGAGGCGCACATAGTGATGCTCTTGAACCACCAGTTTCTCAACCTTCGGCTTCACAACTGCCTGTTCGGGCGCCTTTTTGCCGAGAAAAAAGAACGCGCCGCCGGCCCCGAGCACGAGAACCACGACGATGATGAGAATCTTCTTCATGGTCAGCCGGGCAATACGCGGATATCGCGCACCAGGACGTCATTGACGACACCGATGCCCAGCACCCGGATGTTTTCCGACCGGATCCTGTTTTTCAGATAGACCGTTTCGATCGAACCATCTCCGGTTCCCGGGAATGGCCGCGACGTCAGGGAGCGCACATAGGCTTCGCGCAAACGCGGCATCAAAGAACGCACAAGCTTGTCTTCCTGGCGTTTCCGCCCGACCTCAAGTGAAAGCATCACCACAATCTTGTGGCGCGCACCCTTTTCGGTCTGGAACGGGATGAACAACGGATCGAGATCGATGTAGTAGAGCTCATCCGGGACGGTTTCCTCGTGTTCGGGTACCGGCACCGCGGCATGTTCCGAGGGTTCCTTGGCCAGAACCAGCTTGTACGCCGCCCCGCCGCCGCCAAGCAAAACGACCAGCAGCATAACCAGGACCAGTTTCTTTTTTCCCTTTTTGGGCTTTGTCGGCTCTTCGTTGCCGCCGCCCGCACGCATGGCACGGATCGCGGCCTCGCTCTCAGCCCGCGACGTGTTCCCCGAAGTGTCTGTATCCGCCAACGCCTACCTCGACAATATCTCCGGCCTCATCGTGCACGGTTACCGCCGTCGCGCCGGAGGTCACCGGGATCGTGCACCCGATCCGGGTAATTGAAACACCGATCTGCGACGCGATGGAGACAATCGTTTCCCGCGCTGAAACCGGGGCCGTGAAAACGATCTCGTAGTCGTCACCGCCGGTCATCAGGTTAGTCCGCAATGGTTGATTGTCCGTTACCAAGCGTCGGGCTGCATCCGAGATGGGAACCAGGTGCTGGTGGATTTCGGCCACAACATCCGAAGCGGCGCAGATATGGCCCAGATCGGCAACAAGCCCGTCCGAAACATCGGCCGAGGCAGTGGCCACACCAACCAATGCCGGGCCAAGTGAAACGCGAGGATCGGGTCGCCAAAAGCGGCCTTCCAGAAAGGCCCGGTCAGCCGCATCATCGACCGCCAGTCCTCCCACGATCGAGCCAAGCCCAAGGCACGCATCTCCGATGGTTCCGGAGACATAAACATCATCTTCAGCACCCGCCGAAGATCGTTTAATCATACTATTTTCAGCAATTTGCCCGAATATATTGATGCTTAATGACAGCGGCCCGGAAGTTCGCGTCGTATCGCCACCGAGCAGGGATACACCATATGTTTCGTGATCCCCGGCAAGACCGGCTGCAAACGCCGCGAGCCACTCTTCATCGACCGTATCCGGCAATTGCAGCGTCAGCGTGTAGCAGCGCGCCTGGGCGCCTTTTGCGGCGATATCGGACAGGTTCACCCGGAGGGCTCGACGCGCCACGTCACCGGGCATTGTCGACGTTGGAAAATGTACGCCCGCCACGATCGCATCAGCCGAAACAATGATTTCTGTACCGGGGTCCGGGCGCAACCACGCCGCGTCATCACGCAATCCAAGTGCACCGGGCTCGCCATTACTGAGCGGCTCGAAATAACGTCGGATCAGATCGAACTCGTCAATCCCGCGCGCCATTGCTGGTCCCGTCTTCGACCGCCCCGTCTACGACATCTTCAGCCACCGCATCACCGACGCCTTCCGCGGCCTGCACCGGGGGCTTGCGCTTGGTGGTCTCGCCGTCGCGCACCACACGGGCCAACCGGTCGAGCACCGCATTCACAAGGCCCGGCTCCTTGCCTTCGAAGAACGCATCGGTCAGGCGGACATACTCGCTGATCGCAACCCGTGCCGGAATATCGTCGCGCGAGCGCAGTTCATAGGCCCCGGCCCCCAGAATGGCACGCAACAGCGGCTCCAGCCGCTCCATCGTGTTGGCACCATCCAGACAACCGTCGAGCGCTGCGTTCAAGTCCGCACGGTCACGCTCCACGCCCTGCACCAGGTTCGCGAACAATGCCTTGTCCGCATCGCGCGGCCCGGTGGCATCCTCGTCACCGTCCGCCGGTACCGGAAGTTCGGTGCGGTGCTGGATGAATTCAAGGATAGTGGATTCCGCGGTGCCACCGCGGATGTCCATCTGATAAAGCGCCTGCACGGCCAAGAGCCGCGCGGCACCACGCGCCGATGCGCCTGATTTGCGACCCGCCGCGGCGGTTGCTTCGCTATCCCCGGTCATCAGCGGGGGAACATTCGAAAGGAACTCTTGAATCCAACCATCCGCAGGCAGGCGGTTGCCGCATCGGCACCCTTGTTGCCCTGATCGACGGCAGCGCGTGCCATCGCCTGCTCCTTGTTCTCGGTCGTCAGAACGCCAAACCCGAGCGCCAGGCAATGCCGGACCGCCAGGTCCTGCAAGCCGCGCGCGGTTTCCCCGCACACATAGTCATAATGGGTCGTCTCGCCGCGGATAACGCAGCCCAGCGCCACGTAACCATCAAACCGACGACGCCCGCCTGAAAATTCGGGTGACCGCATGGCCGTCGCAATCGCAGCGGGAATTTCGAATGCACCCGGTATCTCGTAGACCTCGTGGGAAGCCCCGGCTTCATCGAGCACCGCAAGCGCGCCGGTCAGCAGCTGGTCGGCGATCTCCTCATAGTATTTGGAGACCGCAATCATGATGTGGGGTTGGTCGGACATTGCCTTCTTTCCTAATCGCCGGATTCGGAACTGGTCATCGGCACAGAACGGGTCTCTATCAGTCTGAGGCCGAAGCCCTCAAGGCCCACGATCGAACGCTGTGAATTCGACAACAGGATGATATCCCGGACCCCCAGATCGACAAGAATCTGCGCGCCGACACCATAGTTGCGTAGCTCATTGATGGGCTTGCTCGGCGCACTGCTGAACTGACGAATGCGATCGGACAGTGATGTCGGCGAGGTGTCACGGATCAACACGATCACGCCCGCACCCGCCTCTCCAATGAGTTCCATGGACCGCTGGAGTATTCCGGAATCAGGCGCGTCCAGGCTTCCCATGGCATCGGCACCGATGGAAAAGGAATGCATGCGCACGAGCACCGGCTTCTCCGGGTCGATCTCGCCCTTCACGATCGCCAGATGCTCGGCATATTCCACCGTGTTGCGATAAACGTGCCATGTGAACTCGCCGCCAAACCGCGAGTGGAAGTCATGCTCCATCAGCTGTTCGACAATCCGGTCATTGCGCCGGCGATAGGCGATCAGGTCCGCGATCGCACCAATCTTGAGGCCGTGGAACTGGGCAAATCCGATCAGGTCCGGCAGCCGCGACATCGTACCGTCATCATTCATGATCTCGCAGATCACGGCCGAAGGGTTGAGCCCGGCAAGGCGCGCGATATCAACACCGGCTTCCGTGTGTCCGGCGCGCACGAGCACGCCACCATCACGGGCCGCCAACGGAAATACGTGGCCCGGCGTGACGATATCCGCCTCCGTCGAGCGCGGGTCAATCGCCACCGTGATCGTTCGCGCCCGGTCGGGCGCGGAGATGCCTGTGGTCACACCTTCCGCCGCCTCGATGGAAACGGTGAAGTTCGTCGCCAGGCGCTGACCGTGGGTCTGCGGCATCATCGGCAGACCAAGCTGCTGGGTCCGCTCACGAGTCAGGGACAGGCAAATCAGGCCACGGCCATGCGTGGCCATGAAATTGATCGCGTCCGGGGTCGCCATCTGGGCCGGGATCACGAGGTCACCCTCATTCTCGCGGTCCTCGTCATCAATGAGAATGAACATCTTGCCGTTGCGGGCATCCTCGATGATGTCCTCGATCGGCGACAAGATCTGTTCGTCGTCCATGGCGCGCTGCACGTCCTGCTTTGAGACGCTGCGCAGGCCCTCGGTTTTATCTGTCACGTTCCATCCCGTTCCAAAAGACGCGCGACATAGCGCGCGATTACATCCACTTCGATATTCACATCGGTTCCGACAACGACATCGGCAAGAGACGTGTTGTCCCATGTATGGGGGATAATGTTCACCCCGAACACCGCATCGTCCACTTCATTCACAGTCAGTGAGACACCATCGACCGTGATCGAGCCCTTTGAAGCAACATAATGCTTCAGCGCATCGGGCACCTTGATGCTAACCCGGTGGTTGTCGCCCTCGCGATCAAGCCCGACCACCTGCCCCACGCCATCGACATGGCCAAGCACCAGATGCCCGCCCAGTTCATCAGCCGCCCGCAAGGCGCGCTCCAGATTGATCCGAGTACCCACAGCCCAGCCACCGCTGGTGGTCTTGTCGAGTGTCTCGCCCGAGACATCGGCCGAGAAACTGGACGCCGTCTTTTCGACCACGGTCAGGCAGGCGCCATTGCACGCAATCGAGGCGCCGATATCGACGCCCGACGTGTCATACGCGGTCTCGATGGTCAGCCGGCGCCCGATCTCCCGGGTTTCGATCCCGGCGATCCGCCCCACATCAGTGATAATTCCTGTGAACATGGCGCTTGGTTACGGCACGCGGGCGAAAATTTCCAGCGTATCGTCACCGACGGGCGTGAGAGACAGGGGCTTGAAGGTCGGCATTTCGGACACGTCCCCCACGCCGAGGTCGCCGAATGGCGGTAATCCGTCACCGCCGATCAGGGATGGTGCACGGAACCAGAGGAGACGATCCACGAGGCCCGCGCGGAGCAACCCGGTCGACAACCGCGCCCCACCCTCGACCATCAGGCGCGTCACGCCCATCGCACCAAGCGCGCGAAGTGCTGCCCCCGGTTCAGGCTGCCCGTCCACAACATCCTCGATGGGAACGACCATGACCCCCGCCCCCTCCAGGGCCTTGCGGCGTTCCTTGTCCGTCTTGGCTGCCGACAGAACCCATGTCTGGACATCGGTTGCGGTCTTTACCAGTTCGGATTCCAGCGATATCCGAAGCTGTGAATCGAACACCACGCGTACCGGCGAGCGTCCCTCCATACCCGGCAGTCTGCATGTCAGGCTCGGGTCATCGGCTTCCGCGGTGCCGATGCCTACCGCGATGGCGTCATGCTGTGCCCGCAGAAGATGTGCATGACGGCGTGCCGCCGCCCCGGTGATCCATTGGGATGCGCCGGTACGGGTTGCGATCCGCCCATCCGAGGTTGTCGCGGTCTTCAGGGCAACCATCGGGCGGCCCTCCCCGACCCGTGTCAGAAAACCGACATTGATATCCTCTGCTTCCGCGCGACAGACATCAGTATCGACCTCGATGCCGGCATCACGCAGCCGCGCGATACCGCGTCCGGCCACACGCGCGTCCGGGTCACCACATGCGACAACCACCCGCGCCACCCGTGCGGTGATCAACGCATCCGCGCAGGGCGGGGTGCGGCCCAAATGGCTACAGGGCTCAAGCGTGACATAAGCCGTCGCACCGACCAGTGCCGCGGAGCCGAAGCGCGCGCGCGCCTGATCCAGTGCCACGGTCTCGGAATGCGGACGGCCGCCGGGCTGGGTCCAGCCACGCCCCAGCACCCGTTTTTCGGGGCCGCCAGATACAATGACGCACCCGACCGCCGGGTTGGGCCAGACATTGCCCAAGCCGCGCCGCGCGAGCCGCAGCGCTGTTGTCATGAAATCCTGGTCGGTGTGCATGAGGCTAGGGTTGAGCGAAAGGCGCCCGCGATCAATCGTTTTCGATCGGTTCGCCGTTGGCCGCCAGATGCTCGTTCCCGATAAAATCCTCGAAATCCCGGACTTCACGGAAATTTTTATAGACCGAGGCAAACCGCACATAGGCGATGGAATCGAGATTTGCCAGCGCGTCCATCACCGCCTCCCCGATGGCATCGGAGGGAATATCGGTCTCGCCGGAGGATTCGAGCCGCCGGACAATGCCGCTGATGACCCGCTCCACGCGATCGGCATCCACCGGTCGCTTGCGCAGCGAAATGCGCATGGAGCTTTCCAGCTTGTCGCGATCGAACGGCACCCTCTGACCATTCTTCTTGAGCACGGTCAGGTCGCGCAGATGAACCCGCTCAAACGTGGTCCAGCGCGCGCCGCAATCGGGGCATGCGCGGCGGCGACGAATCGCGGTGTTGTCCTCGGTCGGACGCGAATCCTTCACGTGCGTGTCGGAGTGTGCACAAAACGGGCAGCGCATTTACGTTTCCTCTCGCGTCACTATTTTTCTTGTCTCGATCAGCCGGCCGGGTAAATCGGGAACCGACCGCATAACTCTTCTACCCGCCCGCGCACCGATTCCTCGACCTGCGCATCGCCGTCCGGGTTGCTACCCAAACCGTCGAGCACCTCGACGATCAGTTCGCCAACCAGGCGGAACTCCGCCGGGCCGAAGCCGCGCGTGGTGCCGGCAGGTGTGCCGAGGCGAACGCCCGACGTGACCATCGGCTTTTCGGGATCGAACGGTATGCCGTTCTTGTTGCAGGTCAGGCTGGCCCGCTCGAGCGCAATCTCGGTGACATTTCCGGTTAGCGATTTCGGTCGTAGGTCCACAAGCATGAGATGCGTGTCCGTGCCGCCCGAGACGATATCAAGTCCGCCCTCAACCAGCGTCGCCGCCAGCGCATTGGCATTCTCGACGACCCGTTGCGCATAGGTCTTGAACGACGGCTGCAAGGCTTCGCCGAACGCCACCGCCTTGGCGGCAATCACATGCATCAACGGCCCACCCTGCAGCCCCGGAAAGACAGCCGAATTGATCTTCTTACCGAGGTCCGCGTCATCGGCCAGGATCATGCCGCCGCGGGGACCGCGAAGTGTCTTGTGGGTTGTGGTCGTGACGATATGCGCATGGGGGAACGGGCTCGGATGCGCGCCGCCGGCAACCAGCCCGGCGAAATGCGCCATGTCCACCATCAGGTACGCGCCGACCGCGTCGGCGATCTCACGAAACTTCGCGAAGTCGATCACCCGCGGATAGGCCGAACCGCCCGCGACGATCAGTGCGGGCTTGTGTTCACGTGCCAGCGCCTCGACCTCTTCCATATCGATCCGGGCATCATCGCGGCGCACACCATACTGAATGGCATTGAACCATTTGCCCGACAGGTTGGGGGCCGCACCGTGGGTCAGATGACCGCCGGCGGCCAGCGACATGCCGAGCACCGTGTCACCCGGCTTGCACAAGGCCAGGAAGACCGCCTGGTTCGCCTGGGCGCCCGAATGGGGCTGCACATTCGCGAACGAACAGCCGAATAACCGCGTCGCACGTTCGATCGCCAACTCCTCGGCCACATCGACGAACTCGCAACCGCCATAGTAGCGGCGACCGGGATAACCCTCAGCGTATTTGTTGGTCAGTACCGATCCCATGGCCTCGATGACGGCGCGCGAGACGATGTTCTCGGATGCGATCAGCTCGACCTGGGATTGTTGGCGTCCGAGTTCTCGCTGCATCGCGTCGAAAATGTCCGGATCGGCCTCGGCCAGTCCACGGTCGAAAAATCCGTCGCTCACATTGCCCGCATCCGGGGCTTCACTCGTCATCGACATACTCGTTCCTCTGTCGCTCGTTCGTCTAGATATACGTCGGACGCCGCGCCCCGCCCCCCGGCACCAACCCGTAACTGCTAACCCAGTTTCCCGACCCGCCGATCGTGCCGCTCACCACCGGGATACTCCGCATCCAGAAATGCGCGCAAACAGTCGTGCGCGACCTCGTGGCCGAGCACACGGGCGCCCAGCGCCAGGACGTTTGCATCATTGTGTTCACGCGCCAGACGCGCCGTCGTCGCATCATGGCAAAGTGCCGCTCGCACGCCGGCGATCCGATTGGCCGCGATGGATATTCCGATACCGGTACCACAGATGATGACGCCCTGCTCCGCTTCACCCGACGCAACGGCCTCGCCGACCGCTTTACCGAAGTCCGGATAGTCGACCGAGGTATCACTGTCGGTGCCCAGATCGAGGACGGTCAAACCGCGTTCCAGCAGGTCTGCCTTGAGATCTTCCTTAAGGGCGTATCCGGCGTGGTCAGCCGCGATTGCGATCGTGCCTTCGCTCATGCATCAAGTCCGTTTGAACGTCGCTGAAGTTGGGTGTTCAGATCGCGCCCGAATTACCACATCTCGTCATTCGCCGCCAGCGATACACAAGCTGTCGCGGTTAAATGGTGTGGACAACGACGGCAATGAGTTTTCCGCATTGCACCATTTAGATCGTAGTGCAGGCACAGTCATGGGTACCAAAAATCTGTCTTCGTTACGTCAATCAAAGTTGCCCTTTAGTCCAGTTCCATCTGTTCATTTCGCTATTGCCGAAAAGTACTGACGATTATTCAAAAGGCGTATTGACTGGTTCCCATCTGCATGCGATCACGATTGCCAACTGCGGGCCAGAGCAAACGCAGGGCTTGGGGGGGGGACAAATGACAGAAAACAATCCTGACAATTTGTCTCGCGACGAACTCCTTCGGATGACCACCCGAGTAGTATCTGCATATGTCGGCAATAACCCCATTCCGGAAACCCAGATTTCCGACGTCATCCAATCGGTCTATGGCAGCCTCGAAGGCCTCGGCGGCGGGGCGACAAGCACCCAGACCAAGCAAAAGCCCGCCGTCCCGGTGAAGCGCTCGATCACCCCAGACCACATCATTTGCCTGGAAGACGGCAAAAAGTTGAAGATGCTCAAGCGCTATCTTCGCACCGCGTATAGTTTGACGCCGGAAGAGTACCGGGCCAAATGGGGGCTCTCGGCGGATTACCCGATGGTGGCACCGAACTACGCGAAGCAGCGTTCGGCATTCGCGAAACAGATCGGCCTCGGCAAACGCGCGCGCTAGCGGCGCGGCCCATCAGAATACCGGATCAGGCGAACACGCCCCCGCGCTTCAAGGGCGTCGGCTGGCGCTTGTCCAGCATATAGCGAAGCTTGGACATGGCTGTCCGGCGCAGAGCTTCCTCGCCCGCATTTGCCGGGCCGACAATCGAGACCTCCAGCCCGGTATCGGGATCGACCGCGCAAACCTTCACGGCGTTCCCCACGGCGGAAAACTCGAAGATCACGTTGCCGAGCCCCATGTTTTGGGAATTTCGTCGGGAAGGTCCCGCCATATCGATCGATCTCCGAACGCATAGTCAGTGCATAAGCACCGGCGTATAGTCAGCCCCAATACGGTTCGATGGGGAGAATGAATCCATGAAAGCAGGCAAAGAAAAATTTAACGTTAAGCACGCACGCGACGCCGAGTGGAAAAAAGGGCTGCGCGCAGACTTCGAGTACAGCGATCTGGGCATCCGGGACGCGACGAAGGGCCAATTCAGCGCCCATGTCATTCGCATTGCCGACCCGAAGGCCGACCATCACACGGGCAAGCATGCCCATATGACCGACTTCCAGATGATCTATGTGTTGCAGGGTGAGGCCCGCTTCTGGTTCGACGGCGAAGGCGAAGTGAGCGTTTCCAAGGGCGATTGCTTCTATCAGCCCGACGGCATCATGCACGATGCGCTCTGGATGTCGGAAGACTGCGAATTGCTCGAGATCACATCGCCGGGTGAATTCGAAACCGTCCGGGACTGAGCGGCCGCGTCTCACATCGTGGAGCGATCACCGGACTGCATCCCGGGAAGTAAGCAATTCGCGTATTTATAGTGGCGCACCATCGATACGGTCCGCCGAGAATCAGGAGTTAAGGTCATGAGCGTCGCCTCCGAAACCGCAAATCCGACACCCGCCACAGGCGACAAGCAACGCTTCCAGTGGGACGACGCGCTGCTGCTCGATGACGCGCTCACCGAAGATGAGCGGATGGTCCGCGACATGGCCCGGGCCTATAGCCAGGAAAAGCTGCTGCCGCGGATCCTCGAGGCCAACCGCAACGAGACGTTCGATCGCGAGATCATGAATGAATTCGGCGAGCTCGGCATGCTCGGCTCGACCCTGCCCGAGGAATATGGCTGCGCGGGTGTGAACCATGTCTGCTACGGGCTGATCGCACGCGAGGTCGAGCGGGTCGATTCAGCCTATCGCTCCGCACTCTCCGTACAATCCTCCCTGGTCATGTGGCCGATCTACACATTTGGTTCGGAAGACCAGCGCCGCAAATATCTGCCGAAGCTCGCGACGGGCGAATGGGTCGGTGCATTCGGACTGACAGAGCCCGACCATGGCTCGGACCCGGGCGGCATGGTGACCCGTGCCAAATCCGTAGACGGCGGCTATTCAGTGTCGGGGGCGAAGATGTGGATATCCAACGCACCGATCGCCGACGTGTTCGTCGTCTGGGCAAAAGACGATGAGGGCGTTATTCGCGGCTTCATTCTCGAGCGCGGCATGGAAGGCATCTCGACACCCAAGATCGAGGGAAAATTCTCCCTGCGCGCGTCGGCCACCGGTGAGGTCGTCATGGACGATGTCTTCGTACCGGAAGAGAACAGGCTCCCGAACGCGCGCGGCCTCGGCGGCCCGTTCGGGTGTCTGAACAAGGCACGATATGGCATCTCCTGGGGCGCCATGGGTGCAGCGGAAGCCTGCTGGCACGCGGCACGCGACTATACCCTCGAGCGCAAACAGTTCGGCCGCCCGCTTGCCGCAAATCAGCTCATCCAGAAGAAGCTCGCGGACATGCAGACCGAGATCACATTGGGTCTGCACGGAAGCCTGCGTCTGGGCCGATTGATCGATGAGGACAAATCCACACCGGAGATGATCTCGCTCATGAAGCGCAACAATGCCGGCAAGGCGCTGGATATCGCGCGGGTCGCACGCGACATGCATGGCGGCAACGGCATTTCCGACGAGTATCACGTCATCCGGCATGTGATGAATTTGGAATCCGTGAATACCTATGAAGGTACCCACGATATTCACGCCCTGATCCTGGGCCGCGCGCAAACCGGACTGCAGGCGTTTACCGGCGCGTAAGGAAAAAACGCCTCAGACCGTTCAGCACTCTTCGGCGTCCGGGGTGTTTGCTTCCGGCAGGAAGTTCACGCAGAACCGCGCGGCATCCTCGCAGCTGAGTTCCGCCTGCTTGAGGCCACACATCATGTTGCCGGTCGCCGTTGTGCCTTCGAGATGGCCGCAGGTCTGACAGACACCCGAATCCTGGCCGCCGCATCGTGACTGCATATCGGCGCAGAGCCGCGTCAGGCCGGCGGACATGGTGTCCACGGTCTCACGTGGCAAATTGGAAATCGCCTTATCGAGGCAGTTGAGCGGATCTTCATCCAGCAAACGCGCGCCAAGGTCGGTCAGTTCGATATGGCGTACCCGGCGGTCGTCGGGATCGGGAACGCGGCTGAGATAACCCTTTTTTTCCAGCGCATTCAGAGTCTGGCTCGCCGTTCCCTTGGTCGTCCCGAGAAACGATGCCAGTGCGCCGGGGGTCCGCGAGAAGCGATTCGCCTGCCCGATAAACCGCAGACAGTCCCACTGGGCCGGGTTCAAGCCATGACAATATTGCAACCCACGTGACATCCTGCCAAGACGGTCCAGGAGCCGTGAAAGCTCCTCTTTATCAATATTATCAGTGGGTTGTGCACACATACGTATCTGTTCTCAAAACACCGCAATCAGCTCAAAACTAGTCTCGCCTTATATCAACTGGATAATATCGAGTCGATATCATCTTGTAACCGTCATGAACCGTGCGTATATTTTATTCGTATCGAGTCGAAACCATAAACATCATCGATCCTTGCGGGATATAGCCCCCCGCCCCGAATTGTCAAAGGACTGAATATCATGGCTGCATTTGCATCACAGGCAATCGAACGCGGAAACCGTCGCTACGCCAACGCCGTCATGCAGGCCCCCATCCTGGAACGGGAGCATGAGTTTGATCTGGCGCGCCGCTGGCGCGAAGACAAGGACGAGTCCGCACTTCATGAGTTGATCGAGGCCTACGCACGGTTCGTCCTGCGCATCGCCTGGAAATTCCGAGGCTATGGGCTGCCGGTCGGTGATCTCGTGCAGGAAGGCAATATTGGCCTGATGGAAGCCGCGCAGCGGTTCGACCCCTCCCATAACGCCCGCTTCTCGACTTACGCATCCTGGTGGATCATGGCCGCCATCCAGGATCATATCCTGCGCAACACATCGATCGTTCGCGTCGCCACGACGCCGGCGCAGCGCCGTCTTTTCTTCAACCTCCGCAAGGTGCGCGCCCAGCTGGCGACCGGCCCGGACGGCACACTTACCGATGCGGATCGCGAACGCGTTGCCGACAAGCTGCAGGTTAAGACGAAAGACGTGGTGCGCATGGAGGCCCATCTGGGCGGGCCCGATAACTCCTTGAACGCCAGTTTCGGCGACGAGGACGACTTCCAATTTCAGGATATGCTCGAAGACGACGGGCCAAATCCGGAAGACATCACGGCGTGGCATCACGACGGCGAGGTCCGCACTGCCTGGCTGGAGGACGCGCTCGACACGTTGGGTGATCGCGAACGGCAGATCATCGTCCGCCGGTTCCTGTCCGAGAAAAAGAACACCCTGTCCGAAATCGGCGAAAGCTTCGGGGTCAGCAAGGAACGCATCCGCCAGATCGAGGCCAAGGCGCTCGGCAAGCTGAAGAACGTGCTCAGCGAGCACGGCGAGGACGCAACGGCTTTGCTGTCCAACGACCTGCACGCCTGACGCGCACATAATTCCGAATGCAAAAAGGGCGGCTGCGCATGCAGCCGCCCTTTTTATTCGACGATGTAAGGTTCGTTGGCGTTTAGGCGGCCGTCTCCACCCGGGAGAACTCAGCAACGCGCGGGCCAAAACCCAGTTGCTGAAGCCAGAACCGCTCCACATCCCGCAGGCTTTCATTCGCCGCAGCGAGATTATCTTCGTCGATCGAATCTTCCACCGCCTCTACATGGCGTTCGAACATCTGTTCGAGCAGACGGCTGAGCTCGAGGCCCTTCTCCGTCAGTTTCACGCGAACGGAGCGGCGGTCATGGGACGAACGTTCCTGGTGAAGATAGCCATGCTCAGTCATCTTCTTGACGTTGTAGGACACGTTCGAGCCGAGATAATAACCACGCAAGGTCAGCTCACCGACGGTCATCTCGTCGCCGCCGATATTGTAGAGGATCAGCGCCTGCACGTTGTTGATGTCGCGAATATCGTGACCTTCGAGCTCAGACTTGATCACCTCAAGAAACTGGCGATGCATCCGTTCGAGCAGGACGATCGTTGCTAGATATGTCTGTTTCATTGCCTGCATCTCCCGCTTTCCGAGCGCTAATTTGAGCATGCAGGATCGCAGACACAGGTTAAGGATGGCTTAAATCACCTGCGGATCGTCGATCGCAGATGAAACAACAAAAATCCTCGCCCATCCGACGTCGCAGACCCGAATGAACCGCCGGAGAAGAGACCTACCCGGCCGGCAGAACCGGGTCGAAATCGGGAATATCGAGCTCGGGCAGAACCTTCTCCATGAAGATCTCCAGCTCTTCGATCACCTTCTCCTTGGGGCACATCGCGTAGTGCCAGATGAGACAGATATATTCCGACGGGATGCGCTCATAGGTGTGCTTCCACTCGGCAATCGTGTCCTCGACCGTCCCGCCGATGAAAATCCCGGTGTCGACCATGCGGTCGACCATCGCCTCGTCGCTGTCGACACCGTCGACCAGGAACGGGAAGAAGGAACCATAGATGTTCTTGTAGAACTCGGCGTCATAGGCCGCGAGCTGCTCGCGGAAATGCGCCTTGTCGCGCGAGAAATGCGGCCAGCGCACAATCGTCTGATTGGCACCGAACTGCAGATCCCGTCCGGTCTTTGCGCCCTCATCCACATAGACTTTGGCCAGTTCGACCAAATGGTCTGTCGGTGTGAAATACACCGGTGAAAATCCGTTGCGCGAGCAGAACCGGATCGAATCCGGGCTGGCACTCACCGCGACGAACACCGGCGGATGGGGGTCCTGATAGGGTTTCGGGACCACGGAGACACGCCGGACGGTCGTGCCGTCCGCGTCGATTTCACCCGGCGCGCCCATGCGCTGTGCGACCGGTGCCGCGGGGAAGTTCTCGACCCCCGTGTCATAGGGATACGGCGCCTTGTAATATTTTCCATCGAACGAAACGGTCTCGTTCTTCCAGCAATCGACGACTTGCAAAACACGCTCCTCGAACAGCTCGCGGTTGCGTATGTCGACTTCACCGCCATCGGAAGACGTCGCCTGGGCATCGACATACTGGCCCAGAATATGTGCCCACCGGGCCTGATATCCCCGCGCAAACCCGGCGAAATACTTGCCCTGGGTCACATGGTCCATGACCGCCATTTCCTCGGCCATCCGGATCGGATCACGGGTCGCGGCGACATACCCGATGGTTCCGACGCGGGCGTTTTTCACATGCTGTGACCACATGGCATTCACAATCCCCGGACTGGGGGCGAGCTCATAGCCTTCGGAGTGGAGGTGATGCTCGATGGTGCTGACACCCCAGACACCGAGGTCGTCCGCCGCTTTGACGATGTCGACCATCTCATGCAGCACGGTGTTGTAGATTTCGGAATTTCGTCCGATCGGCCGCTTCGCGGCTCGGTCTGCCTCATCCACGGCCGGTAACACCGGATACATGTTCACAATAACTTTCGGCTTCGCCATGTCCTGCCCCCCAATTTGGTTTCGCTCGTCCGAGCGGATGTCAATCCTGCAAAAAACTGTAAAACCCTCGCAAAACTATAAGCGCAGACCGTCAATCGAGGAAAGTGCGCGGGGCTTGGACCCGCGGCCGGTTGCGGCTATGTTTCCGGCCCTTTCAGACATTGCTCAGGAGCGGTCATGGCCCGCGGCCCCTCGACACCGGTTGGTGTCTTTCCGCAGACACGCATGCGTCGAAACCGACGCTGGGATTGGTCGCGCCGCATGGTGCGCGAAAACCTGCTGTCACCGGATGACTTCATCTGGCCGATCTTCGTGTGTGACGGCAAGGACCGGACCGAGGAGATCCCGACCATGCCGGGCGTCATCCGCTATTCGCCCGACCGCCTGCCCGCCGCCGTCGGTGAAGCCAAGGCGCTGGGCATTCCCTCCGTGGCGCTGTTTCCCGCCACACCTGCGGAACTCAAGACCCCCGACGGCGCGGAAGCCTGGAACCCCGACAACCTTGTCTGTCAGGCCATTCGGGCGATCAAGGACGCGCACCCGGATATCGGCGTCATGTGCGATGTCGCGCTCGACCCGTTCAACTCCGACGGCCATGACGGGATCGTGCGTGACGGGCATGTGGTCAACGACGAGACCATCGAGGCGCTGTGCCGTCAGGCGCTGGTCCAGGTCGAGGCCGGCTGCGACATCATCGCGCCCTCCGACATGATGGACGGGCGGATCGGCGCCTTGCGCAAGGCGCTCGACGCGAACGGCCATGACCGCGTGCTCCTGATGTCCTATGCCGCGAAATTCTCGTCCGGCTTCTACGGCCCGTTCCGCGACGCCATCGACAGCGCCGGGTTCTTGAAGGGCGAGAGCAAGGACACCTACCAGATGGATCCCGCCAACAGCGACGAGGCCCTGCGCGAAGTCGCGCTCGATATCGACGAAGGCGCCGACATGATCATGGTGAAGCCCGGTCTTGCCTATCTCGACATCATCCAGCGGGTGAAGTCGCAGTTCGGCATCCCGACCTTCGCCTACAACGTAAGCGGTGAGTACGCGATGTTGCGCTTCGCAGCCGACAATGGCGCGCTGGACTATGAGCGCGTGATGATGGAAACGCTGATGGCGTTCAAGCGTGCGGGCTGCAGCGGTGTGCTGACCTATTTCGCGATCGACGCCGCGCGGCTTCTCAATGGCGAGTGACGAGGACGGGCCAGCCACGGCGCCCGAACCCCTGATTGCCCGCTACAGCCAACGGGTTCAGTTTTGGCGTCTGCTCGCAATCCTGACGCTCGCGGCGATGTGTTTGATCATCCCGTTCACAGCGAAGGGGCCGGTCGAGGATTCCTGGAAATTTGCCGGCGTGCTGATTGCCGCAGCACTGATCTGGGCCATCGTCACCTTCATGCGATTGCAAAACCGAAACCCCCAGGTCCTGATTGACGAAAATGGCGTGTATTTCCGCGAATGGTTGGTCGGCACAGTGCCGTGGGAAAACATCGAGTTCATCGCACATTCGAGCCAGGTCCGACGCGGCATCGTCGCGTCGATCACCCGCACACGCAAAAAGCCGTATCTGCTCTTCAAGTTCGCCGAACTGCCAAAAGTGCGGCCCACCGCGCCAATCCCATTCTCCTGGCTGCAGTTCGTACGTGCCGAGTTCGCCATTCAGGAGCCAATCATGCAGCAGTACGGCCTCGACACGCCGGTGAACGATATCCTCACATCGATCCAGGAACACATCGCGCACTGGCAAATAGTGCACGAGCCGGAAATCGCTGCCTTGGAAAAGGCGAACCAAGAACCGCCTGAGAAAACCGAATAGGTCGCAGACACCATTTCACGTTTAATTTTGTGTAATTTCACAATTTACGGCGCAGTCTTGTCATTAGAGGCCCTGCCGCTTAACTAACCACCAGGCGTTCTATTTGAGTGCGCAACATCGCACTGCGGCGACCGGCATCCGGTCACCGTTGGGGATCAAATACGAGGAGAGATACATATGACTGTTCAGATCGGTAATACCGCGCCCGACTTCGAGGCACAGACGACCGAAGGCACCATCAACTTCCACGAATGGCTGGGCGACAGCTGGGGCGTGCTGTTCTCGCACCCCAAGGATTTCACCCCGGTATGCACGACCGAGCTGGGCTACATGGCGAAGCTCAAGCCCGAGTTCGACAAGCGCGATGTGAAGATCATCGGCCTGAGTGTCGACCCGGTGGACGACCATGAGAAATGGCTCGGCGACATCGAGGAGACCCAGGGCGTCAAGGTCACCTATCCGCTGATCGGTGACAGCGAACTCACCGTCGCCAAGCTCTACGGCATGCTGCCCGCGACCGAGGGTGACTCGTCCGAAGGCCGGACCGCGGCCACGAATGCGACGGTCCGCAACGTCTACATCGTCGGTCCCGACAAGCAGGTCAAACTGGTGATTTCCTACCCGATGAGCACGGGGCGAAATTTCGACGAGATCCTGCGGGTCATTGATTCGTTGCAGCTCACCGCCAACCACAAGGTGGCAACGCCGGTGAACTGGAAGGATGGCGAAGACGTCATCATCCTTCCCGCCGTATCCGACGAGGACGCCAAGGCGGCCTACCCGGATGGCTGGAACGCGCCGCGGCCGTATCTGCGGATTGTCCCGCAACCCAAGTAACCGGTTCCGGTTTTGAATTCAGGGGCGCTTCCGGTCGAAGCGCCCCTTTTTCATTTGCGCAGGAACACCGCAACCGGCTCTATCTCGACCGCACGCGAGAATGTTGGGGCGTGGCCGACATCGGCAATCTCAATGAGTTCCGCACACGGTCCACGTCCGGTCATCTCCCGAGCCGTGTCGCCCGGAAGCAGCAAGGACTGGGCGCCGCGCACCAACAGCGTGTCGCAGGCAATCTCATCCCATACGGGCCAAAGGTTCACGTCCGTCACCGGGCTCGCCTTCATCGGCACCGCGATCGCCGGGTCATAGGCCAGTGCGAATGAACCGTTGTCGGCCCTGCGGGCAGAGGTCTCGGCGAGATGCGCCCATTCGCCGTCATCGAGGTTCCCGAACGGCGCCCAAATCTGCCGGAGATAGGCCTCCAGCGACGCCAGATCGGGAAACTCGGGATCGGTGCCCACATAGTCTCGTATCCATTCCAGCGCGGCTTTCGGAATGAACGGACCGACATCATTTACGACCAGCTTGCGAATGGGTGTGTCCGGCAACGCGGCCAGCAACATGCCGATAATTCCGCCCATCGAGGTGCCGACAAAATCGATGCGATCCACCCCGAGCCGGGCCAGGAGTGCGTTCACGTCGGCGAGATACTGCGGAAAGTCATATCCCGACGGGTCGGCAAGCCAGCCGCTTCGGCCCCGGCCGACAACGTCCAGGCAGATCACGCGTCGGTCTGCAGCAAGGGTTTCGGCCAACCGGTCGAAAGAGCGTGCCGTCTGGGTCAGCCCATGCACACAAAGAACAACCGGCGCGTCCGGTTCTCCCCATTCGGTGTAGTGCAGGCGATGGAAGCCCGATTGGCTTAACCCCCGGAAAGACCGTGACCGCATCACATCATGCCTCTAACGTCGTGTTGAAATGACGCGCGAACCTAACGCACGCCTATCCGCGTCACCAACCATCAAACCGCCGGCGAGATCATCCATGACGACCATTCAAATTGAGCCGCCAACACGCGAAGACAAGGCAGCCTGGGCTGCGTTGTTTCTCGGGTATCGGCGTTTTTACGAAATGCCGGATGATCCGGATATCATCGAACGGGTCTGGGGCTGGATCAATGATCCGGGCCATCAAACCGAATGCCTGCTTGCCAGAGATGCCAACGGCATACCCATCGGGCTCGCGCATTTCCGAAGTCTCGCCCGTCCCCTGTCGGGCACCGAGGCCGGCTTCCTCGACGATCTCTTTGTCGCGGAAGCGTCGCGCGGCAGCGGCGCGGCGGACGCGCTGATCAACGCCATCGCGGAAATCGGCCGCGCCCGAAACTGGTCCTGGTTGCGCTGGTTCACGGCCGAAGACAATTACCGTGGCCGCGGCTTCTACGACCGGGTGGCACACGCCACGCCGTGGAAGACCTACCAGGTCGATATCTAGGCCGCGCCGATGCGCCTGATCCGCGGCATCATTTCCGCCCTGGCGATATTTCTCGCCCTCCCCATGGGTCTGACTGTGCTCGCGGTCATGGTCATCGTCGTCATCTTCGCCACGGCCCAGACCGATACCGGCGGAGAGTTCCGGCTTGCAGACTTGGAGGGTCAGGTCACGGTCGTCCGCGATGCCCATGCGGTGCCGCACATATTCGCCGACGACCGGCTCGACGCATACCGGGCCCTCGGGTTCGTGCACGCGCAAGACAGGTTCTTTCAGATGGAGTTCATGCGCCGGACCGCCGCCGGTCGCCTGTCCGAGGTGATCGGCCCGCCAGGTCTAAGCACCGACCGCTTTATGCGGACGCTCGGCATCTATCGGCTGGCGGCGGCCTCCGTCGAACAACTCTCGCCCGAAGCCCGCGCCGTGATCGATGCCTATGTCGAGGGCGTTAACGGGTGGATGAACGCCCCAGGCACCAGGCGCCCACCCGAGATGATCGTGCTCGGACTTCCGTTCGAGCCCTGGCGGCCGGCCGACAGCGCGGCATGGGTGCGGCTGATGTCGTTGCTGCTGTCCGGTGATTTCCGCACCGAACTGCTCCGCGCGGATCTGGTGAAAATGCTGACACCCGATCAGATCGACGATCTGTGGCCGGACGAGCCTGAGAACATGCCGACGACACTCGGGCAGACAGCGCAACTGACAGGCAACTTCGCCGCGCTCGCCGAGGCCATCCCAGACCTGTTTCCACGCGCCAGCGCGTCGAACGAATGGGTTGTCTCCGGCGACCGCAGTCTGTCCGGCAAACCATTGCTCGCGAACGATCCCCATCTCGGCTTTGGGGCGCCCGGCATGTGGCATCTGGCGCGGATCGTGACACCGGACTTCACCGCGTCCGGCGGCGCGCTCCCGGGTCAACCATTCTTCATGATCGGACGCAACAACGACATGGCGTGGGGACTGACCACCACTCATGCAGATACGCAGGATCTGTTCGTCGAGCGCCTCGATCCCGCGAACCCTGACCGGTATCTAACGCCGGAAGGAAGCATGCCGTTCAATGTCCGCGAGGAGATAATCCGTGTGCGCGGGCGTCGCGCGCCCGAAACGCTTGTGGTCCGTACAACACGTCATGGCCCGGTCCTGTCGGATATTTCGACCGACGCAGCACAGGCTGCGGCGCCCGGCACAGTGATTGCACTGGCGTTCGCCGCGTTGCGCGACGACGACCGCACCGCCGAGGCCGTTTATGGCCTCAATAATGCCCGCACGCTGTCCGAGTTTCATTTGGCGTTACGGGGTTTCCACGCCCCCATGCAGAACGTGGTCTACGCACACCGGGACGGCAGCTTCGGGTTCGTCACCGCAGGCCGCTTGCCGATACGCCCCGGCGGACCCGGCACGCGGCCCTTCCCCGGATGGACCGGTGAGCATGACTGGACCGGCTTCGTGCCATTCGATGATCTCCCGCAGCGCCAGAATCCCCCCGAAGGCGTGATCATCAACGCCAACAACCGGGTGGCACCGCGCGCCTACCCGCACATCATCAGCAATGACTGGCCGGAAGGTCACAGAGCGCAGCGGATCGACAATCTGATCGCCGGTACCGAGCGCCATTCGCTGGAAAGCTTCGCCGCGATACAGAACGATATCCTGTCATTGGGCGCGCGCGACCTCACCGTTGCGATGCTCGACACTTTGCCGGATGACATCCGGAGCCAGGACGTTCCCGCCATGATGGCCGCCTGGGATGGATCGATGGACGCAGCACATCCCGAGCCCCTGATCTACGCGACATGGTCAAACGCGCTTCGCCACCGCCTGCTGGATGATGAGCTCGGCCCGTTCGCCGACCGCTATCGCGGCGTGCGCCCCCACGTAATGAAGCGCATGCTCGTGGAGAGCCAGTCCTGGTGTGACAACCACAATACGGCTGGGACGGAGACATGCGGGGACATCGTCGGCGACTCACTGGATGAAACTCTCTCGACACTTCGCGCAAACCATGGCGCGGATACCGCCGCCTGGCGCTGGGGCGACGCGCACCGTGCGGTCTTCACGCATCCGTTGCTGCGCTTCGCGGGTCCTCTGAGTCTATTTCTTGCACCGACAGTCGAGACCAGCGGCGGCGATCATACGGTCAACAGAGGCACTTACCGGAATGCGGGTAGCACCAGCTTTCCGCACGTGCATGGGCCGGGGCTACGCGCCATTTTCGATATGGCCGAACCCGACGACGCACGCTTCATGGTCGCACCCGGCCAGTCGGGGCAGATCGCATCACCGCATTATGGGGACCTTGCCGACCAATGGCGTGATGGCAACTACATCGTGTTAAATGGCACGCGCGACGAACTTCAGCGCAACGCCACATCGGAACTGACCTTGCTGCCATGACCGTTACCATCGCCGACATAGAACGCGCCGCTACGACAATCGGCGACGACGTGATCCGTACACCGACGATCCCCGCGCCCGGCCTGTCGCGCGAGGCCGGTTGCGAGATTTACCTCAAGCTCGAGAGCCTGCAACTCACCGGATCGTTCAAGGCACGCGGTGCGCGAAATCGGCTGGACGCGATCGACCCCGCCGCCACGAACGGTGTTATCGCCTGCTCGGCCGGCAATCACGCCCAGGGCGTCGCCTGTTTCGCCGAACGGATGGGTATATCGGCGACCATCGTGATGCCGCGCGAGACACCCTTCGCCAAGATCACCCGCACCGAGCGCTATGGTGCGCACGTCATTCTCGAGGGCGACAGTTTCACCGAGGCGCAGGTCTATACGCGCGATCTTGCGGCCGCCGAGAACCTCACCTTCGTTCCCGCTTACGACGACGATCTGATCATCGCCGGCCAGGGCACCGCCGGGCTCGAGATGGCCGAAGACGCGCCCGACCTGGACGTGATCCTGATTCCGGTCGGCGGCGGCGGGTTGATCGCGGGTTGCGCCGTGGCCCTCAAAGCGCGCATGCCGTCGGTCGAGATTATCGGTGTCGAGGCCGAGCTCTATGCCTCCATGAAGGCCGCGCTCGCCGGCCGGGAAATCGAGGGTACCGGCGTCACGCTTGCCGAAGGCATCGCCGTCAAAACCCCGGGCACCCGAACCCTGCCCATCGTCAGGGAGCTGGTTGACGATATGGTGACAGTCGACGAAGCCGCGATCGAAGCCGCCGTCGAACTGATGGCGGATACCGGTGGCGTCATTGTCGAGGGCGCAGGCGCCGTGCCGCTCGCGGCAGTGATGGAAGACCGATCCCGGTTTGACGGCCGTCGCGTCGGGCTGCTGGTCAGCGGCGGCAATATCGACATGCGTCTGTATGCCTCCGTTTTGATGCGCGGGCTTGTGCGCGGCGGCCAGATGGTGCGGCTGCGCGTACAGATGCCCGATGCGCCGGGAAACCTTGCGCAGGTGAGCCAGTTGATCGGCGACGCCGGCGGCAACATCGTCGAAATCATCCACCAACGCATGTTTTTCGATGTGCCTGTGAAAGAGACATATATCGACATCGTGATCGAGACCCGGAACGCGGCGCACGCCACGGAAATCGTGGAGAATCTCGAGGTCGCCGGTCTTCGGACGTATCTGCTGAGCGATGTCGCGGGGACGCGCAGCACCTAAAGCAGTTATTAACCTATCTTCGCCACTCTGGGCCTCGCGGATTTCCCCGCTTTCAATGGGCTTGAGATGCGATGCTTGTAATAGTCGGATGGGTAATGGTGCTTGGTTGTGTGCTCGGCGGTTATGTCGCCATGGGCGGCAAACTAGCCGTTCTTTATCAACCTTTCGAACTGGTGATCATTGGCGGTGCCGGTGTCGGCGCCTACATCACCTCGAACCCCAAGCATGTCCTGAAAACCACGGGCAAGGGATTCAAGACCGCCCTCAAGGGGCCCGCGAATTCAAAGGATGACTATCTCGAACTCCTTTCGATGATGTACGCCACCTTCAAGCTGGCCAAGGCGAAGGGCAACCTCGCGCTCGAACAACACATCGAAAACCCCCATGACAGCGAGTTATTCTCGAACTTCCCGGTCTTTAGCGGCAATCACCATGCCGTCGAATTCTTCTGTGATTATCTGCGCCTCGTGACACTTGGAACGGAAAACCCGCACGAACTCGAAGCCTTGATGGACGAGGAACTCGACGTTCATCATATGGAGGACGAGCAGACCGCCACCGCAATGCAACTTCTCAGCGACGGCTTCCCTGCGCTGGGCATCGTCGCAGCGGTTCTGGGCATCATCAAGACAATGGGTTCGATCACCGAACCCCCCGAAATTCTCGGCAAGCTGATTGGCGGTGCCCTGGTCGGCACATTCCTTGGCATTCTTCTCGCCTACGGCTTTGTCGGCCCGCTCGCGAGTGCCATCAAGATGGCCCAGGATGCCAACAGCAAATATCTGGTCTGCCTGAAGGCCGGCATCCTCGCCCATGTCGCGGGCAATGCTCCGGCAGTCTCGGTCGAATTCGCACGCAAGACCCTGCTCAGCAGCGTCCGTCCGACATTCGCCGAACTCGAGGAAGCGACCGAGAACGTGCCCGCCTAGTCCGGCATCGGCACTACGAGCGCGGATATGGCTGAAGCAGGTAATCCAAACCAGCAACCCATCATCATCAAGAAGGTGAAGGGCCACGGGCACGGTCATCACGGCGGGGCGTGGAAAGTCGCCTACGCCGACTTCGTGACCGCGATGATGGCGTTCTTCCTGCTGCTCTGGCTGCTGAACGCCACGACCGAGGAACAACGCTCGGGTATCGCCGACTATTTCTCACCGGAATCCATCGCGTCACCGGGCAGCGGTTCGGGAAGCATCCTGGGCGGCAAAACAATCGCAATCGATGGCAACAAGGTTTCGGCCGGCGGTCCAACCGACGGTGCGAGTGTACCGCTCCCGCCACTCCCGTCTGGAGACGGCGAAGGCGGCGTCGAGGGTGACACGCAAACAGCCGGCGACGGCGGCGAGACAGAGTTCCCGGAGGACGGGTCGACCCAGTTCGCCGAAAATGGCGAGACCGACAAGCCTGCCGACGGCACCGTTGACGAGGCCGCCATTCAACAAGCCATGGCCAAGCGCGAACAGGCCCAGTTCGAAGCGGCGGCCGACGCACTCCGTCAGGCGATCGAGACCGTTCCCGAACTCGCCCAGCTGGAGGACAGTCTGTTGATTGAACAGACACCCGAGGGCCTGCGCATTCAGCTCGTTGACCAGGCCGGCTATTCGATGTTCGCCCTGGGCAGCTCTCAGCCGAATGCCGAAACACGGAAACTCGTCCAGCTTGTGTCACGGGTCGTCAATCAGCTGTCCAACAAGATATCCATCAGCGGGCACACGGACTCGCGCGGCTATCGCTCGGCCGAGGGTTACACCAACTGGGAACTCAGCTCCGACCGCGCAAACGCCGCGCGGCGTCTCCTGATAGAATCCGGCCTCGGTTCAAAACGCATCGCGCTGGTCCAGGGCCGCGCCGACACCGATCCCCTGCTGCCAAACGAACCGGAAAGCGAACAGAACCGACGCATCAGCATCGTCCTCCTGCGTGAGAACGAAGTCCCCCTCGAACTCGACGCCGACAATCTGGGCGACGGTACATTGCCGGGCACACCCGCGCCTTCCGCCCCACGGTCCAATGACTTCGGCGCCAACGACAACAATGAACCCGCCGCCATCGAGCCGGCCCGGAAGACCGAAATCGACGACCGGCACAATTCCGGCTGACCCCACTCATTGCCTCTCACACGGCTTTGCGTGAGACGTTTGACATCGCTAGAATTCGCGACGTTCCACGATCATCCGCCCGGACCAGAGCATGACCAGCCAAGCGCCAAAACCCCCGCTTGTATTTTATCGTACGGGTCCGATGCCCTGTCCGTATCTGGATGGCCGTGTCGAACGGAACCTGTTTACCGAACTGCGTGGCGCACAGGCACAAGACCTGCATGATCAGCTGGCGCTCGCCGGGTTTCGACGTTCACACCACATCGTCTATCGACCGGCTTGCCCCGGCTGTAACGGCTGCGTCCCGATCCGGGTCCCGGTTGCATCGTTTGCGCCCACGCGCTCTCAACAGCGCGTCTGGACCAAGAATTCGGACCTCGTCGTCACGACCGAGGCCGCGCTGGCCACCGACGAGCATTACGATCTTTTCTTCCGCTATCAACGCGCGCGCCACAGCGGCGGTGAGATGGCCGCGATGTCGTTCTCGGACTTTCGCGCCATGGTCGAGGATTCCGTGGTGGAGACCGAGTTGATGTCGATCCGTGACGCGTCCGGCGCGCTTTTGGGTGCCTGCCTCACGGACGTCCTGTCCAGCGGCCTTTCCGCGGTTTACAGCTATTTCGAGCCGTCGGAGGATCGCCGCAGTCTCGGCACCTTTAGTATTCTGCAGCTTATCCGCGATGCGGCGGCACGCGAACGGCCTTACGTCTATCTCGGTTACTGGATCGAGGGCTGCTCCAAGATGACCTACAAGAGCCGTTTTCAGCCCGTCGAACATCTTGGAACCAAGGGCTGGACAGACGCGCCGCTGCCGAGCAGCGAGCCGCCCCGCTGAGCCGCCCAATCACGCAATCGTCATACTTTTGTATGGCCCGCGTACTGTTGCGCCACCACACCCGCTGACATAAGGTTTCTGCAACGGTTTGCGGTCAATTCACGACCGTGAAAATTTGCACATCTCCGGCTCCTTTTGGGTGCTTACATTTGGCCGGAGCTACAAACACGAACACGCACCTCAGGGAGCAATTCATGGAACGACGTAAATTTATCAAAGCCGCCGGCATCGCCGGTGTCACCGGCGCCGCTGCGGCCGCTTCGGCATTCCCGAAACCCGCAATTGCGCAAGAACGGATCGAGTTCGCGATGGTCTCGACCTGGCCGCGCGATTTCCCGGGTCTCGGCACCGGCGCCCAGCGCCTCGCCGAACGGATTGCGACCATGAGTGAAGGCCGCATCCAGATGCAGTACTTCTCCGCCGGCGAGCGCGTGGGCGCATTCGACAGCTTCGACGAAGTCGCATCCGGTAACGCACAGGGCTATCACGCCGCCGACTATTACTGGAAAGGCAAGAACCCGGGCTGGGCGTTTTTCACCGCTGTCCCGTTTGGCCTGACCTACACCGAGATGAATGCCTGGATCCGCTTTGGCGGTGGCCAGGAGCTCTGGGACGAGCTCGCGGGTGATTTCGGCCTCAAGGGATTGATGGCCGGTAATACGGGCGTCCAGATGGGTGGCTGGTTCCGCAAGGAAATCAATTCGGCCGACGACCTCAAGGGCCTCAAGATGCGTATCCCGGGTCTTGGCGGCGACGTCATGGCAAAGCTCGGCGCCTCGCCGGTCTCCCTCCCGGGCGGTCAGATTTATGAGAATCTGGTTTCCGGCGCGATCGACGCCACCGAATGGGTCGGCCCGTGGAACGACGGCTTCATGAAGTTCTATGAAGCCGCCAAGTTCTACTACTATCCGGGCATGCACGAGCCGGGCTCGATGCTCGCACTGGGCATGAACGCTTCGTTCTGGGGCAAACTGTCGAAGTCCGACCAGGCCATCATCGAGGCAGCCGCCGCATCCGAAAATGACTGGATGATGTCCGAGTACAACGCCAAGTCCGGCACGGCACTCCAGGATCTGATCAAGAATCAGGGCGTCCAGCTTCGTCAGTTCTCGGATGAGATCTACGACAGCTTCGGCGAGGCCGCAG
>JABJEK010000142.1 GCA_018702955.1 Rhodospirillaceae bacterium | reverse complement strand
TATCGCCCCGGCGTGACCGAGAAGCTCGGTCTCGGCCCCGACGACTGCATGGCCCGCAACCCTAAGCTCGTTTACGCACGGATGACCGGGTTCGGCGGCACGGGCACGCTGGCCAAGGCGGCCGGCCACGACATCAACTACATCTCGCTGTCGGGCGCGCTGCACGCGATCGGCGGCAAGGACAAGCCGACCCCGCCGCTGAACCTGATCGGCGATTATGGCGGCGGCGCGCTGTATCTGGCCTTCGGCGTCATGGCGGCGGTCTATGAGGCCCGCAGCAGCGGCGCGGGCCAGGTGGTCGATGTGGGCATGGTCGACGGGGCGGCCAGTCTTATGATCCCCGTCATAGGCCTGCACGCGTCGGGCTATTTCACCGACGAGCGCGCCTCGAACATCCTCGACGGCGGCGCGCCGTTCTATGACGCGTTCGAAACCGCCGACGGGAAGTTCGTCTCCATCGGCTCCATCGAGAAGAAGTTCTACGCCATTCTGTTGGACAAGCTCGGCCTCGCCGACGCGGATTTGCCCGACCAGATGGACCGGGACCGCTGGCCCGAGCTCAGGGCGCGCTTCGCCGAGGTGATCGTCGCCAAGACCCGCGACGAGTGGGTCGAGATCATGGAAGGCAGCGATGTGTGCTTCGCGCCGGTCTTGTCGATGACGGAGGCGCATACGCACCCGCATAACCAGTCACGCGGCAACTTTGTCGAGGTGGCGGGGATCACCCAGCCGGGTCCGGCGCCGAGATTTTCGCGCACCCCGGGGAAAATCCACTCGCCGCCATCCGTGCCCGGTGAGCACACGGAAGAGGCGCTCGCCGCCTGGGGCCTGCCATCGGACGATATCGCGGCGCTGAAGGCCGCCGGCGCGATTGGGCGTAAGGAGGGGTAAGCACGTGGCGACGAAAATCCCCTACAACCACGAGCTCGACTTCGAATATGGCCGGGTGGATGCGCTCACGCCGTTGATCCGCCGGGTGATCGCCAATAACCCCAGCGCGTTTACCTTTCATGGGACCGGCACCTACATCGTCGGCCACGGCCAGGTGGCGATCGTCGACCCGGGGCCCGACCTGGCCGAGCATGTGGACGCGCTGCTGGATGCGATCCGGGGCGAGACGGTGAGCCATATTCTGGTGACCCACACCCACAACGACCACTCACCGGCCGTGAAGGCCGTGCAGGCGGCCACGGGCGCGCCGAGCTACGCCTACGGCCCCCACGGCACCCGGCCCGAGGACGGCGCCAGCGAGGGCGGTGCGGATTATGATTTCTCGCCCGATCATCTGATTGATGACGGCGATGTGGTTACAGGAAACGGCTGGTCGGTCGAGGCGGTGCACACGCCGGGCCATTGCTCGAACCATCTGTGCTTCGCCCTGCAGGAGGAATCGACGCTTCTGTGCGGCGATCATGTGATGGGCTGGTCGACCTCGATCGTGTCGCCGCCCGACGGGGACATGGCGGCGTATATGGCCTCGCTGGAGAAGGTCGGACGGCACGCATCCGCGCGCTACTTCCCGACCCATGGCGGGCCGATCGACGACCCCAAGCCCTATGTGGCGGCCCTGCTGGCCCACCGCCACGAACGCGAAGATCAGATCATGGCCGAGCTGGCTGCCGGCCCCGTGACCATCGCCGAGATGGTCCCGCGCATGTATGCCAACGTGGACCCGAAACTCTACCCGGCCGCCGCGCGGTCAGTGCTGGCGCATTTGCTCCACATGGTGGAGACGGAGCGCGTGAAGGCGGACGGGGATGTGTACCGGCTGGTGACCGGCTGAACTTACCCAAATCCGTCATGCCCGGACTTGATCCGGGCATCTACGTCTTTTTTCCCGCCTCGTCATGCCCGGACTTGATCCGGGCATCTGGCTTCGGGTTCAGAGTTGAGATACGCGGGTCAAGCCCGCGTATGACGGTTGTTGTTTGCGCGTCATATCGCGCCATGACGAGTGCTTGTTGCATCAGCCGGGACAGGTCACCGGGTAGGTGAAGTTCCGGAACTTGCCGTCGAACGTGTAGGGGCGTTGTTCACGCGGTTCGGTGAGGAAGCCGATGTACTGCTTGTCGGCCTTGCGCCGGAACCAGAACAGGTGAGGATTCACCGTTTTTGCTGTGGCGATCCTCCCTTCTTCGATCTCAATGACCCCGTCGATGTTTATTTGAACAGCGAAGTGAAGATGCGGTGTTTTGGTTGTCGCAATACCTGTGTTGCCCGAATATCCGATCAGGGTTCCACGGCGGACATCATCCCCAGGTTTGACCACGTCATTCTGAATCATGTGGACGTATGAGCTGAAGAGATGCAGCGTGCGCCCCTGCCAATCACGCGTTCCGTGATAGATGCGAATGACCTTCCCTCCCCACGGACTATTGCCTGCGTAGACGACGCGGCCATGTGAAGCAGCAAGGATAGGTGTGCCTTCCGGTACATTGAGATCGATCCCGGAATGGGGGACATCGAGACTCCTTGGCTGACCTTCATTGCCTAGCATACTGCCGAAGTCTGAGGCGATTTTCTCGCAAGATGGATGAACCTTTGGTGGATCCTTCGGTTCCGGGACTTCGATGTCTTCGCCCGGTCGCTGGTCCTGAGCGTTTGTTGGTACGAGGCCAAAGGCCAAAATAGCAAAAACAATCAGGATCGATTGGCACTGGCGCATCGTCATTACTCCGGCGTGATGTAGTACTGGCCCCTTAGGAACCGTGAGAGCGGTACCGGGCGCGCCGGGTCGGGCTTGGGTGGGTTGTGGATGTGGCGCTCGGCCTCGGCCATGGCGATGCGGGTGATCCCGGCCACGTCGAGCAGGCGTGATTCGTCGAATGTGCGAAACGCCAGGTCGACCAGCTCGCCGTCGCCCGCGAGCTTGCCTTTCACATTCTCCGCCTCGACCAAAAAGAAGCGCGCGTCGAAGCGGCGCGTGCGGCCCGGCGGGGGGATCGCCCGGAAGAAATAGTCGAGGCCCCCAAGGTCCGGCTGAAGCGTATCGCCTTCCAGTTCCCCGATCAGCAGGCCCGTCTCTTCCCAGGTCTCGCGGACTGCGCCCGCCGCGATGGCCCGTGCCCGGGTCGGGGTGGCGGCCCGTTCGAGGCGCGCCTGCACGTCCGCCGGCAGGTCGGCCACGGGCTGTAGTTGGCCGTCGGCGCGTTCGACACGGCCGCCGGGGAACACATAGGCGTGGGGCATGAAGACATGGTTGTGGTGTCGTTTTCCCATCAGGACCTCGACGGTCGCCCCGCGGCGGCGCCAGACCACCATCGTCGCGGCGTCGACGGGACGCCGTGTGCGTTTGGGCTTCTCGGCCATGCCTGATGAACCCTCTGAGGCTATTTGACGGTCGAGAAGGAGGTCGGCACCAGATAGCGGTTTTGCTGGTCGATCACCCGGTGGCCGTTGCCCGCCTGATAGAGTGGCCAGCGCGGATCGGAAACGGCCTTGGCCTGGCATTCCTCGCGCTGTGCATGGTCGTCCCAGTACCAGAGATGCACCACCTGGTTGATCTTGCCGGTAATCGAGAAGAAGTAGCCGATGAGCTGCCAGCCCGATTCCTCGACGAGGGGTTTGGCCAGCGCCTTGGTGATCGCCACATAGTTGGGCACCTGGGTGTAGGCGATGGTGTAGGTGCGCTCGTCGACGAAGCCCTTGGGGCTGCCGTTGCCCATGAAGGCGAACGGCTCGACCACGTCGGTGGCCTGCAGCAGCCGGTTGTACTGGGAGACCAGCTTGTCGGAACTTCCCTGGCGATACTCGGTCCATTCCGGGTCATTGTAGAGGGACGCGCGGCAATCCTGGCGGACCTGCGCATTCTCCCATTTCCAGTAATGGACGACAGAGTTTATCTCGCCGGTCTCGACCGTGTAGTAGCCGGCGGGCTCGAAGCCGTGCTTCTTTTGCAAAGGCTGGCCGACCTCCTCGACATTCTTCAGGAATGCCGGCATCTGGCCCGGCTGGATGGCGTATCTGCGCGCGTCGACGATCATCGGATTCTCCCCCGGTAAAGCGTTTCTTGTGCGGGCTGCGTGCGGTTGCTGCCCGGCCTTATGGGTGTATCGTGACATGCCGCGATGTCGGTTGAAAGACGGAGTTGTTGCATGGAAGAGGCGAAGATTCTGAACGTCGTCGAGGCCGGGGCGATCCTGGGGGAGAGCCCGGTCTGGTCGCGGGATGAAGGCGTGCTCTGGTGGCTGGATATCAAGGCGCCGGCGCTGCATCGCCATGATCCCGCGACGGGCGTGGACGATAGCTGGCCGCTGCCCCAGGAGACCGGCTCGATCGTGCTGCGAAAGGGCGGCGGGCTGGTCGGCGCCCTGCGCGGCGGGTTTGCATTTCTAGAGCCGGGTATCCCGGGTGAACTTCTACAGCCCGACTGGATCGGCGACCCCGAACCAGACCGGCCGCTGAACCGGTTGAATGATGGGCGCGCGGACCGACAGGGAAGGTTCTGGGCGGGATCGATGCATGATCCCGACGGCCCGCCCGAGACCTATTTCGAGCGCGAACCGGTGGGTGCGTTCCACCGGCTCGACCCGGACGGCACGATGCATCGGATGATCGACGGGATTCTGGTGTCCAACGGGCTGTGCTGGTCGCCCGATGGCAAGACCATGTACACGGCAAACTCCCCGACCCGCATCATGCAGGCCTGGGATTATGACCCGGCTACCGGAGACATCGACAACGAGCGCGTGTTCGCGACGTTCCCCGAAGAAGACGGGCGGGGCACACCGGATGGCGCGATCGTCGATGCCGAGGGCGGGGTCTGGGTGGCGGAGTTTCGCGCCGGCCGTGTCACACGGCTGACCCCCGACGGTGAGGTAGACCGGATGATCGCACTGCCGGTCAGCCGCGTGACCTGTCCCATGTTCGGCGGGCCAGACCTGGCGACGCTCTATGTCACGACGGCAAAGATCATGCTGAGCCCCGAGGCGCTGGCGCGTGAACCCCTGGCGGGTGCCTTGTTCGCCATCGACGCCGGGGCCACCGGGCTGCCCGAGGCCGCCTATCCGGGGTAGGCATAAACTCTCCGTCATACGCGGGCTCGACCCGCGTATCTCCCTGACTGGTGCCGAAGTCCGAATGAGATGCCCGGATCAAGTCCGGGCATGACGATGAAGGTTTGAGCGGTCTGCCTGAATCGACAATCGGCATGGAATTGCCTCAATCCGGACACCCGACAGCCCCCTTGCAACGCCAGCCTTCAATCAGCCCTGTCAGGGAGGAGAGACGGATGCGCGGGTTAACGGTGGTTGCATGGGTCATAGGCGGTCTGCCTGTTGCGGCGTTTGCTGCGACGCTCGCCTTGACCGACGGCGCACCGATACGCGCACCGTCTGCAGGGTCTGGGATGCCGGACGCGGCGCGCGTCGTGCCGGACTGGCTAGGGCAACCGGCCCT
>JABJEK010000015.1 GCA_018702955.1 Rhodospirillaceae bacterium | reverse complement strand
CGTGGAAACAGGCGACGTGATCAGCGTTGTCGGCATGTCGCTCGGCCTGTCTTTCCTGGCGACGCTGTATCCGGCCTGGCGCGCGGCGCGTCTCGATCCGGTGGAAGCGCTTCGTTATGAGTGACGCGGCGCTTTCGCTCGACGGGATCGTCCGCACGTTCAGTCAGGCGGGAAACCATCTGCAGGTGCTGCGCGGGGCGGCGGTCGATATCGCCCCGGGCGAGACAGTGGCGCTGGTCGGGCCGTCCGGCGCGGGTAAATCGACGTTGCTTCATATTGCAGGTCTGCTGGAACGGCCCGATGGCGGCGAAGTGCGGATTGGCGGCGAAGCGTGCTCGGCGCTGACCGATGACCGGCGCACGGCATTGCGGCGCACGGCGATCGGGTTCATCTACCAGTTTCATCATTTGCTGCCGGAATTCACGGCGCTCGAAAATGTCGTGGTGCCGCAGATGATCGGCGGGAAGTCGAAAGCCGACGCGCGCAAGCGGGCAAGCGAACTGCTTGGCATGGTCGGCCTCAGCGAGCGGGAAGGCCACCGGCCGGCAAAACTGTCGGGCGGCGAACAGCAGCGCGTCGCCATCGCGCGGGCGCTGGCAAACGATCCCAAAGTGCTGATCGCGGACGAACCGACCGGCAATCTCGATCAGGAAACCGCGGAGCGCGTATTCGAGCTTCTGATGCGTCTCACCCGTGAAACAGGTGTCTCATCCCTGGTCGCGACCCATAACCCGGATCTTGCCGCCCGCATGGACCGGACATTGGCCCTTAAAAACGGTCTTTTGGAAGCCGGCTGACGGTCCCTCCGAAACCGATTCGGTCTACACTAAATTCATGACCGATCCGGGCTTTATCCATCTGCGGGTGCACACCGCCTATTCGCTGTCCGAAGGCGCGATCAAGCTGCCGAAGCTGATCCAGCTCGCGAGCGAGCACGAAATGCCCGCCGTGGCGGTCACGGACACCAATAATCTGTTCGGCGCGCTCGAATTCTCGCTTGCGGCGTCCAAGGCCGGCATCCAGCCGATCATCGGCGTCCAGCTCGACGTTGCCCGTGAAGGCGATGCGGCGCGCCAGGGCGGTAATGCGACGACGCGGCGGCATGACCGCTTGCTGCTGCTGGCACAGAACGAAACCGGCTACGAAAACCTGATGGAAATTTCGTCGGACGCGTTTCTGACAACCGAACACGGCGATACTCATTCAACGCTGGAAAAGATCGAAGCACGGTCTAGCGGTCTTATCTGTCTCGCGGGCGGGCCGGACGGGCCGCTCGGGCGTTTGCTCGGCGACGGCCAGAACCCGGCGGCCGAAGCGATGTGCGACCGGCTGAACGAACTCTTCCCCGGACGCTTCTATATCGAAATCCAGCGTCATGGCATTGCCATCGAACGCCAGATCGAACCCGGCCTGCTGAAGCTTGCCTACGACCAGGATATTCCTCTCGTTGCGACCAACGATGTCTATTTCGCGACCGAGGAAATGTACGAGGCCCATGATGCCCTGCTGTGCATCGCCGACGGGCGCTACGTTTCGGAATCGGATCGCCGCCGCCTGACCGAACACCATTACTTTAAATCCGCCGACGGCATGCGCGACCTGTTCGCCGATCTGCCGGAAGCCATCGACAATACCGTGGTAATCGCGCGCCGTTGCGCCTTCATGCCGAGCGAACGCGATCCCATTCTGCCGCCGTTCGAGGTCGAGGGTGTGTCGAACGAGGAAAAAGCGCTGCGGCTGATGGCGCAGCAGGGGCTCGATAAACGTCTGGAAGTACAGGTGTTCATCGAAGACATGGATGCGGCGGCCCGCGAGGAAATCGCCAAACCCTATCGCGACCGCCTGGAATTTGAGCTCAACGTCATCATCGAGATGGGTTTTCCCGGCTATTTCCTGATCGTTGCCGATTTCATCCAGTGGTCGAAGGACAAGGGCATTCCCGTCGGGCCGGGCCGTGGTTCCGGTGCGGGCTCGGTCGTTGCCTGGGCGCTGACGATTACCGATCTCGATCCTCTGAAATTCGGTCTGCTGTTCGAACGGTTCCTGAATCCGGAACGTGTGTCGATGCCTGACTTCGACATCGATTTCTGCCAGGACCGCCGCGACGAGGTGATCCGCTACGTTCAGGAAAAATACGGTGACGACAAGGTCGCCCAGATCATCACGTTCGGAAAGCTGCAGGCCCGCGCCGTGCTGCGGGATGTCGGGCGTGTGCTCGGCATGCCCTATGGACAGGTCGACAAGATCACCAAGCTGGTGCCGTTCAACCCCGCGCATCCGCCGACGCTGCAGGAAGCCATCGACGGTGAGCCTCAATTGCGCGCCATGCGCGACGGCGACGAGACGGTGCGCCAGCTGATCGACAATGCGCTGAAGCTCGAAGGCCTGTACCGTCACGCTTCGACCCATGCGGCAGGCGTGATCATCGGCGACCGGCGGCTTGCGGAACTTGTCCCGCTATACAAGGATCCACGGTCCGACATGCCGGCGACGCAGTTCTCGATGAAATACGCTGAAGCCGCCGGGCTGGTGAAGTTCGACTTCCTCGGCCTCAAGACGCTGACGGTACTGGTACGCGCCGTCGAACTGATCCAGCAGCGCGGCATCGGCATAGATCTCCAGCATCTGCCGCTCGACGACCGCAAGACTTACGACATGCTG
>JABJEK010000141.1 GCA_018702955.1 Rhodospirillaceae bacterium | reverse complement strand
GAACAACATCGCCTATGGCGACCCGTGGGCCGAAGACGAGGCCATCACCAATGCGGCGGCCCTGGCGCAGATTGATACGTTCATCGGCAGCCTGCCGGACGGCTACAACACCCTGGTCGGCGAGCGCGGCGTGTCCCTGTCGGGGGGTCAGAAACAGCGCATCGCCATCGCCCGCACCGCCATGCTCGAGCCGGCGGTGCTGATTCTCGACGATTCGACGGCGGCGATCGACGCCGGCACCGAACAGCAGATCCGCGAACTCCTGAAAGCGCCGATGCAATCCTGCGCCACTATTTTCATCTCCCACCGTCTGCGAACCCTGCTCCATGCCGACGAGATCATATTTCTCGAAGGCGGTCGCATCATCGAGCGGGGCACACATGACAGCCTGGTGGCCCAGGGCGGCCGCTACGCCGAACTCCATGCCTTGCAAAACCGGCTCGACGACGAACTGGTTGACGACACCTCCAGTATTCAGGGGGCGGCGCAATGACCACGACGACCAATGACACCCAGGGCACCCAGCACCCGCCGGGGCGCGGTCGGCCACCCCGCGCCTATGTGGGCTCGCAGATCAGCCTCGACGAGGAGATGTTCGGGGCGCTGTTTGATGGTGGCGTGGTGCGCCGGTTCCTGGCCTATGTGCGGCCCTACCGCAAACAAGTCTGGCTCGCGATCGCCGCCGTCCTGGTCGTCACTGCGGCCCAATTGGCCATCCCGCTGATCATTCGGTTCGGCATCGACAATGTCCTGTTGGCTGACGGTGGCAATGCCGCCGGCCTGTTTTGGGTGGTCATGGTGTTCGCGGCCGTTATCACGGTCAATTACGGCGCCAACTGGCTACAGGACCGCCTGATCGGGGTAACCGGCGAGCATGTCATCTTCGATCTACGCCAGGCCATGTACGCCCATCTGCAGAATGTATCGCTGTCGTTCATGGACAAGACCGAAACCGGGCGCATGATGTCGCGCCTGACCGGCGACGTGAACTCGCTGCAGGAATTTCTCGAAAACTCGGTCACCGCGTTCGGCGATCTGGTGCTGCTGTTTGGCATCGTCGTCATCATGCTGACGATGGATTTCGGGCTTGGCATCCTCACCCTGTCGGTGGTGCCGACCTTGTTCATTGTCCGCATGATCTGGCTACCTCGCGCGCGGGTGGCTTTCCGTCGCGCGCGCGAGACCAACTCCACCGCCAATGGTGCCCTGGCCGAAGGGATCCGTGCCGTGCGGACCGTGCAGAGCATGCGACGCGAGGCGGTCAATTTTGATCTCTACGACGAGAAGGTTCAGGAGAATCTCGGCGCGCATCTGAAGTCCGCCAAAATGGCCCAGGTGATGGTGCCGATCGTTGACACCCTGACCGGTGCGGCGATGGGGGTGGTGATCGTGGTCGGTGGCCTCCAGGTCCTCGACAGCACGCTCGATGTCGGCGTCATGGTCGCCTTCCTGTTCTACGTGCAACGTTTTTTCGACCCGATCCGCTCGCTCACCACCCAGTACTCCGTGATGCAACGAGCCATGGCGTCGGGCAAGCGAATCTTCGAAGTCCTCGACGTTCCCCTGGCGATCGACGACGGGCCCGAAGCCATCGACCCGGACGCCATCGAGGGATCGGTCGAGTTTCGCAACGTCACGTTCAGTTATGTCGAGAACCAGCCCGTACTACAGAATGTAAATTTTGCGGTCGCGCCGGGCGAAACCGTGGCCCTGGTCGGCCCGACGGGTTCGGGTAAAACCAGCATCACGTCACTGCTACACCGGTTCTACGAGGTCAACGAGGGCGCGGTGCTGATCGACGGTCACGACGTGCGCAACTACGCCAAGGCGGCATTGGGCAAACATATCGCCATGGTCCTGCAGGACCCTTTCCTGTTCACCGGGTCCATATTCGAAAACATCCGCTACCGGACCGTCGGCGCGACCCGCGAGGATGTCGAAAGCGCCGCGCGCGCGGTCGGCGCCCATGATTTCATCACCCTGCTCGCCAACGGCTACGACACTGTTCTCGAGGAACAGGGCCGTAGCCTGTCGCTCGGCCAGCGCCAGCTGCTCAGTTTCGCCCGCGCCCTGGTGGCGGATGCCAGGATTCTGGTGCTCGACGAAGCGACGGCGAATATCGACAGCCAGACCGAGCGGCAAATCCAAACCGCCCTCAAACGCCTGCTCGAGGGCCGCACCGGCATCGTCATCGCCCACCGGCTTGCCACCGTGCGCGGTGCGGATCGGATTATCGTCTTGCAGAACGGCCGCGTCGTCGAAACCGGGGCCCATGCCGAGTTGGTCAACCAGGGCGGGCTCTACGCGCGCCTTTACGACCTCAACTACGCCTCGTTCGACGATGTGCCGGACGAACAGTTTCCGGAATAGAGTTTCGCGCATCGCCGGGCGTGACACGCAACCCGGAATTTGCGGAGGGAGAGGGATTTGGTCGTTAACGGGCTGTCTTATTGCTCGAATAACGATCTGAAATAACGCGCCCAGAATAGGTCCGAATAGAAAACCTTCGATCCGACGCAGAGATAGCGGATACCTGAAGGGATATTGCATCCGCCGAGGCTACGGACAGCACCTGCTCCGCTCAAGCCGATTTAGTCTGACACTGCCCCGCGAACACATCATGCTCCCAAACGAGCGACCCGTATCCGGCACGGATGTCGGCTAACATGGACATTTTCGGCATGAAACCCATCTTCTTGAGGTCAGGACACCGGAACCCCGAAGCATGAACAATCTGAGCCCCACCCTTCCCAAGTTCGCATTCGACAACAGCTTCTCGCGCAGCCTCGAAGGCTGTTTTGTGGAATGCAACGCGGCACCGGCAGAGGCCCCAAATCTTCTGCAGCTGAACCACGCGCTGGCAGAAGAGCTCGGGCTGGATCCAGTTGTCCTGAACACAGACGCAGGGACGAGTATTTTCTCCGGAAATGTCGCCCCGGATGGCGCAACACCACTGGCACAGGCCTATGCCGGCCATCAGTTCGGCGGGTTTAGCCCGCAGCTGGGTGATGGTCGCGCGCTTTTGCTCGGCGAAGTTATCGACGTCCACGGGAAGCGGCGCGACATCCAGCTCAAGGGCTCAGGCCGCACGCCCTTCTCGCGTGGCGGTGACGGGAAATCGGCGCTCGGCCCGGTCTTGCGTGAATACCTGATCGGTGAAGCGATGCACGCGCTTGGTGTGCCCACGACCCGGGCGCTGGCCGCTGTCAGCACCGGCGAGACAGTACAGCGCGAAACGCCCCTGCCTGGCGGGATTCTGACACGTGTGGCCGCAAGTCATATGCGCGTGGGCAGCTTGCAGTTTTTCGCCGCACGTGGTGATGAAGAGAAGGTGCGCCAACTGGCCGATTACGCCATCGCCCGCCATCATCCAGACGCCGCAGACGCGGAGAACCCTTACCTGGCTTTCCTTGAAGCCGTCACCGAAGCACAGGCCGCTTTGGTCGCCAAATGGATGAGTATCGGCTTCATCCACGGTGTGATGAACACCGACAACACAACCATTTCGGGCGAGACCATCGATTACGGCCCTTGCGCCTTCATGGACAGCTACGCGCCGGACACGGTCTTCAGTTCCATCGATACCCAAGGCCGCTACGCCTATGGCAACCAGCCTGACATTCTGGTCTGGAACCTTGCGCGACTGGCAGAAACCCTGATTCCGTTGATTGATCGCGACAAGGACCGCGCGATCGAAATTTTGACCGACGTGATCAACACCACCCCCGCGCGCTATGACGCGTACTGGACGGCGGCGATGCGCCGAAAAATCGGCCTGACCACGGAACAGGCAGCGGATGACGAACTGATCGGCGGTCTTTTGACAGCGATGCATCAAGGCGGTGCCGACTTCACGTTGGTTTTCCGTCACTTGGCAACGGCGCTACGTGGCAATGCGATCCCTGTGCAGGGCCAGTTCGCCGAGCTTTCCGCCATCAACGCCTGGCTGGAAAACTGGCGCGCGCGGCTGTCGGGCGAAGATGTCGAAGCAGAGGCACGCGCAGATGCGATGGACCGGATCAATCCGATCTATATCCCGCGCAATCACAAGGTCGAAGAGGCTCTAACCGCTGCCGTCGAGCACGAGGACATGTCCCCCTTCGAGGCGCTACTCGCTGCCGTGAGCCATCCCTTCGATGTGATTGCAGGTCAAGAGAACTACGCCGAACCCGGCGCGCAAACGACCCTGCCCTACCAGACTTT
>JABJEK010000140.1 GCA_018702955.1 Rhodospirillaceae bacterium | reverse complement strand
TCCCCTCGCGCCAAAGGTGGAGCTTGTCCAACGCCCGAACGACAACGTCATGGACGAGGTCGTCCGCCTCGACCCGGTCGCGCATCAGCGCGATCGCGTACCGGCGGAGCCGCGGTAATTCCGCGGTCACCGCCTGGCGTTTGGATTCTGTGCTCACCGGAGACCGGCGCGAAGGGGACCGAACGAAACGACGCTACTTCTTCATCGCGTCCTTTTTCATTTCGTCCTTCTTCATCATGGCGTCTTTCTTCATCGCCTCGTCCTTGACCATCTGGCCTTTGGCGGACGCCTGAGGATTGGTGTTGCTCTGTGCCAGAGCGGCGCCGGTGAGAGCGATCGAGGCGATGCCGGCAGCGGCGAGAATTCGGGTAATGGACATAGATTTGTCTCCTATTGGGACGTTGGTGAACACAGGTAGTTACATAGAGATAAACACTCCATGGACTGAAACCATTCCAATTTTCTTAAAGCTCTGAAAATAATGGTTATTTTCGGCTCAATCCGCGCATGGCATCGTCCAGCCCCTCGATCGTGAGCGGGTACATGCGTCCGTCGAGGATTTCGCTGACCATGCCGATCGAAGGGAAGTAGCGCCACCGGTCCTGGGGCATCGGGTTGAGCCAGGCCACCTGCGGGTAGGTTCGCACGAGGCGGCGCAGCCACGTTTCTCCAGCCTCCTCGTTCCAATGCTCGACGCTGCCGCCGGGGTGGGAAATTTCGTACGGGCTCATGGTCGCATCGCCGACCAGTACCAGTTTGTAGTCCGCCGGATAGGTGTGCAGCACATCCCATGTCCCCGTGCCGCCGGCACGTCGGCGCCGGTTTTCCCGCCACAGGGATTCATAGACGCAGTTGTGGAAGTAGAAATATTCGAGATGCTTGAACTCGGTCCGCGCGGCGGAGAAAAGCTCCTCGCACATCCGGATATGCGGATCCATCGAACCGCCGACATCAAACATCAGCAGCACCTTCACCGCATTGTGGCGTTCGGGCACCATCTTGATGTCGAGCCAGCCGCCGTTGCGTGCCGTAGAGTTGATCGTGTCGTCGAGGTCGAGCTCGTCGGCCGCCCCCTCTCGGGCGAACTTCCGCAGCCGGCGCAGCGCCACCTTGATATTGCGGGTGCCGATTTCAACACCGCCATCGAGGTCCTTGAACTCACGACGGTCCCAGACCTTCACCGCGGAATTGTTGCGGTTCCCTTCCTGGCCAATGCGAACCCCTTCCGGGTTATAGCCGTTCGCGCCATAGGGAGACGTGCCCTGGGTACCGATCCATTTCTTGCCGCCCTGGTGGCGTCCCTCCTGCTCCGCGAGCCGCTCGCGCAGGGTTTCCATCAGTTTTTCCCAGCCACCCATGGCCTCGATCTGGGCCTTCTCCTCTTCCGTCAGCTCCAGCTCGCCCATCTTGCGGAGCCATTCCTCGGGGATTTCACCCTCCACATCGTCGAACTCGGGCGGCTCCAGCCCCCGGAAAACATGGCCAAAGACCAGATCGAACTTGTCGATATGGCGTTCATCCTTCACCAGGAGCGCGCGGGACAGATAGTAGAAATCCTCAACCTTATATTCCGCGACCCCGCGCTCCATCGCCGTCAGCAGATCGAGATACTCTCGCAGGGATACCGGAACTTCGGCCTTTCGCAGGGTCTGGAAAAAATCTGCGAACATCGGCCCGCGACCTAGCTCTCGGCGCGTTCGCGACGGTTCAGGAAGGCCAGCCGCTCGAACAGCTGCACATCCTGTTCCGATTTCAGGAGCGCGCCATACAGCGGCGGGATCAGCTTTGCGGGATCATTGGTGCGCAACTCCTCAGGGTCGATATCCTCGGCCATCAACAGCTTCAGCCAGTCGAGCAACTCTGACGTCGAGGGCTTCTTCTTGAGACCCGGCACATCACGCAGATCATAAAAAGACGTGAGCGCTTCGCGTAGCAGGCGTTTCTTGATGTCGGGGTGATGCACATCGACGATCCGGGTCATCGTGTCGGCATCGGGGAACGCGATGTAATGGAAGAAACAACGGCGCAGGAATGCGTCCGGCAGTTCCTTTTCATTGTTCGACGTGATGATCACGATCGGACGATGACGTGCCGCAATCGTCTGCTTGGTCTCGTAGACGTGGAACTCCATCCGGTCGATCTCAAGCAGCAGATCGTTGGGAAACTCGATATCCGCCTTGTCGATTTCATCGATCAGCAGGACCGGGCGTTGCTCACTCTCGAACGCCTCCCACAACTTGCCCCGGACGATGTAATTGGAGATGTCCTGAACACGCTCGTCGCCAAGCTGGCCGTCGCGCAGCCGCGCCACGGCATCATATTCATAGAGCCCGTGCTGGGCCTTGGTCGTGGATTTGACGTGCCACTCGATCAGCGGCGCACCCAACGCATCGGCGATCTCGTGCGCCAGGACGGTCTTGCCGGTGCCCGGTTCGCCCTTCACCAGCAGCGGTCGCTCAAGGGTGATCGCCGCATTGACCGCGATCTGCAGATCGTCGGTCGCAACATAGGTCTCGGTACCTTCGAAGCGCATGTTCACTCCCTGTTGGCCGCCGGTCAGACGGCCAGTTCGTTTTTCAGGGCCGCCTCGATGGCAGCCAGTGCGGCTTCGGTCTTCGAGGGGTCCGGACCTCCGCCCTGGGCCATGTCCGGGCGCCCGCCGCCGCCCTTGCCGCCCAGTTCGGCCACGCCGATCCGAACGAGATCGACCGCGCTGAACCGCTTGATCAGGTCGGATGTCACCCCGACCACGATCGAGCCCTTGCCGTCAAAGGCACCCGCCACGGCAACGATGCCGGAGCCGATGCTGTCCTTTATATCGTCGACCAGGCTTTTGAGTTCGCGCGGCGGTACATCCGTCAGGGCCCGTGCGGTGAACGTCACGCCGCCGATATCCTGAGACGCGTCGTCAGCCGCTGACGTTCCACCGCCGCCGGCCGCGAGTTTGCGGCGGGTGTCGGTCAGTTCGCGTTCGAGCTTCTTGCGCTCCTCGAGCAACTGTGCGACGCGCTCGGGAACGGCATCCGGCGTGGTGCGCAACACGTCGGCCGTCTCGCGCAGCAGCCGGTCCTGGGTCTCCATATAGGCGCGCGCATCGGGGCCCGTGAGGGCCTCGACCCGGCGCACACCCGCCGATACCGCACTTTCCGAGATAATCTTGATCAGGCCGATATCGCCCGTCCGGCGCACATGGGTGCCGCCGCACAGCTCCACCGAGTAGGCCACGCGGTCATTGTCATCATCGTTGGCGGCGCCGCCCATCGCGACAACCCGAACCTCATCGCCATATTTCTCGCCAAACAGGGCCAGCGCTCCGGCGTCGATCGCCTCATCGGGTGTCATCAGGGTCGTGTTGACCGGCGCGTTGACGGCGACGCGCGCATTGACCACGGCCTCGACCGCAGAAATCTCCGCCGCATCCATCGGCTTGGTATGGGAAATATCGAACCGCAATCGGTCCGGCGCGACCAGCGAGCCCTTCTGCGCGACATGCGCACCCAACTCACCGCGCAGCGCCTCGTGCAGCAGGTGGGTCGCGGAGTGATTGGCGCGCAGCCTGTCGCGACGCATGACGTCGATACGCAGCTCGACCACATCGCCGACCGACAGCGGCTTGCCGGCGACAGTTCCGAGATGGACATGTAAATCGCCCAACTTCTTCTGGGTATCGTGGACGGTGATCTCCGCCCTGCTTGGGCTGAACATCACGCCGGCGTCGCCCATCTGACCGCCGGATTCCCCGTAAAACGGTGTCTGATTGACGATGACCGCCACATCCTGTCCCGGTGCTACCGTCTCGACCCGCTCGCCGTCGACGACGAGCGCGGTGACTTTTCCCTCCGCCGTATCGGTGTCGTAGCCCAGGAACTCGGTGGCGCCGGTCTCCTCGCGGATATCGAACCAGACTTCCTCGGTTGCCGCATCGCCCGAACCGGACCAGGCGCGGCGTGCGGCGGCACGCTGGGCGTCCATCGCCGCGTCGAATGCCGCGTTATCGACCGAACGCCCCTGCCCGCGCAGGATGTCCTCGGTCAGATCGAGCGGGAAACCGAACGTGTCATACAGACGAAACGCCACTTCGCCGGACAGATCCGCGCCATCGCCCAGCTTGTCCGTTTCCTCTTCGAGCAGCTTCAGGCCGCGATCGAGGGTTTGCTTGAACCGTTCCTCTTCCAGGCGGAAGGTCTCGGTAATTAACGGCTGGGCCCGGCGCAACTCGGGGAATGCGTCCCCCATCGCCGATACCAGCGACGGCACCAAGCGATGCATCAGCGGATCACTGCAGCCCAGAAGATGGGCGTGGCGCATGCCGCGACGCATGATCCGGCGCAGCACATAGCCCCGCCCCTCGTTCGACGGCAGCACGCCATCGGCCATCAGGAAGGAACAGGCGCGCAAATGGTCGGCGATCACGCGGTGACTAACGGCACCCTCGCCATCCGGGTCTACGTTGGCCGCATGCGCGGACGCCTCGATCAGGCCGCGCATCAGATCGATATCGTAATTGTCGTGCTTGCCCTGGAGGACAGCGGCGATCCGCTCCAGCCCCATGCCCGTGTCGATCGACGGCTTCGGCAGGTCTTCGCGCAGATCCGCGTTGCGCTGCTCATACTGCATGAACACCAGGTTCCAGACCTCGATGAACCTGTCGCCATCCTCGTCGGGACTGCCGGGGGGGCCGCCGGGAATCTTGTCGCCATGGTCGAAAAAGATTTCCGAACACGGCCCGCACGGGCCGGTGTCGCCCATGGCCCAGAAATTGTCGTGGGTCGCGATGCGGATGATCTTGTCTTCCGAAAGGCCCGCGATCTTCCGCCACAGATCAAACGCCTCGTCGTCCTCGGCATAGACGGTTGCTATCAACCGGTCGGCCGGCAGACCGTACTCCTTGGTGATCAGGTTCCAGGCCAGCTCGATCGCATGTTCCTTGAAGTAATCGCCGAACGAGAAGTTGCCGAGCATCTCGAAGAATGTGTGATGGCGAGCCGTATAGCCGACATTCTCGAGGTCGTTGTGCTTGCCGCCGGCGCGCACACATTTCTGCGATGTGGTCGCGCGGCTATAGGGCCGGTTCTCCGCGCCCGTGAACACATTCTTGAATTGCACCATGCCCGCATTGGTAAACAACAGCGTCGGATCGTTGTGGGGCACGAGCGGGGATGAATCGACAATTTCATGCCCGTCCTGGGCAAAATAGTCGAGAAACGCTGATCGGATTTCGCTGGTAGTCGCCATATCTGCCGGGCCGGTCAAAACGAGGTGCGGGAGCGGTTTTACCGTGCGCCCGAAGGCCTGTCGAGGCTACCACGTCGACTCAAATGGCGAGCGAGCGACAGCACAGGACAGGCCGGTCACCGTCTCCGTTGCCGCCGATAAGAACCGGAGGTCAGTTGCTTGACACGAAAAGGCCCCTCCCGTTGCCGGGAGAGGCCACTTCCTGTCACCACACAGGGGTGAATTATCTTTCTGGAAGGCCCGCTCAGTCGCCTTCGGCAGCGTTCTTGGCGGCATCCGATGTGGAATTCGATGCGGCGTCCGGTGACCCGTCCGGCTCATCTTCCGATCCGGAGCTATCCTTGAATTCCTCGGGATTGCCCAGCATGGCATCGGCGATCAGGCCCGCATTGGCGCGGATCTTCAGTTCGATCTCCGCGGCAATTTCCGGGTTTTCCTTGAAGAACGTCTTGGCGTTCTCGCGGCCCTGTCCGACCCGCTCGTCCCCGTAGGAGAACCAGGCGCCCGACTTGTCGATGATTCCGGCCTGGACCCCGAGATCGAGCAGTTCGCCCATCTTCGAGACACCCTCGCCATACATGATGTCAAACTCGACGATCTTGAAGGGCGGCGCCAGCTTGTTCTTGACCACCTTGACCCGGGTCTGGTTGCCGACGACCTCGTCGCGGTCCTTGATCGAACCGATGCGGCGGATATCGAGCCGGACCGAGGCGTAGAATTTCAGCGCGTTGCCACCCGTCGTGGTCTCCGGGCTGCCGAACATAACGCCAATCTTGTGACGGATCTGGTTGATGAAGATCACGGTCGTGTCCGAACGCGCGATCGAGCCGGTCAGCTTGCGCAGGGCCTGGCTCATCAGCCGGGCGTGCAGGCCGGGCAGTGAATCTCCCATCTCGCCTTCGAGTTCGGCCCGCGGCACCAGGGCGGCGACACTGTCGACCACCAGAATATCGACGGCGCCCGAGCGAACCAGCGTGTCGGCGATTTCAAGCGCCTGTTCACCGGCATCGGGCTGCGAGATCAGGAGATCATCGAGGTTGACGCCAAGCTTGCGGGCATAGGTCGGGTCGAGCGCGTGCTCGGCATCGATGAAGGCGCAGGTGCCGCCGGTCTTCTGGGATTCCGCGATCACATGCAGGGCCAGCGTGGTCTTGCCCGAGCTTTCGGGGCCGTAGATCTCGACGACCCGGCCGCGCGGCACGCCGCCGATACCGAGTGCGATATCGAGGCCGAGCGAGCCGGTGGATGTGGCGGCGATCTCGACGGCATTGTCGTCGCCAAGCCGCATGATCGAGCCCTTGCCATAGGCCTTCTCGATCTGGCTCAACGCGGCATCCAGGGCCTTGTTACGTTCTTCCGGTTTCATGCTGCTGTCCTCGACGACGCGAAGCTGTGTGCTGCTCATGGATCGCTCCTCCGTTTCCTCTGGAGATCCCGCCTGGGATCCCTCTGGTTCCTGCGGCCCCGCGATGGTTCAAAACCCCACCGTCGCGGTTTAGAGCGTCAGTGTACTTGCTTTGTTCTACATGTAAAGTTCTTTTTTTGTTCTCATCCGAAAACGCCAGAATTGCGTCTGATTTGCGCAATATTACAGCGTTCCAAGCGAGGCACCCGACTATAAGGCAACCTTCGGAGTCGCCACCCTAGGCCGGCACCCGATCCATCACTTCTTTCACCTTGCCCGCCAGTTGGGCGAGCGAGAACGGCTTGGGCAGGAAATGAATATCCTAGTCCTCGCCCAGCCGGTTCCGGAACGTTTCCTCGGCATAGCCCGAGATACAGATGACCGGCATTTCGGGTTTCTCTTCGCGCACGTTCTTGATCAGGGTCGGGCAATCCATTTCCGGCATCACCGCATCCGTGATGAGAAGATCGATCGGCTCCTCGACGACCCCGATCAGCTCCATAGCCGCCTCCCCGGTACGCGCCTCAAGCACCTTGTAACCATTGGCGCGCAGCGCGCGTGCCGAGAACAGGCGCACGGCATCCTTGTCCTCGACCACCAGCACGGTTCCGGCCCCGTTGGTGTCGGCCGCGGTCAGAGAATCCGCCGCCTCGGCCTTTTCTGCCGCACCGGCTTCCTGTGCGTGGGCCGGCAGATAGATCGTGAAGGACGTGCCCTTGCCCGTATCGGAATCCACTAACACATAACATCTGGTCTGCTTGACGATGCCGTAAACGGTGGACAGGCCCAGCCCGGTCCCGGCACCGACTTCTTGGTGGTGAAAAACGGCTCGAAAATATGCTCGAGGTTTTCCTTCGGGATTCCGACCCCGCTGTCTGCAACCTTGATCACCACATAGTCGCCCGGCAGGACCGTCTCCCTTCCCCCGACGCTGGCTGGTGATGAACGTCTGATTGCCCGTCCCGACTACCGCCCGATCTCGATGCCGATGCCGGCACCACGCCCGATCGAACGCTACGCCAATTCGCTCTGGCGCACGGGCGCGCGTGCCTTTTTCAAGGATCAGCGCGCCGGCGAGGTCGGCGACATTCTGACCGTTGTGGTCGATCTCGACGATCAGGCGCAGATCAACAACGCGACGACGCGGGCGCGCACGGCGACGAAAGACGCGTCGCTGAATGCCCTGCTCGGCTATGAAACAAGCCTGAGTGAAGTTCTTCCCGAAACGATCAACCCTGGCAACCTGCTCGACGCGGACAGCGCCACGAACTC
>JABJEK010000139.1 GCA_018702955.1 Rhodospirillaceae bacterium | reverse complement strand
CACCTAATTGGTCTCTACAAAGAAAAACGGCTTGGCAGTTTCCTGCTAAGCCGTTGAAAAGATTGGTCGGGGCGACAAGATTCGAACATGCGACCCCCTGCTCCCAAAGCAGGTGCTCTACCAGGCTGAGCTACGCCCCGACCCCGGTTTTCTCTGCCTTTACCCCCCGGACCGTCAAGTGAAAACGAACTGATTTGCCCGGCACCGTGTATTCGCCAACTAGGCCACGGCTACATCAAGTGCATAGACGGCGTTTCGTGCGCCCTCCAGGGGCTGGTTTGCGCCGTCGGCGTTGGTCGCGCGGCTCATGAGCGTGCATCCCCCGGCGGCAGACGGCGACCACTGATAAGAGAACCGCTGCCAGGAACGTTGTTGACGCGGTCCCACCTCTGCCTGGTGCCAGCTGTCGCCGCCGTCTGTGCTGACGTCGACCCGTTCGACGCCCGTCGCCGACCAGGCCCAACCCCAGATCTCGATCTCTTCGGCGGCAACAACCGCGTCTGGTGCCGGCGCCACAATGAGGCTTTCGGGAAATATCTCCCAGACCGGCCGCGTGTCTTCGGTGCCGGGCACGGCGTCATTGTAGAACCGCGTCGTGAAAATACTGTCTGCCCGGCGGTCCGCCACTTCCAGCCGCGAGAGCCATTTCACACTGTTGGTGCCGAAGTATCCGGGCACGACAAGGCGCGCGGGAAACCCGTGTTTCTGCGGCAACGGCGCGCCGTTGAGTTCGTAAGCGATCAACACATCGCCCTCGGCGAGCCGGGACAGCGGGATGTCTTTCAGGTAATTCTCCTGAACTTCCCCGGCGAATTTTCCATGATCCATGCCGTACGACCACAGATGGGTGGCGTTCGCGGATATCCCGGCCTCGTCGAGCAATTCCGCCAGATCGACACCACCCCATTGGACATTGGCGATCCGACGGGTCGCCAGTGTCGGGTTCATCGGGCTTCCCGCGCATTGATGGACCGTCTCCAGCACCCGCTTGGGGCGTGCCATCAACTGTTCGTAGTTGAGACGAATAGGCGTTTGGACATGTCCGCCGATGTCGAGCGTCCAGTTTTCCGCAGACGTCTCGGGAATGCCCATATGGGCCAGCACGAACAGATCCTCGGCCGGGGTCAGTTGTGCCGTCATCTGGGATGGCTCGAGCTTAATTTCGCGAACCATGCCTTCGATCGCCATCGCCGTTTGGGACGTCTTCGCCATCAACGTTGCCTCTTTCGAACTGTGCAGCCACAATTGGCGACTGCCAACGCCGGAAAAATAGCACGGACATAGGCATAAAGCATGACGGACAGCCGGCGTGGAATTCGTTATGGATAGCTCAAGTATCAATAATATCAACTAGTTCAACTGGTTTAATCGGGAGGGTTTCATGAAACCTATTCAACTGTTCAAGACGCTTGCCGTCGGCGTAACCGCCGTCGGAGTTCTGGCTGCCACACCGGCACTCGCCCAGAACAAGGATTACATCCTCAACACCGCTTCAACCGGCGGCACCTACCACCCGGTCGGCACGGCGATTGCGACCCTGTCGAAGGTCAAGCTCCTGCCGAAGCAGAAGTTCAGCCTCACGGCCGTCAATTCCGCCGGTTCGGGCGCGAATGTTCAGGCACTCGGTGCAGACACGGCCCAGTTCGCCATCATCCAGGGCCTGTTCGGCTCCTATGCGGCGACCGGCACCGGCCCCGTGACCGCGCCGCAGACCAACATGCGTTCGGTCTCCATGCTCTGGCAGAATGTCGAGCAGTTCGTCGTCGCCAATCAGTATGCCAAGACCGGCACCGCCGCCGATCTGGTTGCGATGAAGGGCATGACAATGGGCTTCGGCAAGCAGAACTCCGGAACCATCGGCTCCAACCGGGTCCTGCTCAAGGGTCTCGGACTGGACATGGCGAAGGACTTCAAGCTGATGCATGGCGGCTACGGCCCGACGGCCGACGCGCTGGCCAACGGCCAGGTTGCGGGCATCGGTGCCCCGTCCGGTCCGCCGACCGGCGCGATCACCAAGCTGATGGCATCCAACGCGGCCAAATTCACGATGCTGACCGTCACGCCTGATGAGGCCAAGAAGATGGATGGCGGCCGGAACCTCTGGGTGCCCTACACCATCAAGGCCGGCACCTATCCGGGCCAGACCAAGGATCTCCTGACCATCGCTCAGCCGAACTTCCTGGCGGTGAATGCCGATGTCTCGGAAGAGCATGTCTATCTGCTGACCAAGGCGATCTACGAGAACCTTCCGTTCCTGCAGGCGATCCACAAGGCAACCAAGGCCATGAACGTCCAGGCGGCAACGGCGGGTCTTCCCGTGCCGCTCCACCCGGGTGCTGCGCGTTACTACAAAGAAGTCGGGGTCGATATTCCGGCCCACCTGATGGCAAAGTAGTTTTTGTCTGATCAGGACCTGAAACAGAGGGTGGTCGCGACCGTGCGGCCACCCTTTTTTCGTATCGCCGTAAATTATCTGCCGGAAAGATCGCCATGAGCCAGACACCCCTGCCAGGCATGATCGACGCCGTCGCCATCGAGATCGAACCGGAAGAACCTGTCAGTGGCTTCCGTGCCGGGGTTGTCGATTTTGACTATTCGCTGGCGCGTCCGGGCCGCTACGGCCTGACGCTGATCGCCATCTGTGCGTTCGGCCTCTGGCATGTGGGCACCAACCTGCTCTGGAACGAGCCGGGTCTGTGGCAGAACGCCATCCATTACGGCGGCTTCGGTTTCCTCGGCTTCGTCACGTCAGCCACGTTCAAGCGTCACGCCGAGAAGCCATGGTCGATCGGCCTCGATCTTGTCCTCGGAATTCTCGTGGCCGCATCGGCGGCCTGGATTGCGGGGGCCGAGACCGGCCTCTATACCCGCACATTGGCCGAAACCGGGCTGCCGTGGCAGTTCACCCCGATCGACTGGGCTGCCGGGATCATCCTGATCGTCGCGGCGATCGAGCTGACCCGCCGGATGACCGGCTGGATCATTCCGGTTCTGGTCGTCGTCTCCCTGAGCTACATCCTGTTCCTCGGCGAAATCCTGCCCGGCGTCTTCCGCGCCGCCAGCCTGCCGCTGAGCGACGTGCTGTTCCGCTCGCTCTACAACGACGAGGGCATGCTCGGCATCATCGCGACCATCTCGTCGGCCAACATCACCCTGTTCATGATCTTCGGTGCCTTCCTGGTCGTCTCCGGCGCATCCGACTTCGTCATCGAACTGTCCAAGATCATCGCCGGGCGGTTCCGCGGTGGTGCCGCCTTCGTCGCCATCATTTCCTCGGCCCTGACCGGCACCATCTCGGGCTCGGCCGTCGCCAACACCGCCTCGACCGGGATCATCACGATCCCGCTCATGAAGGCGAACGGCTTTCGCGCCAAGTTCGCGGCCGGGGTCGAGGCCTCGGCGTCGACCGGCGGCCAGATGATGCCGCCGATCATGGGCGCAGGCGCCTTCGTCATGGTGTCCTTCACCGGGATTGCCTACTCCACCATCGTGATCGTCTCGATCATTCCCGCGATCCTGTATTTCATGTCGGTCGGCTTCATGGTCCGGGTGGAATCCATGAAGCACCGGATCGGCACCGAGCAGATCGCCGCCGTCGACTGGAAGAAACTCTGGGGTGGTGCGCTCAACTTCGTGCTGCCGCTCGGGATCATGACCTACATGCTGGTGAGCGGCCGAACGCCGAGTTTCGCGGCCTGTTTCGCGATCGGGACCCTGATCGTCGTGAGCTGGGTCACGCCCAACCGGATGGGCCCGCGCAAGATCTCCCGGGCCCTCGTCCTCGGCATCAAGACCTCGATCATGACCGCCGTGCTGCTGGTCACGGTCGGCCTGATCAACAACGCGGTGACGACGTCGGGGCTCGGCAACGGCTTCGCCCTGATGATCGCCCAATGGTCACAGGGCTCCGTCCTGATCGCCGTCATCCTGATCGCGATCGTCTCGCTGGTGCTCGGCATGGGCCTGCCCGTGACGGCCGCATATATCGTGCTGTCGATCCTCTCGGCCCCCGCGCTGGCCGGGCTGCTGGCGGACGGCATCCTGGTCGAGATGCTGGTCAATGGCATCGCCGACCCGGCCCAGGCGGCCATGTTCGCGCTGGTGGATTCGCCACATGTGGCGAATATCACCCAGGGGATGAGTCTCGAGGCCGCCAAGGAACTCGTCAGCGGGATGCCGTTCGAGCTGGCACTGGTCATCCGCCCGGCCCTGATCGATACGGAGACCCTGACCGTCTTCCTGCTGACCGCGCATCTGATCGTGTTCTGGCTGAGTCAGGATTCGAACGTCACACCACCGGTCTGCCTCGCCGCCTTTACCGCCGCGGGCATCGCCAAGTCTCCGCCCATGGCCACGGGTGTGGAGGCATGGAAGATCGCCAAGGGCCTCTACATCGTCGTGCTGCTGTTCGCCTTCACGCCACTGATCGGCGCGGGTTTATGGGAAAGCATCCAGATCGGCGGCTTCGCGCTGTTCGGCATCTATTCGCTGACGGCGCTGATCCAGCGCTACTCCGAGGGGCCGATCCCGATCTGGCTGTACCCGGTGTTCGTGGCGGGCGGCGCGCTGTGCTTCATCCCGCTCAACCTGCCGCTGAATGTCGCCGGCGCGTTGCTGGTCTCGGGATGCGTGGTGTTCACGTCGCGTGCGGCGCGGCGCGCGAGGGTCGTCAGTACAGGATAGTCGCCGTTTATTCCCTGAGAGAACGGGAGATCGACTGCTCGACCGGGCTCACCAGATACTGGATCAGCGTGCGCTCACCGGTGCGGATCAGAACCTCGGCGGGCATGCCCGGCTGCAGGGTCAGGCCGTTGAGCTTGGGATCATTCTGATCCTTCAACTCTGTCCGTCGTCATATAAATTGGAACAATCTGCGGCCTGATCTAAAGGAGGATCTGGCTCATCTGGTTCAAGATATTAGGCGGCGTGTTTGCGGTATTGCAATCGCCGTGTCTCCATCGTTTTGAGTTTGATCCTTT
>JABJEK010000138.1 GCA_018702955.1 Rhodospirillaceae bacterium | reverse complement strand
CCTCGTGCCTGCGGTCATGATGATTTCGGCTGTGGCCCCGCGTGCGACAGCAAATTATGTCCAGTTCGGAACACCTCTCGTCACGACCCAATCGGGCAACCATGCCCTCGATGTCGTGGATCAGTTCATTCGACTGTGCGATCGCTGTGTGGCGGACGATATGGAAGCGAGCATGCACACAGAGCTCAAAACACGCATGAAGGCGCAAAGCCGGGAAGACCAGCAGAACCCGGCAATTCTGGACCGAACACGGCGCGAGATCGCCATCGAGCATCTCAAGCAAATGCCCATCGGCGTGTTGATCAAAGGCACGGTCCTCGGCGCGGTGCGCTCGACGTTTCAATCCGGCATCTATGAAACCGGACACCAGTTCCGGCTCGACCCCCAATTTCTGTCTGCGGTGCCGGGCGGTTCCACAACAAAGAGACTAGTGAACTTCGCGAAGACAGTGCCATCCGACGGCTTCCTCCTGGCATGGGCTGCCGCCCAGGTCATCGTTGTCGCCGGGGTACTCCTGCAACTGACCGGAACCCTCCGAGGCATTCGCGAACGGGATGTTCGGCCATATATTCTGTTCTTATTGGGCGTGGCCGCATATTTCCTGGCTCTCAACGGCCCCTTCGGCAACCCGCGATACGGCATTCCTCTCACACCCGTTCTCGTTGTTTTGACGGCGGCCGGCCTGACGGGCCTGCTGACCCAACTGACCCGCAAACGACCATCGGTGCCATCATGACGGACATCATCCCAATCAATGCGGCCGAGAAGGCTGCGTTCGACCGCGACGGCTACCATCTGATACGCCCTCTTCTGAGCGCTGATGAGGCCGCCGAATGGCGCGACCAGATCAATGCGGTCTTCAACTTGCCCGCCGAACCTGATGCGGCCGGCGAGATCGCCGGCGCCACTCACACCCTGGCGGACGGGGTCACCACCAAAGAGGCCTTCTGGCCGGTGATCTTCAACGAACGCTTGATCGCAACAGTGCGCGCCCTGATCGGCGACGACATCCGCTACACCCAGCACTCGGATTTACATATCAACCTGCCCGGTGGCCGCTGGCACCGCGACAGCGCGTGCCGTGACTATGGGGTCGGCCCGGACTGGGACGAACAGGAAGAGCCGTACCGCGTGGTACGCGTCGCGATCTATCTGTCCGACCACACCGAGAGTAATTCCTCGCTCGTGGTTCTGCCCGGGAGCCATCACCGGGAATCCAGGCTTGCGCGAACCGAGTATGTTGTCTGGAACAAGATTCGCAGCTTTCTGCGCCGACACGGCCGCAACAACCTGCTGTCCCATCATTTCCTGACCACCCCGCGCCGCGTGATTCGCACCCAGCCCGGGGACTGCGTCGTCTTCGATCAGCGTCTGATGCATGCGGGCGGCGTCATCCGCGGGTCGGCGCCAAAATATGCGATTTATCTGTCTTTCGGGATCGACAACCGCCATTCACGAAATCACCGCGCGTTCTTCCTCGACCGGCCCACCTACAGCCCGGACCTTCCCGCGGCTTTGCGCGCACGCCTGTCGGAAAACGGGCTGTTGCTCGACGACGCGTCCGAGACTATTCAACCCTAGTCATTTTCTGAAAGGAGCCTTCATGGCACCGAACCAACAACCGTTTTTGATCGCCGAGATCGGCATCAATCACAACGGCGACATGGCGATCGCCAAAGAAATCATGGACGCCGCCGCGGATGCCGGCTTCGACGCCGTGAAATTCCAGAAGCGCACCGTCGATGCCGTCTACACAGCGGAGTATCTGGACGGCCCGCGCGAAAGCCAATGGGGCACCACCCAGCGCGCGCAGAAGGAGGGTCTCGAATTCGGCGAAGCCGAGTATGAGGAGATCGACGCCTATTGCCGCGAGAAGGGCCTGCAGTGGACGGCTTCTTGCTGGGATCCTGGCAGTCTCGACTTCCTGCGCAAATACGATCCGCCGTTCCACAAGATCGCTTCGCCCATGCTCGGACACATCCCGTTATTGCGCGAAACCGCAAAGGACGGGAAGAAAACCTTCATCTCGACCGGCATGTCCAAGCTGGAAGAGATCGACGAGGTGGTCGAAATTTTCGCCAAGGCCAATTGCCCAATCGAGCTCATGCACTGCAATTCGACCTATCCCATGCAAACCGAAGACGCGAACCTGCTCTGCATCCCCATGCTGCGTGAACGTTATGGTGTCGATGTCGGTTATTCGGGCCATGAGACCAGTCTGGTAACCGTCTGCGTGGCGGCCGTTGCGCTCGGCGCCACATCCATCGAGCATCATGTGACCATCGATCGGACCATGTACGGGTCCGATCAGGCGGCCTCCATCGAAACCAAGGCCCTGCGCAGTCTCGTGGCCGCTGTCCGGGCCATCCCGGATGCGCTCGGCAGTGGCGAGAAGATTCTGGGTGAATCCGAACTGGAAGCGCGGAACAAACTCCGCCAGGACGTTCGGTCCTGATCGACGACGCGGACACACAATGAGCAATGTCGCCGTCATACTGGCGCGCGGCGGGTCGCAGGGAATTCCGGGAAAAAACCTCAAGGATTTCTGCGGCAAGCCGCTCGTCGCCTGGACAATTGAGCACGCCCGCGATGCTGCTCGGATTGATTCCGTGTGGGTCAGTTCAGACGATCCCGAGATTCTCTCAGTCGGCGAATCCTACGGGGCGTCCTCCATTGAACGGCCAGTCGACATCGCCGACAGCGCCGCATCATCGGAATCCGGCTGGCTTCACGCACTCGACATACTTGCAGGCCGGGGCGTCGAAGTGACACGCATGGTGGCGCCGCAATGCACGTCCCCAGTGCGCACCGCCGCCGATTTCGACGGCGCGCTGGAACTGTTTGAGGCGGAGAAACTGGATTCCCTTTTCTCGGCCACATCCATTCCGGACTTCAACATCTGGCGGCCGCAAGCCGATGGCAGCCTCGACAGCTACACCTATGACTACAAACGCCGCGAACGACGGCAGGAGAAGGGTGAGCAGTTCCTTGAGAATGGTTCCTTCTGGATATTCACGCCGGATGTCTTGCGTCACTCCGGCAATCGGATGGACGGCAAGATTGGTATCTGGCGGCAAGAATTCTGGAAGAGCTTCCAGATCGATGAGCCTGAAGATATGCAGTTCTGCGAAGTTCTGATGCGGGCCTACCTGCCCGAGGGCACGTCCACCTCCTGATCATGAACGATCCGGCCAAAACACAAGCATGGCTGATTGGCGGCGCCGGGCGGTCCGGGAAAACGACGCTTGCCGATTCATTGCAAACACACTCCCGGACGATTGCAGGCTTCCCGCTGGAAGGGGTCTTCCATGTCTATTTACAGCGCCGGTTTCCGTTTTTCCGCCACCAACGCCGGCGCCTGCTGACAGAGTATATGAACCGTCCCCGATACATGGACGCGTTGCGCACCAAGGTTGAACGCCCGTGCGACCATTTTGACGCAACTGTCGATGGATTGACCAACGCGCTGCCCGACCACGTCGACCATCCGATCGGCTTGTTCGCGTGGCTCCTCGACCAATATGCCGCCGAACAGGGCCGGTCGGGCTGGGCCGTGTTCGATCTTCTGCCGGAGTTGCGCTTCGCGACTTACCGCAGACTGATCCCTGGCGTGAAACTTGTGGTCATGCAACGCACGCCCGAGGAAGCAGTCGCCGAAGCGATGTTCTGGCGCAGCTATCCGGAAGCCCCGGAGGACCGTCGCCGCCGCTTCCGGAATGTCTTGTTCCAATGGTGCCTGTCGCGCGCCGTCACCGAAGCGCATCGCACCCACTACCCGGAAGACGTCGCCATATTTTCCTTCAACGCACTTGTCGGCGGCAGTTCCGCAGAAATCTCCAGAATGGCCGAGACCTTCGAGATGGATGCCGACGCAGTGCGCGATGCATTCAATTTCATACCTCCTTTCGGCTATCACGCGGAGACCGGATTCAAGGGTCCCGACGGAATCATGCACAATCTGCTGACCCCTGAAGAATTGGAAGAGATCACGAATGCCGAGGCGGGCAAGTTCGCCCGTCGGGACCTCGCGATCCTCCTCGCGTTGGCACCGCGGGCGCCCGTTTTTGCACGCGACCTGGGGGATTTTCTGCTTTATCCGGGCACAATCTTGAGGCGCCGGGTCAACGCGCTGCGCCAGCAGTTGGTGGACGCCGCAGCTGGCATCCGGCAGTCCCTGCGGTCTCCTGCATGAGTGCCGTCGCGACCACCGCCAAGGACGAAACGACAAGGCCTGTCCTGATGGACCTGACGGTGCTGGGCGATGCCGACCCCCGGCAGGCCCTCAACGATCTGATGTGGCCCAGCCCGTACGACGCGTATCACAAGCTTTCGCGGACCTTCATCGATTCACTGATGGTGACGATCCACGCCCTGGACCCCGGGCCGGATCCGGCAGCCGTCATCCGGGCCAAAACCTATGACATCGTCACCGATCTGGCTTTTGTTGCCCGCCTCGCATTCGATATCGCCAACGCACGCAAGGCGGGCCGCGCCCTGCTCTACGACGTGGACGTCTGCCCGATGCTGGCATTCCTCGAGACGGGCGGTGACCCGGCGCGGTCACCTGTCCCGCGCATCTGGCATCATCCGGTCGATCTGCGGGTCAAGACACGCGCACGCAAGGCCGCCCGGCGCGGCCGCTCGCATCTGCAGGCACGGCTCGCGGGTGG
>JABJEK010000137.1 GCA_018702955.1 Rhodospirillaceae bacterium | reverse complement strand
GGTTGTAGGGGCGGGTTTCAAACCCGCCCGTGTGACCAGCGCAGCGCGCGCTACCCCAGCGACTTGCCGTAGCGCCAGCGCTCGATCGTGACGTCCGAGAACACGCCGCCATAGTTGAGCGGCTCGCCGGCCCAGAATTCGTCGCAGGCCGCGCGGTCGGGATATTCCATGATCATCATGGAGCCGATCATCTGGTTGCCGTCATCGGTGAACATGGGCCCGCGGGCCACGTAACGGTCCATCACCGAGGCCTGGAACTTGTGATGTGCGTCGGCGACTGCGGCGCGGGCGTCTTTCGCATCGGGCCCGTCGATCGCGGTGATGGCGAATTGCTGCCAGCCCTCGGTGCGCGGATAGTCGGCCTGGCGCAGTTCCATCGACGATGACCAGCGGGTGTAGGTGACCTCGCCAAAGATGCCGGCCATGAAGAATGGCTCGGCGGCGAGCCATGCTTCGGCGCCGGCCCGGTCGGGGGCGTCGATCATGGACATCGCGCCGCAGACCTCGCCCGCATCATCGAGCAGCGGCCCGGAGAAGCGGATCTGGTTCGCGGTCGAGCGGAGATACTCAATATGGGGCTCGATGATCGCTGCGCGATCCGCACCCGCGTCGGGCTTCATCACCTGGCGGATGATCCAGCACGGGCTCTTGGTCCGGTAATATTCCTCGAGCGCGTCCTTCGACAGGCCGTAACGCGGATCACCGGGCAGCGCGCCGGACGGATTGTTGGGATCGGACATGGTGGTTTCCCCCTGATTGAATATTGTTGCGCGCATCGTCGCCGCTGTCGTGGCCGAACACAAGGTCTCCGGTGTTGGTCCAGGGCGGCGACCACGGGCGGGTTTGAAACCCGCCGCTACAACCAGATACGTCATGCCCGGACTTGATCCGGGCATCTCTTCTGACACGGAGACGAGATACGCGGATCAAGTCCGCGTATGACGATTCTGGGGATTCGCCCGCAAGACCCGTTCCCGTCTAAGCTACAGGCCAACACCATCAGGGGAGGATCCAATCATGGCACGCACATTCCGCCGCGTGGTCACGGGCCACAACGACGCCGGCAAATCCATCATCTGGAAGGACGGGGCCGCACCCCAGACCATCGAGCCGCTGCCGGGCCTGTTCCTGCATGAATATTGGGAGACGACAGCGCCCGCCGACAATGTCAGCCACGCGGACACCGCGATCCGCGAGAATTCCATCGAGCCTCATGACCCATCGGGAACCATATTCCGGGTCGTCGACTTTCCGCCCGACGAGGTCTGGAAGGACGCCGATGTGGGCGCGGCCTTCGACGAGATGGGCAGCGGCGGGGCTCACGATGGCGACGCCGACACGGCGGGCATGCACGAGACCCAGACAACGGATTTCGCCATCGTGCTCGAAGGCGAGATGTGGGCCGTCATGGAAGAGGGCGAGACCCTGCTCAAGGCGGGCGATGTGCTGGTCCAGCGCGGCACCAACCACGCCTGGTCCAACCGGTCGGGCAAGAACGCCGCCATCGCCTTCGTGCTGATCGGCGCGAAACCAAGGAGCTAAGTTAGTTCGTCATGCCCGGACTTGATCCGGGCATCCACGTCGAAGGGCCACGTGATACGACCACGTGGATGGCCGGGACAAGCCCGGCCATGACGCCAATAAGGAAATTTGGAACATGACCGCAAAACTCCGCCACTTTGCCCTGTCCGTACCCGACCCGCAGAAAGCCGCGGCCTTCTATGAGAACGCCCTCGGCATGACCCGGGTGGGCGAGAATGACCATCCCGGCGCCACCGCGATCTATCTCACCGACGGCACGGTCAATCTCGCACTGCTGCGCTACAAGACCGAGGAGGCCGCGGGCGGCGACCCGGACAAGTTCGGCGTGCATCATTTCGGCTTCATCGTCGATGACGTCGAGGCCGCGCAGGGCGAGATAGAGGCGGCCGGCGGCAACTGGCTGATGGGCGAGGCGAAGGGCGCCGGCGCGTTCTACGAGATCAAGTACCGCGACCCGGACGGGGTGATCTTCGACATCAACGAGGGCGGCTGGAAGACGGAGGAATAGTCCTCGCCTTCCTTCTGAGCCTGAAGCAGGGCACGACCGGCATCCGGTTCGCCTAACGAACTTCGTCGTTGTGCGGGACGTTTCCCTGCGTGCCTCGGGCGGGCTAGTCTGCCGTCAACAAACAAGAATACATCCGGGGAGAGAAAATCATGGCACGCACATTGATCAAAGGCGGCTGGGTCGTGTCGATGGATGATGCGATCGGCGATATTCGTGGCGGCGACGTCCTGATCGAGGACGACCGGATCGTCGAGGTGGGCCGCAACATCGATGCGGGCGACGCGCAGGTGATCGACGCCTCGAACATGATCGTCAGCCCCGGCATGATCAACATGCACGAGCATACCTGGCAGACCGGCGTGCGCGGCGTCGTTGCCGACTGGACGATGTTCGAATATTCCCAGCTGATGCACGCGACGGCGGTGCCCCACTTCACCCCCGACGACATCCGCCTCGCCAACCTCTGCGGGGCGCTGAACCAGCTGAACTGCGGCACGACGACGCTTTTCGACTGGCACCATTGCAACGCGACGACCGATCACACCGACGCGGCGATCGACAGCCTCGAGGAAGCCGGTATCCGCGCGATCTATGGCCACGGTCAGACCAAGACGGACCCGAAACCCGGCGAGGCGCCGTTCAACGAGCGGCCCCATTCGCGCGAGCGGGTGGAGCGATTGCGCAAGGGGCGGCTGTCGTCCGACGACGCGCTGATCACCATGGCCATGTGCATCCAGGGGATTGGCTTCTCGGTCTGGGATTGCATCGAGCATGACGTGCGGTTGGCCAGGGATATGGGCCTGCGCTGGTCCAATCACACGGGCGCGCAAGGCATCCCCTTGTTTGCCGAGAACGCGGTCTACCGGCTCGATGAGCTGGGGTTGCTCGGCCCCGATGCGGATTTCGTTCACGCCAATAACTTCTCCGACGACGAGATCAAACTGATCGTCGACCGGGGCGGTTCGATTACCGTCGCACCCGAATGCGAGTGCAATTTCGGCCATGGCAACCCGGCTACCGGGCGCGTGCTCGCGGCCGGCGGGACGCCATCCTTCGGCATCGACCTGGAATCAAATATCTCCGGGGATATGTTCTCTGCCGTTCGTTTCGGCCTGCAGTTCGAACGCGGCATGTACACCGACGCGCGGCCCCGGCCGACCAAGACCATGCCGGCGCATCTCAAGACCCGGGTGGCGCTCGAATGGGCGACCATCGGCAACGCCCGCGCGCTGGGCATGGACGACAGGATCGGCTCGCTGACGCCGGGCAAGCAGGCGGACGTAATCCTGACCCGTGGCGACGACCTCAACACGTGCCCGGTGCATGATCCGGTCCAGACGCTTGTATTCATGGCCACGCCGTTCAACGTGGACACGGTCTTCGTCAACGGCGAAGTGAAGAAACGCGACAGCAAGCTGGTCTATCCCGAGGCGGCACTCCGCGAGACCCTGGGCAAACTGACCGAGTCCGGTCGCCGCATCCTCGACGCCGCCGGCGTGATGAAGGCGGCGTAGAGCGAAGCTTGGCGCGGGTAACAGCATCATGACCACAAACCGGTGGGTCGTCCTCGGTGCGCTGTTCGTTGCGCGCTCGGCGCTCGGCTTTCATTTCCAGTCCGTCGCCTCGGTCTCGCCGCTGCTGGTCGAGGATCTCGGCATCGACTTCACCGCGGTCGGCACCCTGATCGGCCTGTTCAGCCTGCTCGGCGTTCTCACGGCATTGCCCGCAGGGTTCCTGGGCCAGCGTTTCGGCGAGCGGCGGGTCTGCCTGTTCGGCCTCGCGCTGATGGCCGCGGGCGGGTTCGTGATGTGGCTCGGCGACGATTTCGCCATGATCGGCGCGGGGCGGATGATCGCCGGCACCGGCGGTGTGGTGATCACGGTCATCATGGTGAAGATCGTCGGCGATCTGTTCGAGGGCAAGGAGGTCGTCACCGCCATGGCGATCCTGATGAACAGCTGGCCGGTCGGCATTGCCATCGGCCTCTACACCCAGGGTGCCATGGCAGAGACCTGGGGCTGGCAGGCAGTGTTCCTGACAGCGGGGATTGGCTCCTTCGTCGGCATGCTGCTGGTTGCCGCCGTATATCGGCCGGGGGTTCCGGCGGTCGCACGGCCGCTGCAGCGGCTCGCGATCACGCGGATGGAAGCCGCCAAGGTCTCCCTCGCGGGGATCATCTGGGTGCTCTACAACGCCGGCTATCTGATGGTGTTGTCCTTCGGCCCGGCGATGCTGGTGTTGCGCGGTATGGATGTCGCGGCCGCGGGTCTGCTGCTCGCCAATGCGACCTTCGTGTACATGTTCGCGATCCCGCTCGGCGGGTGGTTGTCGGAAAAACTAGCCCGGCCCAACCTCGTCATGGTGTCTTGCTTTGCGATCGGGGCGGTCACGGTTGCGGCCGTGCCGTTTTTCGAATCGCCCCTGTTTCTATTCATCCTCGCGGCGATCTTCATCGGCATCCCGACCGGGAATGTGATGGCGCTGACCGTCGAGACGGTGCGCGCCGAGCATCGCAACACGGGCACCGGCCTGTACCACACCTGGAATCACGCCGGATTGTTCGTCGGGCCGGCACTCGCGGGCTGGATCGTCACCCAGACCGGTGATCCGGCGACGGCCATGTTCGTCGGCGGCTCGACCATGGCGCTGGCGATCGTCGTGCTGGGCGCGCTGCGTGCCCTGCAATGGCGCGAAGCCCGTGCCTTCTGAGCCGTCCCTCGGCGTCGTTATCCCCGCGCTTAATGCGGGGCCGGGCCTCGCGCATACGCTCGAAGGCCTCGCGGAAGCCCGGGCCGTCTTCGATCCGGACATCCTGGTCGTGGATGGCGGCTCCGACGACGACACGGTCGCCATCGCCGAATCCCACGGCGCCCGGGTGATCTCGTCGGCGAGGGGCCGCGGCACCCAGCTTGCCGCAGGCGCCAAAGCCGTGCGCGGCGACTGGCTGCTGTTCGTCCATGCCGACACGGTTCTCCAGGCGGGCTGGGCGGATGAACTGGCGTCGTTCATGGCCACGGGTCGTACTCGCGCCGCCTATTTTCGCCTCCGTCTTGACGACGACGCGCCCGGCGCGCGCCGGATCGAGCGAATGGCCGCGTGGCGCTGCCGGGTCCTGGGCCTGCCCTATGGGGACCAGGGGCTGGTGATCGCGCGTGATCTCTACACGTCGTTCGGCGGTTATCCCGATCAGCCGCTGATGGAGGATGTGTATCTCGCACGCCGTCTGGGCCGGAGCCGGATGGTGGGTCTGGAGAGCGCGGCAATGACGTCCGCCGTGCGGTATCGCGAGGGCGGCTACTGGCGGCGCCCGTCGCGCAACCTGTTCTGCCTGTTCCTGTATCTCATGGGCATGCCGTCACGGCTGATTGCCCGGGTTTACCGATGACGTTCGATCACCACCTCGTCATTTTTGCCCGCGCGGCCCGGCGCGGTGCGGTCAAACGGCGGCTCGCCGCCGACATCGGCGACGGCCCCGCACTCGCCTTCTACCGCCAGACCCTGCACGACGTGACACGTCGGCTGGGTGGTGATCCGCGCTGGCGCACCTGGCTGGCCGTGACGCCCGATACGGCTGCCCTGCGGTCCGGGCTCTGGCCGGCCGTGCCCGGCGTCCGGCTGATCGCGCAGGGACAGGGCGATCTGGGTGCGCGCATGGCCCGGCCGATGGCCGAGCTCCCACCGGGCCCGGTGATGATCATCGGGACCGACATTCCCGATATCACCACGGGACACATCGCCGACGGGTTCACCGCGCTCGGCAACCATGAGTTTGTGTTCGGCCCGGCGGCCGATGGTGGTTACTGGCTGGTCGGCGCCAGCCGCCGCCCGTCGGTGCCCGCCGGATTGTTCCGCGATGTGCGTTGGAGCACCGAACACGCGCTGGCTGACACCTTGGCGGGTCTGCCGCCACGCGCCCGCACAGCGATGCTGGGCGAACTCGACGATGTGGACGATGGTGCTGCCTGGGCGGCATGGCGTAGCCGTCGCAGACGATGAGCCCTGTCAACAAACCGTGACGTGACATCGCGCCTGTTCCTTCCGACATGGTGATCGCTACAATCGTGGTCCCAGCGGGGAAAGCATGGAATCGATCTATTACGTCATCACGTGGCTCTGCCACCGGCGCTGCGCGCATTGTTACGACACGCGCTTCCGGCCCTATGTGCGCGATGAACGCGACGCGGTGATCAACGAGGCGGTGACGAGCCATGCGAAGATCGTGGCCAATTTGCCCGACCGCATGACCTACCGCGAAAGCAACGACGGCCCGGAGATGCCCGGGCGCATCATCCTGTCGGGGGGCGAGGTGCTGCTCGACCCGATCCGCGAGCCGGTGCTCTATCCGGTGATGGACATGCTGCGCGAGAAATACGCCGACGCGGGCGGGGTGCGGGTGGTGGTCCAGACCACGGGCGACCTGGTGACTGCGAAAATTCTCGACGAACTTATGGCGCATGGCCTGTGGCAGATATCGATCACCGGCATGGATGATTTCCATGTCGGCCACGAGGGCGAGAAACGTGTGCCCCTGATGGAACATCTGACGGCAATGTTTAACGCTGCGGGGCTGTCACCGACCGGCCGGCGCCATGACGGCACCGACGCGCGGGGCACCGAGACGCCGGTCTATTCCTTCATGGGGGCGAACCCGGAAGAATGGATCGGGCCGATCTGGCCGCGCGGGCGGGCCTGGGACAACGAGTTGTCCAGCGCCACCCTCGACGACAATTTCTGTAACCGCTGGTCCGGCGGGCTCAACTTCATGAACCACGGCAAGTTGGGCTCCGAGGTCTCGGTCGAGCCCAATGGCAATGTCTATCCCTGCTGCCTCAAGACCAAGGCGCCGCTCGGCAACCTGGCCGAGGAAAAACTCACCGACATCCTCGACAGCCTCGCCGGGCATCCGGCGTTCGAGGCCCTGAACGACGGCGCACCCGAACGTATGGGTGCGGCCTTCGGCTGGGACGAAGAAACCTTCCGCAAGAACAGCGAAACAAAGACCCCGTCAGGTGAGACTTACAAAAATCTCTGCATCGGCTGCGACAGGTTCCACGAGCAGGTGCTGGGCCCGATCATCGAAGGCCTGCGACAGGAACGTCTGCACGGACGTTCTGCGGCATGAGTGCAGACGCGCGGATAACGGGTGTCTGCGCCGCACTGGCCGCGCGGCTCGGCGTGCCGGTTGCGGACCTGCATCCCTTGCCCGATACCGGGCTCGCCCACGATCATGTGCGTATCGGTGACAGCGGCACCCTGGCGCGGGTGCCCAAGCAGAGCCAGCTGGGCCTCGCGGCGGTGGAGAATCTCGACTATCAGGCCGGGTGTTTCGCCCGCGCGGCGGCCAGCGACCACACGCCGGGACTGCACGAGAAACTGCCGCCGGATGCTCAGTTGCCCATGGGGGCGTTGATCGTCGATCTGATCGACGGCCGGCCGCTATCCTTGCCGGGTGATCTGACGGCGATGGCGGAATGCCTGGCGACGATCCATGCGCTGCCCCTGCCGGATGTGGATGACCGTGCGCCGCTGAAGAACCCGGTCGATCCGATGGCCGACACCTTCATGGAGATCATGACCCAGGCGGCTTACATCGCGGCGGCGGACCTGCATCCCGACGCCGAATCCCGGATCCGCGAGGAACTGCAGGCGGCCGGCGCGACCCTGGCCCGCAAGGCCCGCCCGCCCCGGACGCTCATTGCGTTTGATGCCCATCCGGGGAATTACCTGATGACGCCGGATGGCCGCGCCGTGCTGGTCGACCTTGAGAAGGCGCGCTACGGCGCCGCGGCCTTCGATCTCGCCCATGCTACCCTCTACACCTCGACCACCTGGGATGTGGGCAGCCACGCGGTGCTGGATCGCGCTCAGGTAGACACTTTTCATCGAGCGTGGCTCAACGCCGTGCCCGCGGAGCTGGCCGCCGCGACCGAACCCTGGCTGCTGCCGCTGCGCCGGATGATGTGGCTCTGGTCCGTGACATGGTGTGCCAAGTGGCGGGTCGAATCCCGGCAGGCCGCCGCAGCGGCAGACAGAATGTCGACGGAAAACTGGTCGGCGGAACTGAGCACCGACACACTCGTCGCCCATGTTGCAGACAGGGTGGCCGATTATCTCGATCCCGAAACGATTACCCGCGTCCGCGCCGATTGGCGGGACGAGGCGTCGCCGTCCGCGATTGCGCGGGCCGGCTGAACAACCGAAAGAGGAATGGAAATGCGAACTCTGATTGCCGCGCTGGCGGTGCTCGTATCGATCTCAAGCGGGGCCATGGCCCAGAGCTGGGACGAGGTCGTCGACAAGGCGCGCGGGCAGCTCGTTTTCTGGAACGCGTGGGGTGGAGATGAGCGCATCAATGCCTACATCGCCTGGGCCGGCGATCAGGTGCAGGCGCGTTACGGCGTGACCGTGCAACATGTGAAGCTCGCGGACACGTCGGAGGCGGTGGCTCGGGTCGTGGCGGAGAAGGCCGCAGGCCGCAGCGACGGTGGCTCGGTCGACCTCATCTGGATCAACGGCGAGAACTTCGCGGCAATGAAGCGGAACAATCTGCTGTTCGGCCCGTGGACGGCCGATGCACCGAACTACCGCTATGTGGACACCGAGAACAAGAAGACCACGACCGTGGATTTCACGGTACCTGTCGACAATCTGGAGGCCCCCTGGGGCATGGCCCAGTTCGTCTTCATGCACGACACGGCGCATGTCGAAACGCCGCCAGGATCGATTCTCGGGCTTCTGGAATGGGCCAAAAACAACCCCGGGCGGTTCACTTATCCTCAGCCGCCGAACTTCCTCGGCACCACATTCCTCAAGCAGGCGCTGATCGAGCTCGTCGTCAATCCGTCAGTGCTCCAGGCACCGGCCGCGAATATTCAGGAAAACACGGCACCGCTGTGGGCCTATCTCGATGCGCTGCACCCGCTGATGTGGCGGCGTGGCGAGGTCTACCCGCAAAACGGCCCGGCCCTGCAGCGTCTCCTCGACGATGGCGAAGTGTCGATCGCGCTGTCGTTCCAGCCGGCCGAGGCGTCGGGCCTGATCGCCCAGGGCAAGTTGCCCGACACGGTGCGGACCTTCGTGCTCAACAACGGCACCATCGGCAACACCAACTTCGTCGCCATTCCCTTCAATGCGAACGCCAAGGAAGGTGCGATGATCATGGCCAATTTCCTGATGTCGCCCGAGGCCCAGGCCCGCAAGCAGAATCCGGAAGTCTGGGGCAGCTTCACGGTGCTCGACGTCGAGCGTCTGCCCGAGGATTCAAAAACGGCGTTCCAGAACCTTGAGCTGGGCGTCGCGACCCTGTCACCGGGCGAACTCGGCATAACCCAGCTGGAGCCACACCCGTCCTGGGTGGCCGCGCTTGAGGCCGAGTGGGCCAAGCGCTACGCCAGCGGGAAGTAGGATCATGAACGTCATGCCCGCACTTGTTGCGGGCATCCACGTCCCGGTGTCGTGTCGGATCGACCACGTGGGTGGCCGGGACAAGCCCGGCCATGACGCGTGACTGAGGGGGTGCTGTGAGCGGTTCGTACGCCTTGCGCTGGGTGCCCGTGGTGACCCTGCTGTTGCTGCTGGGCCCGGTCGTTGCCGGGCTGCTCGGGACCGTGCTGCCGGCCTTCGGCTACCTGCCGGCGCTGGGCCGCGCGACGTTCAGCCTGGAACCGTGGCAGGCTCTGTTCGCGGCACCGGGCGTGGCGGAATCGATCCGGCTCTCTTTTGTGACCGGGCTGGCGGTGACGGTCGTTTCGTTCACAGTTGTGATTTTGTTCGTTGCCGGCTGGCACGGCACAAAGTCGTTTGCGCGGGTCCAGAAGCTGCTGTCGCCGCTGCTCTCCGTGCCCCATGTCACCGTCGCGTTCGGGCTTGCGTTTCTGCTCGCTCCATCGGGCTGGATCTTCCGACTGACGTCGCCCTGGCTGACCGGTTATGACCGGCCGCCGGACCTGATCATCGTGCAGGACCCGGACGGGCTGGCGCTGATCGCCGGGCTCGTCGTGAAGGAAATCCCGTTCCTGTTCCTGATGACCCTGGCCGCGATCGGGCAGGTGGACGCCGCCCGCGTACGGACCATGGCGCGTACATTGGGCTACGGCACCATCGCGGCATGGCTGAAGGCGGTGTTTCCGCTTGTGTACCGGCAGATACGCCTGCCGGTGTTCGCCGTCCTCGCCTTCTCCGCCTCGGTGGTGGATGTCTCGGTGGTGCTGGCACCCTCGACCCCGCCGCCACTGGCCGTGCAGCTCGTGCGCTGGTTCAATGATCCTGATCTGGCGCTGCGGTTCGTGGCGTCGGCAGGCGCGCTGGTGCAGCTCGGCCTCGTGGTCGCGGCGATATTGGTCTGGTGGCTGGGCGAACACGTGGTGGCGTGCCTGGGCCGCATCTGGATTCGCGCGGGCAGACGCGGACGCCGGGATTTTCCCTTGCGTGTGGCCGCTGCCGCTGCGCTGACCGCGAGTTTCCTCGCGGCGTTCCTCGGGCTGGCGAGCATGGCGCTGTGGTCGATCGCGGGGCGATGGCGGTTTCCCGATCCACTACCCTCAACACTTTCACTCAACGCCTGGACCGACAATGCCGACCGCCTGACCACCGCGACGGTGAACACAGCGACAATAGGAATCGCCGCCGCGCTTGTCGGGCTGGTGCTCACCGTCGGCTGCCTGGAGAACGAGGCGCGGTTCGGCAAGCGGGCGACGAACAAGGCGCTGCTGCTTCTGTATGTGCCGCTGCTGGTGCCCCAGATTGCGTTCCTGTTCGGCACGCAGATTTTGCTGGTGATGAGCGACCTCGACGGTGCCTGGATCGCGGTTGCGTGGGCCCATCTGGTCTTTGTGTTGCCCTATGTCTTCCTGTCCCTTGCCGACCCCTACAGGGCCTGGGACGAGCGCTATGCGCGGGCAGCACTTTGTCTCGGTGCGTCACCGCTACGTGTTTTCTGCCGGGTCAAGCTGCCCATGCTGCTGCGTCCGATCATGGTCGCCACCGCCGTGGGGTTCACCGTCTCGATGGGCCAGTATCTGCCGACGTTGTTCGCGGGTGCAGGTCGCCTCGACACGCTGACGACGGAGGCCGTGTCGCTGGCGTCGGGCGCCGACCGCCGGGCGATTGGCGCTTATGCGTTGTTGCAGATGACCCTGCCGTTTATCGCCTTCGGGCTGGCCGCCGCCGCGCCGGCCTGGCTGTTCCGCAACCGGCGTGGGCTTCGTGTCACCGCGTGAGGGGCCACAGCTTGACAGAAGGTCCTTCGAACAGGCCCACTGCGGGTAATCAACAAACACCGTTCCTCGGGGATATCTCATGATACTTTTCAGCTACTGGCGCTCGCTCGCCGCTTTCCGCGTGCGCATCGCACTCAACCTCAAGGGCCAACCCTTCGAGGTGGTCTCGACCGACCTGATCAAGGGCGAGCAGTTCGACCCGGAATATCTCAAGATCAATCCGCAGGGCGTCGTGCCGGCCCTGAAAACTGACGACGGAGACGTACTCACCCAGTCGATGGCGATCCTCGAATATCTCGACGAGACCTATGCCGAACCAGCGCTGATGCCGACCGACGCGATGGCCCGCGCCCGGGTGCGCTCCCTGTGCATGATCCTGGTGGCGGACACCCACCCGCTGGTGGTGCCGCGTATCCGCAAATACATCACCCAGGACTGGGGCCACAGCGAGGAAGAGCTCGGCGCTTGGATGGGCAACTGGACGAAGCTGGGTCTGGAAGCGGTCGAGACCCATCTCGCCGACGACGGTACCTCGGGTACCTACTGCGAGGGCGACCAGGTGACCCTGGCTGATCTCTGCCTGGTGCCTCAAGTGGGTGCGGCGATGCTGTTCAAGATTCCGCTCGACGCCTATCCCAACTGCGTGCGCGTCTTCAAGGCCTGCATGGAGAACCCGGCCTTCTTCGACGCCCGGCCCCAGGCCCAGCCGGATTTCCCCGAGGAGATGAAATAGGGGAGTTGAAGTCGGGCGGCTTAGCCGCCCTTCTTCTGGGCCCCCGCCGCGTCCATCAGCTGTTCCAGAACTTCGTAGGGCTGGGCGCCGACGACGCCCTTGGCGTCGGCCACATAGGTCGGCACGCCGGTGACGCCATACTGGCGTGACTTCTCCCAGTCCGCGTCGATCGCCGCCTCGAAGCTGCGTTTCTCGAGCACCTCGCGCGCGGCCGCACCATCCAGGCCCACCCCTTCGGCGATCCCGACCAGAATATCGGCGTCGCCGATGTTCTTGGCGTCCACGAAATAGGCCTCGTAGAGCTTCATGTGGATGGCATCACCACCGGCTTGCGTGTCGGCCCACTTGCCGAGCTCCTGGGCCAGCCGGCTGTTATAGGTGTGGGTGCGCTTGCCGTAGGGCAGGCCTTCCTCGTCCATCCGCGCCTTCATGCCCTCATACATGGCATCGAGATCCATGTCTCGGCCGGCGAAGAGTTGCTCCAGCGACTGGCCGTCGAGCGGCGTGTCGGGGTGCAGCGGGAAATGCACGGTCTGGATGTCGACATCGTAAGCCTGGCGGAGTTTTTCAACACGCACGGTGCTGAGGTAACACCAGGGTCAAACGTAGTCGGCGAAGACCTCAAGGGTGACGGGATCGGACATGGTTGAATTCCTTCATTGAAACAGCCTGCACCATAGCAGACAGGGGGCGACCCGCGATAACATTGCCGGGAATTCTCACACCCGGAGCCCGATATGACCGACCACACAATCCCTTCCCGCAAGCTCACCCATGACGGGGTGCGCGCCCTGATAGACGCCGCCGTCGCAAAGGCCGACGAAATGGGGGTGCCGATGGGCATCGCAGTGGCCAATGATGGCGCACGGGTCGTCGGATACCTCTTGATGGACGGTGCCCGGGTTCTGGCGCAGGACTCTGCCAGCGCCAAGGCGATGACGGCGGCGAGCCACCGGATGCCGACCCATGCCATCGATTACAATATCGGGATGGGCCTGTCGGTCTCGACGCAAGGCAAGGTACTGCCGCTGCGGGGCGGGGTGCCGATCATCATCGACGGCTACTGCGTCGGCGGGATCGGCTGTGGATCGGGCACCGGCGAACAGGACCTCGTGGTGGCCAAGGCAGCACTGGCGGCGATCGGTGCGGAGATCCCCGACGACAACGTAAGCGAGGGTTAGGAGGGCTGGCTTTCACGCCGCACCATCACGACGAAGAATAACCATGACAGGATGGCGCAGCCGAACATCAGCGATCCGAGCTGCAGAAATGACGTCTGGACCAGAGATGCAACGAGGACGGTGCTGAAGAATGCGGCCCCCATCTGAATGAATCCACCGATTGCGGCTGCAGAGCCGGCGGCGGCGGGTTCGACGGCGGTGAGCGCGCCGGCCAGGCTGTTGGGCACGACGAACCCGGACCCCCAGGAATAGACAAATGCCGGCAGCAGCAGGGTGTAGGGCGTGTCGTAGCCGGTCAGCGCCAGGGCGACCATCGCGCCCGTACCTGCCATCGAAAGAATGCTGCCGATCCAGATCATCCGGGTCCGCGAGACCCTCTGCGCCATCCGGCTGGAGATGAAGTTACCGATGATGTAGCCCGCCGGTGCGGTCAGGATGAAAAAACCGAACTCTTCGGGGGAGACCCCCATCACCACGATGAACGCCACAGGTGTCCCGGCAATGAAGGCCTGGAAGGTGGCGCCCATGGCGCCGGTGCTGAGGCTGTAACCCATGAAGCGGGTCATGCCGAGAAGCCGCATATAGGTTCGTGTGAGCATAGCAGCCTTTGTGTGTCTGCGGGCTTCGACGGGGAGTGTCTCGGTGAGTGTCAGAACGGTCGCGATCAGCGCGCCCGCACCGAGCAGGGCGGTGAAGTAGAAGTTGGCTTGCCAGCCGAAGCGGGCTTCGAGTTGGCCGCCGAGAAGTGGCGCCATCATGGGTGCCACGGCCAGTGACATCCCCAGATAGGCCATGGCACGGGTCGCGGACGGTCCGTCGGTGGTGTCACGAACGATCGCGCGAGCCACCACGATGCAGACACATCCGCCGAGCGCCTGGACGACCCGCGCCGCGATCAGAAATCCGACATTCGGCGCGAGTGCGCAGGCGACGCTGGCGATGGTGAACAGGATCAAGCCCGCCACCAGCGGCCTGCGTCGGCCGATCGCATCGGATAACGGTCCGACGACGAGCTGGGCCAGTGCGAAGGCGCCCAGATAGGCCGACACGGTCATCTGGACAAGTCCCTGGCTGGTGGCGAGATCGTCGGCCATCGATGGCAGCGAGGGCAGGAAGATGGTGATGGCCACCTGGCTCGTCACCATCAAGGTCACGAGCAGGGCCATGGGCGTGGCGATGGATGTCACGTCGCCCGCGGCTCCGCCAGCAATGTCCGCGTGATCAGGCCCATCACCACCACGAAAACGATGCCGGCGCTGACGGCCAGCGACATGTGGATGCCGACCAGGCTGCCGGCCATGCCGATGGTCACCCCGGAGATAGCGCGCAGGCCGAAGGCCGCCATGACGTAAAGGCCGACGACACGCCCTCGGATTTCCGGCGCGGCCTGGAGCTGCACCAGAGTCTGGGCCATGGAGTTGTAGGCGAGATCGAGGAACCCGGCCGCAAACAAAAGCAGCAGTGCCACCCGGATGTCCGATGTGAGCGCGAAACCACCCATGGCAAGGCACCACAGGATGACGAGAATGAAGACGGTGTTCCGACGCGCGGGCAGCAGGGAACGGGTCTCCAGGATCAGCCCGGCAGCCATCGCACCCGCGGCGTTCGCCGCGAGCAGCACGGAGTAGAGCAGGCCGCCGCCGCTGCTGCCGAGATCGAGCGCGAATTCCGGCATCTGCGGGTGATGGGCGTTGCCGACCATCATCGCCGCGACGCCGACCACCAGGGTCATCGGCATGATGACCCGGTCGGTCGAGACCGTGCGGATCGTCGACAGGATATCCGAGAAACCCTTGATGGCGCGCCGGCTGGTCGCTGCGGCAGCCTCTGCGCCGGTGCGGAACGCCGGGCCGTAGGGCGCGCCGATCAGCCACCAGGTGAGCGGCACGTAGATCAGAATATTGATGAAGATGCCCCACACCGGGCCGACGAGGAACAGCAGCCCGCCGCCGATGGCCGGGCCCAGCAGGATCCCCAGCGTGCGCGCCGTGGCCTGCAGGCGCACGCCGGACTGAAGCAGGTCGCGCCCGACGATGTCGTGGATCATGAGCTGGGACGCCGGCGCCCAGAGCGCGCCCGCCAGCCCGTGCACAATCAACAGGATCACCGCGTGCCACATCTGGAGGCTGTCGGTCATGAACAGCAGGCCCCACGCGGCCGAGACCGCCATGAACAGGAGCATCGCGGCCTGGATCACCCGGCGCGGGTCAAAACGATCGGCCAGCGCACCGGTATGGATGGAGAAAAACAGGAACGGCAGCCAGTGGGCGACGACCGCGAAGCCGCCCAGGGTCGGCGACTGGAACTTCTCCCAGATGATCAGATAGCTGATCACATGCTCGACCGCGTCGGCGTTCATCGCCAGCGCGGTGCCCAGCAGATAGGCCCGCGCGCCGGGGTGGCGCAGCGCGGCGAAGGATCGCGGGGCGGGTTGGTCGGTCATGAAATGTCGCGTCTCGGCTGGGGCGTGCTGTGGGTCGCATTGAGCGGCGTGTTGACCATTGCACTCGGCTGTCTTACCCCGCAGGGTAGCGCCAAACGGGGGAGAAGAGGAACCATGTCAGACGCAACCGTACAATGCGATACACGCACGCGATCGGGCCCGCTGGTCGGGCTCAAGGTCGTGGAGCTGGCCGGCATCGGCCCGGGCCCCTTCGCGGCGATGCTGCTCGCGGATCTGGGTGCCGACGTCATCAAGATCGACCGGCCGGCGGATGCGGGCCTGGGCGTACCGCGCGGCGCGGAGTTCGACCTGGCGACCCGCTCGCGGCCCTCGGTGGCGGTGGATTTGAAGAACCCGGACGGCGTCGAGACGGTGCTGCGGCTGGTCGAGAACGCCGACGTGCTGATCGAGCCCTACCGCCCCGGCGTGACCGAGAAGCTC
>JABJEK010000136.1 GCA_018702955.1 Rhodospirillaceae bacterium | reverse complement strand
CGATCCGGTCGCCTGGATCGTCGATGCCGGTCAATTTTCGAACAACGAGTTCGCCGGCGCCTTTCCGGGTCTCGACGAAGGCGCACGATCGAAACTGATCCAGGACCTGTCTTCGATGCTGGTCATCGCGCCGGTCTAGGCGCGGCGACACGAAACACATGACCGAACACCCGAACGGCCCGAACGAATTGCGGGTCTGGGGTCTCGACCTGCAGAGCAGCTGGAACGAACATCCCGGATCAACGAGGCCGTCATGGGGCTAAGGTCGGCTAATGCGCCGGCCCCGGGCGATCGCGTGATGGCGATACAGTGTGAAAAATTATTGGCAAATACTAACCGGCAACCAACTGAAATCATGTCATTTTGTGGCCTTGGCCCAGACGAAACGAGCATCACTTAAACCGATACGCCCACCCAGACCGGAGACTGGATGAACACCGCGAGCCATGATTCTGTTGCTGACCGGCCCATCGGCGCGCAATCGCCCGGTGGAAGCACTTTAAGCCTTTCTCGGGCGGACCCTTGCGCCGCTCACACCCTATATCAGCAGCAGCAGCGGCCAGAATCTGATCAAATAGACAAGCCCAACGATTCAAGGTGTTTAGATACTGTTGTTTAATTGCAACAATCGGTGGTATTCGTTGCGGAATAACCACGGATTTAATTGCAACGCCCGGGCTTCCGGAGTTTTATCCGTTTCAAGGCTTCGCAACACACGTCTGGCGTCCGCGAAAACGCCAGTAGTACCGAAGCTGAACAGGCCCTCTGGGCCACTCGCGGACGCAAGTCCCTGAATTTGGAGGTTGAATTAATGAAAAAGACTCTACTAGCCACGACGGCTATCGTAGGTGCGACACTGCTCGCTGCTCCGGCAAACGCCGGCACGGTCGGTTCGCGCGACAGTTTTAATGTCTCCCTTGGCGGCATTATGTGGTTCTCTGCTTTCCTTCGTGACGAAGACACCTCGGCGACCGACGGTCGCGGTTACGGCTTCACGGTCAGTGAATCCGAAATTTGGGTCAATGCTGACGCCACTGCCGACAACGGCATCAAGTTTGGCGTTCATACCGAGCTTAACGCCGGTGGTGATGACGGTACTGCCGCCGATGAAGTTTGGGCTTACATGGACAGCGATGCCTGGGGCCGGATCGAGATGGGCGACCAGGACGATGCCACGAACCGTATGCAGATGGGCGCGTGGAACGCAGTGAAGGGTGCATCTGGTCCGTTCGGTGGTCTCGGTGCCTTGAACACCGTGTTCGACGGCAACGGTACCGATACCCTGCAGTCCCGTGCGGACTGGCAGATCTTCACGACCGCGGATGCCACGAAGGTGACCTACTTCTCGCCGCGTTTCTCGGGCTTCCAGATCGGTGCTTCCTACACCCCGGATTCGGGTGAGAACTCGGGCGGCGGCGCGTTCACCGACGCTGATGATGATGGTGATTTCGAGAACGTTTTCGGCATCTCTGCCAACTACACCGGCAAGTTCGACGAAGTTGGTGTTGGCCTGTCGGCTGGCTGGGAAACCGGTGAGGACGAAGTTGCCAACCCGCAGGCTTTCGCGCCTACCACGGCGGAAGACCTCAGCATTTGGGGTGTCGGCGGTCGCGTTGACTTCGCCGGCTTCACCGTTGGTGCTCACTATCGCGACTACGGCGACGTGTTCCTGACCGCTGCTCAGACTGCTCTGGGCGCCGACTCGGGTGACCAGTGGAGTGTCGGTGTCGGCTATCAGGCCGGTCCGTGGGGCGTCAGCGCTTGGTACCTCAAGGGTGAGAAGGACAACGTGAACACATCAGGTGCTGGTGCTACCGAAACCGAGGTCACGCGTTATGGCCTTGGCGCCGGTTACGCAGTGGCTCCGGGTTGGGCCCTTCGCGCCGAACTCGAGTTCGACAATGTCGACAACGCCACGACGGCGGCCGGCGTTGGTGGAACGACCGACAGCGACGGTAAGGGCTTCCTGCTCGTCAACCGTTTCGTCTTCTAAGCTGTCTCTTACAGCTTGACGAGAAAGCAGGGCGGCAGATTTCTGTCGCCCTGTTTTTTTGTGCCTGAATCTCTGCTAATGATTCGGTAACGGATTTCATGACGCCGCCGCGCGATTGAAACAGCTGCATATCGGGTTCCCACCATGCGTCCCAAACACGCCTTGCGTATCCTTGCCACGGTCCTGTTCGTCAGTTTGACCGCGTGCGAGAGCCTTGATTCCGAGCGCGCCGATGCCGAAGGTTTCGAGGAGAAGGACGCCAAGAGCGGCGGCAAACTTTTCGGCGACCTCGACCTCCTCGGCGGCGGCAGCGACGAACCGACCAATTCAGGGATCGGCGTAAATGGTTTCCTCTGGCGGGCATCTCTCGACACGCTTTCTTTCCTGCCCCTGTCATCGGCCGACCCGTTCGGCGGCGTCATCATCACCGACTGGTACGCCCCACCGGAAAGTCCCGGAGAACGGTTCAAGGTAACGGTCTTCATCCTGGGCCGGGAGCTGCGCTCCGACGGCGTGCGGGTCTCGGTGTTTCGCCAGAAACGAGACACCGCCGCGGGATGGCTGGACGCGAACACGGGCAAGAGCACATCGACAAGCCTTGAAAACGCGATCCTGACGCGTGCGCGCGAACTACGAATCTCCCAGTCGGGCGGCTAACGGAGCTCTTCACCGTTCGGCTTATCATCCGACACAAAAATTCTGAGCCGTCGCGCCTGGGTATGTCAGGCGCCGAGAAGGTTTCCGGCCATGTCACAACGCTATAATTTTCGCGAAGCCGAGCAAAAATGGCAGGCCGCCTGGACCGAGCGCGGCACGTTTGCGGTCGAGGTAGATCTTGAGAAACCGAAATATTACGTCCTCGAAATGTTCCCCTATCCGTCGGGGCGAATCCATATGGGACATCTTCGCTGCTACACGCTCGGCGATGTCGTCGCCCGCTACAAGCGCGCCCAGGGGTTTAACGTTCTACACCCGATGGGGTGGGACGCGTTCGGGCTACCTGCGGAAAACGCGGCGATGGAAAAGGGGGTTCACCCGGCATCCTGGACCTATGAAAATATCGCCACCATGCGCGATCAACTTCAGGCGATGGGGCTTTCCATCGACTGGAACCGTGAGTTTGCCACCTGCGACCCGTCCTATTACCGGCATGAACAGGCCATGTTCATCGACTTCCTCGTTAAGGACCTCGTCTACCGCCAGGACGGCTGGGTGAACTGGGATCCGGTGGACAACACGGTTCTGGCAAACGAACAGGTAATCGACGGAAAGGGCTGGCGCTCGGGCGCGCCGATCGAGCGGCGACGCCTGTCGCAATGGTTCGGGCGGATCACGGCGTTCAGCGATGAGCTCCTCGCGTCCCTAGAAACCCTCGACCGCTGGCCACCCAAGGTCCGCGCGATGCAGGAAAACTGGATCGGCCGCTCCGAGGGCGCCCATATCGATTTTGAGTTCACGCAAGATCGCGACACGCCGTTGCGGGTCTACACGACACGACCCGATACAATTTTCGGCGCCAGCTTCTGTGCCATCGCGGCCGACCACCCGTTGGCCGAAGAGACGGCGCGTACCGACCCAAAAGCGGCAGCCTTCATCGAGGAATGCCGCCGGCTCGGCACCAGTGAAGAGGCCATTCAGACCGCCGAAAAACGCGGCCACGATACCGGCCTCAAGGTCAAACACCCGTTTTCGGAGGGTGTCGAGCTGCCGGTTTACATCGCGAATTTCGTGCTGATGGGATACGGCACCGGCGCCATTTTCGGCTGCCCGGCGCATGATCAGCGCGATCTCGATTTCGCCCACACCTACGATCTGCCCGTGTTGCCGGTCGTTATTCCCGACGATGCCGATCCCACGACATTCGATGTTGGCGCCGACGCGTTTACCGACAACGGAAAACTCGCGAATTCGGACTTTCTCGATGGCCTGGACGTAGAGACCGGCAAGCGAGCGGTGATCGATCGTCTGACGGAAGCCGGCCAGGGCGAGGGAACTATCAACTATCGTTTGCGCGACTGGCTGGTGTCGCGGCAACGCTACTGGGGCTGCCCGATCCCGGTCGTCCATTGCGCCGACTGCGGTATCGTGCCCATTCCCAAGGACGATCTCCCGGTCGTACTGCCCGAGGATATCGACTTCAAGTCGCCCGGCAATCCACTCAACCGGCACCCGACCTGGAAACATGTTGATTGCCCGGCCTGTGGCCAGCCCGCCGAACGGGACACTGATACCTTCGACACATTCATGGATTCGTCCTGGTACTTCGCACGCTTTTGTTCACCGGAGGCAGACACGCCGGTCACACAGCAGGATGGCGAATACTGGCTGCCCGTGGACCAATATATCGGTGGAATCGAGCACGCGATTTTGCATCTCTTGTATTCGCGGTTTTTCATGCGCGCGATGCGTGACGCCGGTCACCTCTGCCTGGATGAGCCTTTCGCCGGTCTGTTCACCCAGGGCATGGTCAATCACGCGACCTATCGCGACGATGCGGGTGAATGGCTGGAGCCCTCACGTGTGGTCGAAAACGACGATGGTGGGTTTACCCGGGCCGACAATGGCGCGTCAGTCACGGTCGGTCGGATCGAGAAGATGTCCAAGTCGAAGAAGAATACGATTGATCCAACCGATGTCATCGCCGCCTATGGTGCTGACACGGCGCGCTGGTTCATCCTGTCCGACAGCCCGCCGGATCGCGACATGGAGTGGACCGACGCCGGCGTCCAGGGGGCCTTTCGGTTTGTAAACCGCATTTCCCGTCTCGTTCTAGACAACAACGAGCGACTTCCTATGCCAGGCACAAGCCCCGCCGGCGGGGACGAAAACTCGGTGGCATTGCGGCGCGCAGTCCATCAGGCGATTACCGACGTCACGAATGATCTCGAGAAGTTCCACTACAACCGCGCCGTCGCCCACCTCTATGAGCTGGTCAACGCCATCTCGGCGGCCGCCAAGAATGTGGATGTTTCCGGCGGCGCGTTGCGCGAAGCTCTTGAGACGATTGTTCGGTTGATCGGCCCGATGATGCCCCATCTCGCCGAGGAAATGTGGAGGGTGGTTGGCCGCGATTCGCTCATATGTGATGAAGCCTGGCCGGTTGCCGACATGTCGCTCCTAGTGGCCGACAGTGTGACACTGGCAATTCAGGTTAACGGCAAACTGCGTGGTACGATGGAGTTCGCCGCGGGCGCGGATCAGGAAGCCGTAGAATCCGCCGCCCGGGCCGTACAGAACGTGGCAGACTCAATTGGTGACAGTGACGTACGAAAGGTCATCTATGTACCGAACAAACTGGTCAACTTTGTTGTCTAGGGTGCACGCCCTTCTTCTCGTCTACTTGCTCGGCCTGACGGCATGCGGCTTTGAACCACTTTATGGTGATAAGGACCAGGGTACTGCGACGGAAGATTTGCTGGGCCGCGTTGCCGTGTCACCCATCGCGGACCGTCCCGGCCAGCTTGTTCGAACAGAGCTGACCAATCGCCTGACGCCCAGACCCGCGCTGGAGCCGCTTTATGTGGTCAACGTTGAACTGAGTGAATCCAAGCAGGGTCTCGCCGTTCGCCGTGACGCCAGCGCCACCCGCGCAAACCTGATTATCACAGCGAAGTTTGATCTCATTGCGATCGGCAGGGAGGGCTCGCTGATGTCGGGGAGCATCCGTTCGTCGAACGGTTACGATATCCTGACATCTGATTTCGCGACCTTCGCGGCCGAAAACGACGCGCGCCGCCGGGGGGCGAGCGATATTGCCGATGCGATTGTCGATCGACTGGCGATATTTTTATCGCGGGTGAGCAATCAGAACGCCGCCCCCGCTAAACAATGAAAATATCGGCCGGACGTGTCGCAGGTTTCGTCGCCAATCCGGACCCGGGGATCACCGCGATTCTCGTCTATGGGCCCAATGCCGGCCTGGTACGCGAACATTGCAACAGCCTGGCACTTTGTATTCTGGATGACCCCGGCGACCCGTTTCGGGCAGCCGAACTTACCGGCGCGGCCATCATGGAGACTCCGACACGCCTTGCCGATGAGTTGCTCGCCCTTTCATTCGGTGGAGACCGGCGTCTCGTGACCGTCCGCGACGCAACGGACGGATTGACCAAAAGCCTTGAGAGCGCACTGGATGCAGGAGTTGAAGCGGAGATGAATGCCGTCGCGTTGATCGAGGCGGGTGCGTTAACGGGTCGATCCAGTTTGCGGAAGCTCTGCGAGAAGAGAGACGATTGTGCCGCGCTGCCCTGCTACGCCGACGACGAGGAGGCGCGCGCCAGGCTCGCCCGGGGATTGCTGACCGAGGCCGGTATCGGTATTGACCCGGAAGCACTCCGCACATTGACCGGGTTTCTCGGCGACGATCGGCTCTCCAATCGACGTGAGATCGAGAAACTTGTCCTCTTTGTGGGGCCGGACCAAACCGCAACGGAGGCCGATGTTCAGGCGGCAGTGGGTGATATCGGCGCCACAACCATGGACGATACGGTTTTCGCCGCGGCGGGCGGCGACATTGGGCAATTGGATCGCGCCATCGAGAGGTTCTGGGCGGAGGGTGGAGAACCGGTCGGTCTGATCCGCGCCACCCAGCGCCACTTCCAACGGCTACACCGTGTGGCGGGACAGATCGAGACCGGGGTTCGCTACGAAGATGCCGCGCGAATACTTCGCCCGCCGGTGTTCTGGAAACAGTCGGGCCCGTTTCAGCACCAGGCGCGCAACTGGTCGCGGGGCCAGCTGGAACTCGCGCTGGCACGCCTCGGCGAGGCCGAGCTGGTGCTCAAGACGACGGGCGTTCCCTCACACGCGGCCTGCGGACGCACGCTGTATGCAATCGCCAGTATGCGGCGATCGCGTTAGCCATAACCTATTGAATAATATTAATTATTCGGTTTCTCGGGGATCCCGACACCGCGGCTCTCCGATGAATCACCGGCCGCAGGCCGACCATTCCGGTTCAGCCGCTGCAAGACATCGTCGAGCTGATCGAACGTACTAAACTCGATCTCGAGGACACCCTTGCCCGAACTTTCGTCGCCACGCGGATTGATCGACACCTTCAGGCCGAGGACATCGGACAGGTCCCGCTCCAGCGCCAGCGTGTCGGTACTTTTCGGAGTTTTCGCCTTCCTCGGTTTCTTGCGCCCGGCGGCCTTGCTCACCCGGCCCTCGATATCGCGAACGGTCATGCCGTCCCGCGTGATCTGACGCGCCAGCTCGACCGCATCTTCACGCCCGACGAGTGCGCGCGCATGCCCGGCCGTCAGCTCGCCGCGATCGATCATCTGCCGGACTTCGTCCGGAAGTGTCAATAAACGCAACTGGTTGGCGATGTGGCTGCGGCTTTTTCCCATGGCCTTGGCCAGCGCATCCTGGGTGTGGGAGAAGTGGTCCATCAGGCGCTGATAGCCCTCGGCCTCTTCGATCGGAGACAGGTCCGCGCGCTGGATATTCTCGATCAGGGCAATCTCGAGTGCCGCCCTGTCGTCGAGCTCGCGGATGATGACCGGCACTTCGTGCAGCTTCGCACGCTGTGCGGCCCGCCAGCGCCGCTCGCCAGCGATGATTTCGTATAGATCCGCCTGCACCGGATCGCGCCGCACGAGGATCGGCTGCAGGATGCCTTTCTCACGGATAGATTCGACGAGTGACGCGAGTTCGTCCTCGTCGAAATTTGTGCGCGGCTGGAACCGCCCGGGGTGAAGCTGTTCGATGGGAAGTTCACGCGCCGGTTTGGCCTTGTCCAGCTCCTGATAGTCTTCACCGTCGTCGCCGAGTAGCGCCGACAGGCCGCGACCGAGGCGGGGACGAGAGGTGGGCTCGCTCATTCGGCTGCCTCCCCGATCGGCCCGACGCCTTCGCGGCGCAGGAGTTCGGCGGCAAGCCGG
>JABJEK010000135.1 GCA_018702955.1 Rhodospirillaceae bacterium | reverse complement strand
GGTTCCAGGCCATGATGCCGCGGCACTTGCCGTCTTCCATGATCAGGTCGAGGGCAAAATACTCGATGAAGAACTCGGCGTTGTAGCGCAGCGATTGCTGATACAGCGTGTGCAGGATCGCATGGCCCGTCCGGTCGGCGGCGGCGCAGGTGCGCTGCGCGGTGCCTTCACCGAAATTGGTGGTCATGCCGCCGAAGGGGCGCTGATAAATCTTGCCTTCTTCGGTGCGGCTGAAGGGCACGCCCTGATGCTCAAGCTCGATGATCGCCGGGATCGCTTCGCGCACCATATATTCGATGGCGTCCTGGTCGCCCAACCAGTCCGACCCCTTGACGGTGTCGTACATATGCCAGCGCCAGTCATCCTCGCCCATATTGCCGAGTGCTGCCGAAATGCCGCCCTGCGCCGCCACCGTATGGGAGCGTGTGGGAAACACCTTTGAGATGCAGGCCGTTTTCAGGCCCTGGTTCGCCATGCCGAATGTGGCACGCAGTCCCGCACCGCCCGCGCCCACGACAATAACGTCGTAGTCATGGTCGATGATCTCATAGTCGCCATTGGTCGCCATCGTTAACCCCTTAATTCAATGCGATTGCGATCACGGCGTAGACCGAGGCGACACCAAGGAAGATGGCTGCGCCTTTGACCGCGATGATCAGGCTCACTTCAAGCCAGCGTGTGTGGATATAGTCCTCGATCACCACCGTCAGGCCGAGCTGGCCGTGAACGAAGGTGGCGACGATCAGGAGCATCAGCAGGACCGAATTGATCGGGCTGCTGATGAATTCAACGGCCGCCGCGTGGTCGGCGCCGGTGACGATAATCATCGAGACGACAAACCAGATCACCAGCGGGATCAGGGCCAGTGCCGTCAGCCGCTGCATCCACCAATGGTCGGTGCCGTTTTTGGCGGATCCAAGGCCGCGTGCGCGGCTCAGGGGGGAGCGCATGGTCATGTCTATAGCCCTCCGAGGCTGGCGTAACCGGCGACCCAGCTGATGACGGTCAGCACGGTCGCGGCAACCACGACCAGCCAACCCGAGGCAAAGGCGGTGCTCAGCTCAAATCCCTTGCCGGTGTTCCAGACCAGATGCCGGATGCCGTTGCAGAGGTGATAGTAGAGCGCGAAGCTCCAGCCCAGCAGCAGGATCCGTCCGACGACCGAGCCGATGAAGTTTTGCACCGTGGCGAATTCGGTCGGGCCCGCGGCGGCGGCGATCAGCCACCAGACCAGGAGCAGTGTGCCGACAGCCAGGGCGATACCCGTGATGCGGTGAAGAATCGACAGCACCGATGTGAACTGCGGGCGATAGACCTGAAGGTGCGGCGATAGCGGTCTGTTGTCGGTCGCCATGTGGCCCCCTGACTTTGCTGCAAAGCCGGAACGCAGGAAATGGTTCCGGTGGTTTTTCCGTGTGGCGCGCGCCGTCAAACAGTGGTCCGTGACGGTTGCGAGCGTACGAATTTCTAAGAAGCAGATTTAGACCCCAACCCCCCGTTTCGTCAATGACACTGCCCCGCGCAACAGCTTGGATGACCGGGCACAGCGTGCGGATCGGCGGTGGCGTGTGGAAAACCTGTGGAGGAGTTGTGATCTACCGGGCGAGTTTTGCACAGGAAACTGGATGCCCGTACCGATTGGACGTTGCTGCCTTGATGATGGCGGTCGAACATGTTCGTGCACGCATTGGCGTGTCGACGGGTTTCTGTCGCGTCCGATCATCCGTTCTGCGGTTGGCTCGGGCAGGTTCGGAACGGTCACCAGGGGGCGGGCCGGATCGATGGAAACCGAACGCCGGACCAACGGGTTGCCGCAAGGTGATGCCAGGTCGGGGGGAAAGTCGGCGGATGGATAGGATCCTTCGGGATCGATCGCCTCGGTGGATATCCATTCATGTGCGCGGCCCGAAACGTGGGAAACCATGCGCAGGGTCCCGGGCACGGCCGGGCGGCCAGACGGACGTGGGCTTCTTCGGAGGGACACGATCAGAGGCCGGCCGGTAAGGAAGGCACCGTTGCGCAAACCAGCGGTCTTTCCGGTAGCGCGAACCCTTCGGGGCGCGCGCTCCGCTCAGATGTTCGCTTCGGCGGGCTCCGGGTGAAGGAAAGAAGGCGGCGTTTCGTAGTCCAGGCTCTCGCCGGCCAGGAATTCGGAACGACGGCCGGGCGGAAACCGGGGCTCTTCGGGGTCATGGGGACCAACCGGGTGGGTTTGTGGAAAGGCGGCTGACTTAGGCTTCGACCCCTTCGGGGGCGGTATGGGACGTGTCAAAGCGGACGATGCCGGACAAGCGAAGCGCGCTGGACGACGTATCGGCCAGGGGTGCGTCCCACGCGCGGAGCGACGAGAGGCTGAATGTCGATGTGGGTATTGGATCGAAGCCGGCGAGGCGCAAGTCTTGCGGGTGGTGATCCGAAGGATCTGAAGTCCAGGGGGCGACTCCGGGATCTGAGGATCGAGGAAGGCGTCAGGCGTTACGGGCTCCGCGTCCATGCACCTGGCGCCTTCTTCATTTCCGCAAGCTGCGCATCAGGTCGAGTAGAACGGTCCGGGCATGAAAAGAGCCCGGCGCTTTCGCACCGGGCTCTTTCTCAGGCGTCTTAAGTCGGGCTCCGCATCTAGGCAGATCAATATTCGACAGGTATCAATGGCGTTTCGCGTCGGTCAAACGAATTCTTGTGCCGGAGCAGCGACAAGCGCAAAACCGATACTCAGCGATGCATATTCTCTCTGTCCAGTCTCAGGTGGTGTTTGGCCATGTCGGCAATTCGGCCACCTCATTTCCGCTTCAGTGTCTTGGGCACGAAGTTTGGTCCGTTCCCACGGCGATCCTCTCGAACCATGCCGGCTATCCGGATTTCGGCGGCCAGACCATGCCACCGGCGACCGTTTCAGATCTGCTCCACGGTCTTGATCGTCGCGGGGTCTTTTCGAAATGTGACCTCATGATTAGCGGCTATCTCGGCAACACTGAGCTTGCCGCGTTGGTCACGGAAACCGTGGGCCGGATCCGGGCAACGAACCCGAACCTGATCTATTGCTGCGACCCGGTAATGGGGGATGACGGGTCCGGATTGTATGTGGACGCGGCACTGCCGCAGCATTTTCGCGATACGGCGCTACCCGTCGCCGATATCACAACACCCAACCTGTTTGAGCTTGCGGTGCTTTGTGGTCTCGATGCCGGCGCGTTGAAGGCCGCGTCGGTCGGGGACATCGTGGCCGCCGGTCGGACGCTTCTGGCGCATATGCGACCCGGAGCCACTGTCATGGTCACGAGTGCGGACCATCGCGATCTCGACCTCACGCGCGTAGCGGTTATCGCAATTAGCGACTCGGAGGCTTGGTGTGTGGACACGCCGCGCATTGTCTTTCCATCTGAACCACATGGTGCGGGTGATCTGCTCAGCGCTCTCTTCGCGGCGGCCATGGCAGAGCATCGCTCACCCGCACGGGCGCTGGAGGACAGCGTGGCCACCGTCTTTGCCGTTCTTTCGGAGACCCATCGGCAGGCTGCGGACGAGCTTGAACTGGTTGCGGCCCGGGATGCGATCGTGTCGCCGGAGCAACAATTCACCGCGAGATCGGTCGGCTGACGCCGCCTGGTTTTTTACAGCGCCCTTAATCTGCTAAGAACGGGCAGGGGATGGCACGCCGCCCGGCGACGCCTATCGGGGAACAGGAACTCAGTATTTTGGCCGTAACTGATTTCATTTTAATCCAGGGCATTGTGTTCGGCTTTTTCCTCGCATTGCCGGTCGGACCGGTCGGCGTGTTGTGCGTCCAGCGCACATTGTCTCAGGGCCGCATGCACGGGCTGATTTCCGGGTTGGGCGCGGCCTTTGGTGACGCGCTCTATGGCGCAGTCGCCGCATTCGGTATTTCCGCGGTTGAAGACTGGATCACCGGGCATCAGGGCGCATTGCGCCTGGTCGGCGGCATAATTCTGCTCCTGCTGGCGTTGCGGACCGTGGTCGCAATGGTTCAGGCGCATCCGGTTACCGACGGGTCAGACGAGAAAATTCAAAAGCGGATTGTGACCCACAGCCTCGTGAAGGACTTCCTGTCCACCTTTATGCTGGCGATCACCAACCCCATTACCTTTATCGCGTTCGCCGGCTTGCTGGCGACACTCGGATTTACCGAAGCGGGCCGCTCCATCGGTAATGCCTCGATCCTGGTCGCCGGCGTGTTCGCGGGATCGGCGCTCTGGTGGATCGCGCTCTCGACGACGGCAAACGCCTTCCGCCCGTTCGTCGACGGGTCTTATCAACTCTGGATGGACCGTATCGTCGCGCTCGTGCTGGCCGGCTTCGGGACCTATGCCCTGATGACGTCGTTCTTCTACTAGACGTGATTCACGGACATTCGGTGGTGGTCAGGCTTCCGGGTCGGTCTCGATCATGGACGGACGTTCGGCGAAGACCGCAAACCATGCCGCAAGGTTCGGTCGGCTGGCGCGCCAGTCAATGCCAGCGAACCTGAAATCCCGATAGCCAAGCGCGCAGGCCACCGCGACCTGTCCGATGGTGACCGGTCCGTTCAGCTCGCCGGCTTCCGCCTCGAGCTGGTCCAGTGCCGCATTGACCGAGAGTTCCTGCCGGTCGATGAGCTTGGTCGATGCCGTGTCGTCTTCGTGGAACATGCCTTCCATCCGCACGACGACTGACGCGTCGAGGATGCCGTCCGCCGCCGCAATCTGGCGCAGTGCGGTCCAGCGGGCGGGGCCGGGGTCGGGATATAGTTTGGTCGTGCCCTGTGAATCGAGATATTCGCAGACCATGTTCGATTGATAGAGCGGCAGGCCGTCGTCTCGTACCAGAGCGGGCACCTTGCCGACCGGGTTCACATCCCGATATCCAGCCGGATCTTCCCACGGGAGGATGTCCTCGAATTCAAGTTCGCTGCCGACGCCCGATTCGATGGCCGTGACCCGGGCCTTGCGCGCATAGGGAGAGGCGGCGGAGTAGATAAGCTTCATGTCATCCTCGCTGGAACGGCAATCTAATGCCGGTGGCGTAACAGTGGGTTTGTTCGTCAGATGGTACGATACACGCGGACGTATTCGAACAGAATTGCGTTCGAAACAGGGCTGCCAGTTCGTTCCGGCGTTAGGTGTCCACGTCCTGTGTTAACGTCGCGGCCATGATTCTCGATGTCGTCGATCTGCGTGATTTCTACGCGTCCAGCCTGGGTTCCATCGCCCGACGCATGATCCGTCGGCAGGTGCGCGCGCTCTGGCCCGACGTGCGTGGCATGCGGGTCCTGGGCGTTGGATACGCGACCCCCTACCTGACAACATTCGTGGACGAGGCGGAGCGTGTGGCGGCGGTGATGCCGACGCGCATGGGTGTTCTGGCCTGGCCGGAGCGGATTACCGAAGAACGCAATCTTGCCATGGTCGCTCATGAAGACGAGATTCCACTACCTGACCTTTCCGTTGATCGAATTCTTCTGGTGCACGGACTGGAGTACAGCGAGAACGCCCATCTGATGCTGCGCGAGATGTGGCGCGTCCTCGCCGACGGCGGCCGCTTGATGGTGGCCGTTCCGAACCGCCGATCGATCTGGGCGCGAACGGATCACACGCCCTTCGGTCATGGGCATCCGTTCTCGACCGAGCAACTCAACAAAGCCTTGCGTCAATCAATGTTCACGCCGGTTCGTGACGCGCGCGCGCTGTTTTTCCCGCCGTCCCGGCGCCGTTTCTGGCTCTCGGCGGCGCCCGCCTGGGAGCGTATGGGCCTGCGCTGGCTCAATCCGGTGGGCGGAGTCACGATTGTCGAGGCGACGAAGCAGATTTATGGCGGTTCGCTCGTCGGCGAGAAGGTCCGGCGTCGGTTCTATGTGGCGTTGCCGGCAGGCGGGTCTGCGATGTCGCCTGCGACGTCAGCTGGGGAGCCGGCTAACTCCGGCCGATCAGGAAAATCGCCTGCTCGGTCAAAAGGTTTGTCCAGTGACCGATCTCTCGTTGTGACCTTGCCTGACCCCGCCGATCGATCGTGATGATCTGTTGGGCGGTGAGGTCCAGCTCGTCCAGAAGGTCCATGAAATCGGTCAACGTGAAGAACCGGATGTTCGGCGATTCGTACCAGGCGTTGGGCAGGTTTTCCGATATGGGGCTACGGCCCCGAAACAGCAGGTCTGTGCGCACCCGCCAGTAGCCGAAATTGGGAAAGCTGACGACGGCGCAACGCCCGATGCGCAGCAGTTCACTCAGCACGCCCTTCACGTCAAAAATCGCCGGTAATGTCTGTGACAGAAGGGCGAAGTCGAACGCGTCGTCGGGATAATTGTGCAAATCGGTTTCGGCATCGCCCTGCACCACCGCCAGGCCGCGTGCGACGCAGGTGTTCACACCTTCCTGGCTGAGCTCGATGCCGCGCCCGTCAACCTCACGCTCCCGGACAAGCAGATCCAGCAGCACGCCATCACCACAACCGACATCAAGCAGGCGGCTGCCGGGTGTCACCATATCGGCGATCAGTTTCTGATCGACGCGAATGCGGGCCGTCGCTGTTGTTTCCTGCCTGTTCATTCGTTTGTCTCGATCGTCGTTCGCGCATACTGGTCGGCGGCCCCGCGCAGGAAGCCAGACAGGATTCGAAAGAATTCGGGTTCCTCGAGCAAGAACGCGTCATGCCCGGAATCCGTTTCGATTTCGACGAAGCTGACCGACGCGGCCACGGCGTTCAGCGCATGGACGATCTGTCGTGATTCGGCCGTCGGGAACAGCCAGTCGGATGTGAAACTGACGAGACAGAACCGGACGGGTGAACCCTCGAAAGCGGCCGGCAATTGGCCCTCATGTTCCGCAGCCAGATCGAAATAGTCCATGGCACGGGTGATGTAGAGGTAAGAGTTCGCATCGAACCGCTCGACGAAGGAACGGCCCTGGTGGCGCAGATAACTCTCGATCTGAAAATCCGCGTCGAAGCCAAAGGTAATCTCCTGCCGGTCCTGCAGGTTGCGGCCGAACTTCCGATGCAATGCGGAATCCGAAAGATAGGTAATGTGCGCGGCCATGCGCGCAACCGCGAGGCCACGTTCGGGGTCGACATCCTCCCCGTAATACGCACCGCCGCACCAGTTCGGGTCGGCCATGATCGCCTGTCGGCCGACTTCGTGGAACGCGATGTTTTGGGCCGAATGGCGCGCAGCGCCGGCGATCGGAATCGCGCAGAACACCATCTCGGGATAGCGCGACGCCCATTCCAGCACCTGCATCGCGCCCATGGAGCCGCCGATGACGGCAAACAGCTTGGTGATCCCCAGATGCTCGATGACGCGTTTCTGGACCGCGACCATGTCGGCGATTGTGACGACCGGAAAATTCAGCCCGAACGGATCGCCGGTTCGCGGATCGATATCCTTGGGGCCGGCCGTTCCCATGCAGCCGCCGAGCACATTGATGCAGATGATGAAATGCGTGTCGGTGTCGATCGTGCGGCCGGACCCGACAATGCTCCCCCACCAGCCGTCCTTGCCCGTAATGGGGTGTGTTTCCGCGACATACTGGTCGCCGGTCAGCGCGTGGCAGACGAGTATCGCGTTCGACTTATCTTCGTTAAGGGTGCCGTAGGTCTGATAGGCCACCGTGAACGGTCCCAGCATCTGGCCCGACGCGAGCTGCAACGGGTCGGCGTCGCCCAGCACAAGCCGATGACCCGGAAGGTCGGTGACCGCCGGTTCGACTGCGATAGCATCGCCGGCGTTTTGCGCGCCGTCTGGATCTTGCTTTGTCATCGTCTGGGCATGGTTTGAAGCCGGTGTTGCGGGGGAAAACGCCACCGCATCGGGCGCATAGCTATGTGGGGCCGTGGAGGGGTGTCAACGTTTTCTTTGCCAAATTCCCGGGGGAGCGATACATATTTGGCCGCAATTTTCCCGGATGAGTAAGACTATGAGCCCCGCGCCAGACGACCTGGCGGCGCTGCGCCGCGAGATCGATTCGATCGATGAGCAACTGCATGATCTGTTGATGCGGCGTGGCGAAGTCGTGTCTGAAATTGGCCGCCGCAAGACAGTTGATGGTCAGGTCACCTTTCGTCCGGCGCGCGAAGCCCAGTTGCTGCATCGTCTTCTGGCACGCCACCAGGGCGACCTTTCCCATGCATCCATCGTCCGGTTGTGGCGCGAGATCATCGCCGCGTCGATCCGTATTCAGGGTCAGCTGACGGTCGGCTACTGCCCGATCGAAGGGCATGGCTCCGCGCTGCGCCTGGCCAATGGACATTTCGGGTTCGACACGCCGACGGTTCGCTTTGAATCGGCATCACACGTGGTCTCCGCGGTGCATCGCGGTGAAGTATCGGTCGGCCTCGTGCCGCTGCCCGAAGCCGCCGATACACCGGGCTGGTGGGCCGATGTTCGTGATGCGACGGATGTATATGTGGTTGCGCGCCTGCCCTGGTTCGATGACACGGCTGCCGGCGCCGGTGCGTCTGTAGGCGCCTCGGTGTTGGCCCGCGGGATACCGGAAGAATCGGGTGACGACCACAGCCTGCTGATGTTTACCTGCCCCAAGCCGGTGAGCCGCGCGCGGGTTGGCGAGGTCTGCGGCACCAACGGCCTCGAAATTACCGCCCAGGCCGTGACGGACGATCCCCACGCGGCGGGGGAGCGTATACATATTGTCGAATTGGACGGCTTCATCGACGCCGATGACGACCGTACCCAGGCTGTCGCCGTGACGCTTGAGGCCTCGAATGTCCGTTTGCTGGGGGCGTTCGCCCGGCCGTTCGTCTCCACGGACACTGCAGGAGTGAAATAGGTGGCACCGCCAAAAGCCAAACCCGGTGTGCTCCAGATCACGCCCTATGCCGGCAGCGAGGTCGGGTCGGGCGGTGCGGACCGCATCGTCATCAGTTCGAATGAAAGCGCGTTCGGTCCGTCCTGGCGCGCAATGGAAGCCTATTCGGCGACCAGCGAGGAGATGCACCGCTATCCGGAGATCGATGCGCGCAGCTTGCGCCTGGCGCTTGCCGAGCATCATGGGCTCGAGGTCGAGCGCATCATCTGTGGCTGCGGCTCCGATCAGCTCATTGATCTGATCGCGCTGGCCTATGCCGGGCCGGACGATGAGACCGTATACAGCGAGCATGGCTTCACCATGTATCCGATCGCCACGCGCGGCGTCGGCGCCACCCCTGTGGCAGCACCCGAGACCGACCTGACGGCCGACGTGGACGCCATCCTCGATCGCGTGAATGCGCGCACGAAGATCGTGTTTATCGCCAACCCGAACAATCCGACCGGCAGCTATCTCGGCAACGACGCGTTGCGCCGTTTGCATGCTGGATTGCCGGAAGACGTGCTGCTCGTCCTCGATGCGGCCTATGCGGAATATGTCGTTGCGCCGGACTACGACCCGGGGATCGCGCTGGTGCGCGAGGCGTCGAACGTGATCATGACGCGGACCTTCTCCAAGATTTATGCGCTCGCGAGCCTTCGCATCGGTTGGGCCTACGGGCCGCCCGAGATCATCGAGATTCTCGACCGGGTGCGCCCGCCCTTCAACGTGTCCACGCCGGCGATCGCAGCAGGCATCGCCGCGCTTGACGATACCGAGCATACGGCGCGCTCGCGCGATTTGAACGCCGAGCTGCTGCCCTGGTTTGTGTCCGAGGTCGAGGCGATGGGGCTGACGGTAAACCCGTCGGTCGGAAATTTCGTGATCATCCGCTTCGATCCCGAGAGCGACCGGCATGCCGAGGCGGCGTATCAGTTTCTGTTTGAGCGCGGGATCGTGACCCGCCGGGTGGCCGGCTACGGCCTGCCCGATTGGGTGCGCATGTCGATCGGCACGCGTGCGGAAATGGAAGATGTCGTTGGCGCACTGCGCGCATTTGTTGAGGGCACATGACCGACACGCAGATATTTGACCGCGTCGCGATCATCGGGATTGGCCTGATTGGATCATCCGTCGCGCAAGCGATCCGCGCGAATGGCTTGGCGGGCCATGTGGCATGCCACGATGCGGACGCCGATGTGCGCGCGCGTGCCGCCGCACTCGATATCGTCGACAGCATGCATGACGACCTCGCCGGCGCCGTGACGGACGCGGATATGGTCGTGGTCGCCACGCCGGTCGGCGTGTGTGGCGATGTCGCGGCGGCCATGCGGGCGCACCTGAAACCGGGCTCGATCGTGACCGATGTCGGCTCGGTCAAGGGTTCGGTCATCACGGCGATGTCGCCACATATTCCCGCCGGGGTGCATCTCGTGCCCGGTCATCCGGTCGCGGGTACCGAGCATTCCGGGCCGGAATCGGGTTTTGCCGAATTGTTCCAGAACCGCTTTTCGATCCTGACCCCACCACCGGGTGCTGATTCCGAGGCCGTCTCCACGCTCGAGCGGCTCTGGCGGGGCATGGGCGCCGACGTGGAAATCATGGATGCCGAGCATCACGACAGGGTGCTGGCGATCACCAGCCATTTGCCCCATCTGATTGCCTACACGATTGTCGCGACTGCCGCGGATCTCGAGACCGAACTCGAGGCTCAGCCGCAGGATGATGAGGTGGTCACCACCCGCGAGGTGATCAAATATTCGGCCGGCGGGTTCCGTGATTTCACACGGATCGCCGCGTCGGACCCCGTGATGTGGCGTGACGTGTTCCTGCTGAACAAGGACGCGGTGCTTGAGATGCTCGGCCGCTTCACCGAGGATTTGACGGCGCTGCAGCGTGCGATCCGCAAGGACGATGGTGATGCCCTGTTCGAGATGTTCACGCGGACCCGCGATATTCGCCGGGGCGTTATCGAGGCGCGCCAGGCCGGACGGTTCCAGTACACCGAGAACGGCAAGTCGTCCGACGACGACGCGTAATCCGGAGCCGCACCGCGGTTCCGGTCCCCGGTTACATTTCCTAGTTCCAGTTGATGACCGGCAGCCGCAGCAGCGGGATCGGGCCGATCGACAGCTGCCGGTTCTGGATCGAGACCGGCACCCGGGCCTGTGGCGACCCGCCGTTTGCCGGCGCGCGGGTCAGTACCGCAAGCGCAATCCGTGCGATCGCGGCCTGTTGGGCGCGCATCCGACCGGTTTTCTCCAGAAGATTGACGAGCCGGTCGAGGCCCGCGATTTGTGCCGTGAAGGCGCCGACCGGTTGCAGCGCACCATCGACCGCGAGAGTGCCATCACCGGCGATTTGCAGCGGCCCCCAGACAAGCGAGAAGTCCGTGATCTCAAGGGTTCCGCCCGCATCTTTCCAGCGTGTCAGGCCGTCGGGCGACAGGTCGGTGGGGTTGAGTGCGCCGCGGACCGACAACTGACCGGCCACCCGGTCGAGCTTGCGCCCGAGAGTGCCGACGACGTTTGGGTCGAGCCCGGCCGTGAGCAGGGACACCCCCGACAGTGAAAATGTCAGCGACTGCCCGGCGGAATCGGGATGAATCCCGTCCGTGGTGGTCGCGGTGTCGACATCGAGGTTGGTCTGGGACCAGTCAAACGCTGCGCGGTCGAGCGTTGTAGCCGGCTTCTCGTCGATCATGATGTCGAGCCCGGTGGCCAGCCCGCGCAATCCGGTTGCTTGCCCGTTGCCGTTGAAATCCAAGCGACCGCGGAAGCCTTCGCTGGCCGCGATCATCGAACGTTCCGTCCCGTTGCTGCGCAGTGTGAAGTCGTGGGCGCCCGGGGCCCGGAAAGATACCGTTCGTCCGCCATCCTTGAAGAAACCCAGGATTGCGTCCGCGCCCGCCCACGAAATATCCCCGTCCGGTCCCGACCAGATGCCGCGAGGCTGCGCGATATGCGTGTTCAGTCGGTTGGGATAGCCCGATACTTTCACCTGGTCCCAGGAGAGACTGACCGGATTGCCGACATGTTGGTCGGCGAAATCCTGCATTCCGACCTGGATTTCCCGGGCGAACCAGAACCATCCGAGTGTCCAGATGGTCACGAGCAAGGTCACCACGCCGACGGGAACTAAATACTTTCGCTGGATCATATGCAGCCAGTTGCCTAAGAAGCTTGCCGATCAACCTAGTCGGGGTTCGCGGCGGCGTCGAGACGTGCCGCGTTATATCGCCCCTTATCCCGTAACGGAACCGATCCTGCCGCCATGTCGATGTTGAAGGAACAGCCCGATCTCACGCATCTGACCGATCAGTATGAGCTGACCGAGGACGAACTGGACTGGACGTTGCGGGCGGTCATGGAGACCCATCCGCCGGGTGAGGATATGTGGATTTTCGGCTATGGCTCACTGATGTGGCGGCCCGATTTCCCGTTTGTCGATCGGGCGCGCGCACAAGTCCACGGTTTTCATCGTTCCTTCTGCGTCTATTCCCACGTCTATCGCGGCACTAAGGAGCGGCCCGGCCTGGTGCTGGGGCTCGACAATGGTGGCAGTTGCAACGGCGTGGCCTACCGGGTCGCTGCGGCGCACGCCAAGGCCGCCGTCGAGTATTTGATCCGCCGGGAAATGGTCACACGGGTCTACATGCCGCGCTGGGTGACGGCTCGTATCGGCGGCAAAACGGTCAGGGCCCACACCTACACAGCAGCACATAATCATGTTCAATATGCTGGCCGATTATCCGAGGACGAGGCGTTGCGCCTGATATTGCAGGGACATGGTCGAAGCGGGCCCAACACCGAGTATTTAAGCAACACGGTGAGCCATCTCGACGAACTTGGAATTGCCGATCAGCCCCTGCGCCGTCTGCATAAGCTGGCGAGCCGCCACGCACCTGCCGGGCCGGTATAACTCGCACCTGATAATATCCGAACTATTGCAATCGGTTCCGCTGCGAGCGGTGTGCCCGGCGATGGTTTATCCACAGAACGTTAATGTTGGCCGATTGAATGCCGTCGACGGTGTCCGGCGAGACATGAATCAACATTCCCAGCCTTCTGCGAAGCGGAAAGCGCGGTTTTCGCCAAGGTTTCGTGTCTGGCTGAAAGGGAAAGTGAGCGTGCTATTGCGGCAGGTGTGAAAGATAACTGAAATAAAGAAAGAATATCTGTGCAATAAAGCCTGCCGGTTCTCGCAAAGCCCGGTTTTTACTCGGAACCACTTACCCGTTCGCTTGCAGTCCGGTGAACCGTCAATCTTCCACAACTTTATCCACAGCCCATCAAGTGCTCGATTTGGCGGTTGTAGCGACGGTTTCCCGGTACAACCGTTCTGTGGCTTCTTCTATCGCTGTTTCAAGCGTTTCGGTGAAATCGCGCCGTGAAAGATTAGCGGGCAGGGGGGCCAGAAACTCGATGGTGATGACCCCGGGCCGCAGCTTGAGTGATCGGCGCGGCCAGAAAACCCCGGAGTTTAGTGCCACAGGGACGACTGGCACATCGAGGGCGCCATGGAGAGCAGATATGCCGGCGTGATAGGGCTGCCGCACGCCCGGTGCGACCCGGGTTCCTTCGGGATAGATAACGATCGGGCGCCCGTCGGATAGTGCTGCACGCGCCATCTTGACCATGGCGCGCAGGGCCGGCATGCCGCCGGTCCGGTCGATGGCGATCTGGCGTGTGCGGACCAGACACCAGCCGAACAGCGGGATCCAGGTGAGCTCGCGTTTCAGCACAATGGCGGCGTCCCGGACGATCAGATTGATTGCCAGGGTGTCCCAGGCCGACTGATGTTTGACGGCAAACAGCGCGGGGCCGGTGGGGATATTTTCGCGGCCGACGACCCGATGCGACAGCCCCACGGTTGTTCGCAGCAGCCAGAGCGCACCACGAATCCAGAATCGGCTGTAGGCCATCAGCGGTCGCGGCGGCCCGAGCAGAAGCGGCAGCACGACAAGGCCGGCCAGGATGGTCCATCCGTAGAACAGGATGGTGAACAAAACCGGTCGCATGCCGGGTCAGTTCCGGTCCGCGACGCGGGCCGCCAACACCCGCACGCGGGCGGCCAGATACTTATTGTACTCCCCGGCCAGCAGAAACGCCGTGCCGGGCCAGAGCCACCAGCGTGACAGACGCACATTTTCCGATTTGACCGGATCGGGCACGATCATTGTGTCGGGCAAACGTGAATGAAATTCGAGCAGGCTTCGCGGCATGTGAAAATCGGCGGTTACGAGACGCAGGCTGGCGATACCGTTGGCGGCGACCCAGCCGGCGGTCTCGACCGCGTTCTCCCGCGTGTTACGGGCCGCACGGCCCAGGGTGACGCAGCATTCCAGGATGGCGGATTCGAGCCGTGTGGCCGGGATCACGTCGCGCGGCGCGACATTCGGCGCGACACCGGAGATCAGCATTTTCTGTGCCGCCGACCGCGCCAGCAAGGCGGTGCCCAGCTCAACCCGGCCACGCCCTCCGGTCAGAACGACGATGGCATCGGTGTGGAGGTCGCCATCCTGGTCCCCGGCCACTTCCGGGATGCGGTCTACGAATATAAAAAGACCGACGACCCAGGCGACGGCCAGCAACCCCACCGGAATGAAAATCCGGCGCCAACGACGTTTCGGCTTGCGGGCCATTACGGCATACGCGCGAGCGCACGCAGGACGGTTAGTCGTGCCGTGAGCATTGCGATGGCTACCGCACCCGCGGGGACGATCAGGAGGGCGATCCATTCGGCGATAGTCAGGGTGACAGGCGGAAGGAAGGCGGCGTCGATACCCCGTCCGACCCAGGCGAAGATCAAGAGAACAACTGCCGCCGCCGTCGCGCCGGCGATTCCGCCACGAAGCGAGAGTTTCATCGCCTGAATTTGGAACTGACCCGCGATGTAGGTGTCATGGGCACCCATTTGGTGCAACAGCTCGATGATGGCGGCGTGGACCGCCAATCCGCTGCGCGTCGTGAAGATCACCGCGACGATGGCGGCCGAGGCGATCAACCCGAGGATGACGAAGGCGAGTATTTCGACGGTTCGGCCCAGATTTATGAGCGCGGACAGCCACACCCGATGGTCATCTACGGTCGTACCGGGAACCGATTGGGACAGCCGGGCCGCAAGCAGACTGGAATCAAGGCGGGCACCGGCGGCCAGTTCGACCTCGATCAGCGCGGGTATGGGAAGCCCTGAATCGATGACCTCCTCGCCGAGCCAGGGAATGAGGAGAGCGCGTGCTTCGCTGGTCGGGACCGGCCGGACGCCGGTGACGCCGGGTGTGGCACCAAGCATTGTGACCAGGGTTACGGTGGCTGCGTCAGTGGCTGAACTCTGCGGAATCTGGACCGTCATCCGTCCGGTCAATGTGCTGTCCCAACTGTCGATGGTGTCGGAGACCACCAACGCGCCGGCGAACATCAATGCGCCGAGGAAGACCATCAACGCCACAATCCAGGGGAGAAACCGGGTGGATTGGTCACGTTCAAACGGCAGATCGGTCCGGCGCCCCAGCATCACGTCGGGTCCGTACCGGGTGAAGTGGCCGCGGCGGCAGACGAGGGAAGGTTGCGGCGGACCACGAGTTCGCCGTCTTCGAGCTGCAGCACCGGGTGAGCAAATTCCTCGAGCAACGCCTGGTTATGGGTTGCGATGACGATCGTCGTGCCGGCCTTGTTGAGTTCTTCGAACAGATGCATGAGGCGCACCGCGATATGATCGTCGACGTTGCCGGTCGGTTCATCGGCCAGCAGGAGGCGTGGGCGGTTGATCACGGCGCGCGCGATGGCGACGCGTTGTTGCTGGCCGCCGGACAATGTCGACGGGCGCGCATCGAGACGATCACCCAGCCCGACCCAGCTCAGCAGTTCACGCACATGGTTGTCGATTTCGGTGTGCCGGCCGCCGTTGACGCGCAGAGGCAACGCGACATTCTCAACGGCGGTCAGATGATCGATCAACCGGAAATCCTGGAAAACCACGCCGACGCGACGGCGCAGCGCCGGCAAGTCACCCCGCGGGGTCACGGAAATGTCCTTGTCGAACAGGTGGACAAGTCCTCGCGTGGGCCGCAAGGCGAGATACATCAGCTTCAGCAACGTCGTTTTGCCGGCGCCGCTGGACCCGGTCAGGAAGTGAAATGATCCCGGCGCGAGCGAGAAGCTGATGTCGCGCAGAATCTCCGGCCCGATGCCGTAGCGCATTCCGACATTTTCGAAGCGCAACACGAAATGGCGCCTCCGGTTGGGACGGGGGAGGCCGGGAAATACGCAGATTTCGACTCGGCCCTGCTCGTCGATCACGTTGGCATGATGCCACCCGGGGGTAAAGCCATTGGGGCGTCGGCGCCTTGTGTGCTTCTCTGTTTATGCATGCCGAGTAAATTCCGATTCGCGATCCGGCCCTGTGAATGGTTTATACTTGGTCTTCAGACTTGATTTACCTGCGACGGCGATAACCAAACGATGATCCTGAGTTGCCCCGACTGCCACACGCGGTTTGCGATCGACGCGGCGCACCTAGCGCCCGACGGACGACGCGTGAAGTGCGGCAAGTGCGCCCATGTCTGGTACGAATCGATGCCGGAAGCGGATGAGGATCCGCCGATTCCCATTGAAGTGACGCCCTATGATCCCGAAGAAGATTCGGGCAATACCCGGCGCAACGTGCCGGCGCTCCGCCAGCTGCGGTCCGGCCGGGGCGCGCGCACGGCCTGGATGGTCTCGGCGGCCTTGCTGGTGGCGATCCTGGTGGTGTTGTGGTTTGGCCGCGGGCCGATTGCACTCGCCGTGCCGCAGGCCGAAGCGATTTACGCAAGCATTGGCATCGATGCGTTCCCGCCGCCGGGTGAGGGGCTCGAAGTCGAATTCAACGTGTCGGCCGAAGATGGGATGCTCGCCCTGAAGGGTGAGGTCATCAACGTCTCCAACGGGGCGCGTGATATTCCCGTGCTCTATGTCCTGATTTCGGATGGTGACAAGAACACACTTAAAACGTGGTCGTTCATGATCGACACGACGCGTCTCGGTCCCGGTGAACGGGCTTCGTTTACCTCGCAAACCGAAGAAATTCCGGCGAACGCGGCAAACGTTAGCGTTTTGTTTACCAATCCCGACGAAAATCCTTAACACGTGATCGTCACTCCCTCCGCCGTCGCGGGGTCTGCCCTGGTGAAAGACGATCCATTCCCTTGCCCGTGGCGAAGACAGGCAAGGTTGGGGAGGACATCGTGGGCATGAACATGCTCGCGAGGATTAGGGGGTGGAGACGATATGGCACGAGTTCTGATAGCTGAAGATGACGGTGCGGTGCGCGAGTTTGTGCGTCGCGCGCTGGTCCATGGCGGGCACGACGTCGCGACGGCCAACGATGGTCTCGACGCGCTCGATACGCTGGACGTGGACGAGAATTTTGATTTGCTGATTACGGATATCGTGATGCCGGGCATGGACGGTATTGCCCTGGCGCTGAAAGTTGCCAAGGAGCATCCGAAAACCGCAATTCTGATGATGACCGGATATGCCGCGGAGCGGCAGCGGGCGCACAATCTCGAGGAACTGATCCACGAGGTGATCGCGAAGCCGTTTAGTTTGAAGCAGATTTGTGATGCTGCGGAAGATGCAATGTCGCAGCAAAGTCGCCGTATGCACTGACCGGGTACCGCGATGGATCGCCAGACCCTTGATTCCCTAGAACCGGCGCAACAACCGCTCGAGATAGTTTCGCTCCAGGGCCGGCCGTGTCTGGTCGAGGGCGCGGTTCCGCAGTTCATCGAGAATTTCGAGCGCGCGGCGAGCCTGCTCTCCGTCGCCAATCCCTCGCCCTGAGCCGTCTGTATTTTCACCTGACTGGTTTGGGTTTTCGCCGGTCAGTTGCCTTCCCAGCGGGTCGAAACCCTCCTGTCCGGGCTGCACACCCCCCTGTTGCTGGCCTGGACCCTGGCCCTGACCTGGTTGCCGAAGCAATTGTAGCGCCATGCTCTGGGCACCCTGTTGCAACTCGGCCAGCGCGCGCGCCTGGTCTCCCAGTGCGCCGGGCAGGTCGCCACCTTCAAGCGCGCCTTCGGCGTCACCCATGGCATCTTCGGCATTACCCAGGTTTTCCGGAATCTGTTCTGCCATCTCGCCGAGCCGGCGCATGACTTCGCCAAGTTGGCGGCGGATTTCGTTCTGGGCCTCGCGCAGGCGCTGGGCCTCTTCTTCGGACAACCGCTCGCCGCGCTGGTTGCGCTGGAAGACATCGTCCTGCAGTTCCTGCTGGCGCCGCACCACGTCCTGGAGTTCGCGAAGCATCTCCTGCGCGGGAGAATTGGATTGTTGCTGAAGCTGGCTGGGGGCGTCGCGCAGTGCCTGAAGCATCTGCTGCATGCGTTCGAGAAGCTGTTCGACGCTTTCCGTGTCACCGAGGCGTGCCATCTGCTCCAACTGCTCCAGCAACGCCTGGATCGCCTCCTGGTCGATGATGTCGAGGTCTTCTCCGGCCTCGGGCAGCAGGGACAGGTCCATGCCTTCGAGCGCCTGGGACAGATTCTGCGCCAGTGCCTGGAGATATCTGTCGAGCGCGGCCCGCAGCTCTTCCATGAGGGATTGTATTTCCTCGTCGCTGGCGCCATCTTCGATCGCCTGCTGGAGCTGTTCCTGAAGGTCGGCGAGTTCGCGCTGAGTCAGCGAAAGCGCGCCGTCTTCCAGGCGCAGCGCGGTGTCCCAGAGCTGCGACAGTATAGGTGTCACGTCGTTTGTCGCCCGTTCATGGACAAGTCGTGACCGGGCGGACATCAGGGCCAGGAAGACCACGACATCGTTGTCGAAACGCTGGGGAAAGCTGCCGATGCTATGGAGTGAACGCGCCACCTCGCGCCGGTTATCCGGCGAGAGCGCCAGGACGCGACGTTGTTCGATGATTTCACGCGCCACGGGATGGTTGAAGCTCCGTTCCGGCAGCAACACCGCAAGCCTGTCGGTGTGGCCGGTCTGCCCGCGGCCGTCGGTTGCCGTGAGCCGTACGTCGACCTCGAGGCCCGCCCACGGATGTTCCGTCAAATCGTGGACGCTGACGGCGCTACCCGCGCGCGGGTCGGGCCGGGGCAAGGGCAGTTCGATGGCGACGGGCTGGATCGATTGCCGCGTTGCCACGCCCGGCCAGGTGATCTCCGCCGTAACCGCGACGATCCCGTGATCATCCATGCCGTCGTAGCTGAGTTGCAGGGTATTGCTGCCGGTTCCCTCGGGAGATTCGACGAAGCTGATCTCCGGTGCGGTGTCCGGTAGGACATTGATCTGCCATTCGCCGATGGCCCGACCCGATGCATTCACGCGCATTGTTTGGGGGCCGATTTCGTCGAGTGAGGCCTCGATTTGCCAGCCGTTGTCCGAGACCGATACCAGGTCCTGGCTCGCATCTCCGATGTGCAGGATCGGCGCGCGGCGTGTGTGACTGACCTGTGCCAGAAGGGTGCTGCCGACGGGAATTGAGACTTCACTCTCCCCGATGTCGCGTCGCACAGAGGTGGCCCTCGGGTCGGCGCTCGCGAGCAGGCGCGGTGGCAGGTTCGTGTAGTCGGGCGGTGTGATCCAGAGCTCCAGGCTGGCGGACGGACCGTCTGCCAGGCCCTGCAAGTCCGGCGTGAATGCCCGCGCCACCCGAGTGGTCGCGTCACTCCCGGCGGCGAAAATGCCGATGATCAGCAGCAACCCGAGCCCGATCCGCAAGGCATAGGGATCGCGGCCCGCCAGGTTGGGATGGGGCCAGCGCAGGTGGATGCTGCGGGCCGCCGCGGCGGCCTGGGCCAGATGCAGACGCCACAGTCGATCTGTTTCGGGGTCGACCACACCGATGGCTGGCCTGTCCCCGATGACCGTCAACGGACGGTGAGGGAGGTTGGAATCGGTTTCCAGCCGCCGTGTTGCTTCGGCGCCCGTCGGTGGTTTGATGCGGCGGATGCCGCACCACACGCGTGCGGCGAAAATAATGGCAAAGCCGAGAAGAACCAACCCGTGGAGCCAGCCCGGCAATGCCGACAGGCCGCCTAAAAGGGCGATGGAGAGAAACAGACCCGCGATCCCAACGGCCGGCCAAAGCACCGGCCAGGCCCGTTCCCAGAGCATCGCCGTGCGGGCGACCATGCGGCGCATGCCGAGATACGCGGGGGCCCGCGTATCGTCGTCGTTTCGATGGTGTCCGTCCCAGTCGCTCAATTCGGCCCCTGATGTGGCCGCCAATCGGGACGGCGCTTTTCTAAGTTTGCCAGTCTGCCAGTGTTTCTTGCGCCAGCATTGCGGCAATATCCTGGCGCGCACGTACGACGCTGAAGCCGGACCCGCGAACGAGCACTTCGGCGATCAGCAGGCGACTATTGTAGCCCGAAGCCATCACGGCGCCATAGGCACCGGCATCGCGGATCACGACAAGTTCACCCGCTTCCAGGACGGGCAGGTCGCGCTGGGTGGCGAAGGTGTCGCCGGTCTCACACACGGGTCCGACAATGTCGTAACTGTGCGGCGCGCGATCTGGGTTGGGTTGGCGCACCGCCAGAACTTCGTGATGCGCGTCATACATGGCCGGTCGCACGAGGTCGTTCATGGCGGCATCGACGATGGCGAAGCTGCGGGTCTCACCGTCCTTGACGTAGATGATCTCCGTCAGCAGTACGCCGGCGGGGCCGGCCAGATAGCGGCCCGGCTCGAACACGAGGGTGCAGCCCAGGTCGCCAACGGTGTCGGCCACGATGGCGGCGTAGTCGCGCGGGTCGGGTGGCGACTGCTGCCCGTAATCGATTCCAAGGCCGCCGCCAAGATCGAGCGTGGTGATGTCGTGACCGTCGGCGCGCAACTCGTGGACCAGTGCCGCGACGCGTGTGAATGCCGCGCGAAAGGGTGAGAGGTCCGTCAGCTGGCTACCGATATGCACCGCGACCGCGACTGGTGCGATCCCCGGCAATGCCGCGGCGCGGTCATAGACCTCGCGTGCGCGATCGATATCGATGCCGAACTTGTCATGATGACGCCCGGTGGAAATCTTGTGGTGGGTGTCGGCGTCCACGTCCGGGTTCACACGCACCGCCACGTTGACGGTCGCGCCGGTTGCGTTCGCCACTTCCGACAGGCGCTCAAGCTCGGGGATGGATTCGATATTAAATTGGCCGATGCTCGCCGCGATGGCCTGGCGCATTTCGTCGCCAGTCTTGCCGACGCCGGAGAACACGATCTCGGCGGGATTGACACCGGCTGCCAGCGCGCGCGCCAGCTCGCCGCCAGACACCACGTCGGCACCCGCGCCGCACGCCGCAAGCGCGCGTACCACAGCCAGGTTTGAATTGGCCTTCATGGCATAGCAGACACGCGCATCGAGGCCCGCCTCTGCCAGCGCGCCCGCGAAGCGCCGATAGGCGTCGGTTAGCGCCGTCTCGGAATAAACATAGACGGGCGTCCCCACGGCCTCGGCGATGCGCGACAGGGGCACGTCCTCGGCAAAAAGCTCGCCGTCTCTATAATCGAAGTGGGTCATGACGGTATCTCGGGTCCGACGGCAAACGAGACGTCGGCTGGTCGTATTCAGCGGGTCGGATAGGTGCGCGGATAGGTGACTTCCTCACCTTCGGGTGGTTTCGGCGGACCTTTCTTGCCACATGCGGTCAGCGCCACGGCCAGAAGCAGGGCGATCAGCACATGGCGGGAGGTCGCGGCGACTAAACGTTGCATCTCAATCTTCCTCGTTGCCGATGAGAAACCGGCTGCGGGCCTCAGCGACAGCGGCGCGCACATTGTCCGGTGCGGTGCCGCCAAAGCTGGTCCGGCTGGCGACAGAGGCCTCCACCGTCAGGACATCGAAGACGTCGGCGCTAATCCGCGCATCGACGCCCTGCATGTCCTCGACCGAAAGTTCGGCGAGGGTCATACCCTTTTCGTCGGCGAGTGCCACGACCGAACCCGTGATCGCGTGGGCATCACGGAACGGCACGCCGGCAGCCCGAACCAGCCAGTCGGCCAGATCCGTGGCCGTGGAATGGCCCTTGCCCGCGGCGTTGCGCATATTTTCCGGTTGGGCCTGCATATCGGTGACCATGCCGGTGATAGCGGCGAGCGCCAATGCAAGCGAATCCGCCGCATCGAAGACCGGTTCCTTGTCTTCCTGCATATCCTTGGAATAGGCCAGCGGCAGCCCCTTCATGACCGTGAGGAGCCCAATCAACGCGCCATAGACGCGGCCCGTCTTGGCCCGCGACAGTTCCGCCGCGTCCGGGTTGCGCTTCTGAGGCATCATCGAGCTGCCGGTCGTGTACGCATCGCTCAGCGCGATGAACCGGAACCCATCGCTGCACCAGATCACCAGCTCTTCGGCAAAGCGCGAAACATGGGTCGTGCAGATGGCGGCGGCCGAGAGAAACTCGAGCGCGAAGTCCCGGTCGGACACTGCGTCCAACGAATTGGCCATCGGCCGGTCGAACCCGAGCGTCGATGCGGTCGCGGCCCGGTCGATGGGAAACGACGTGCCGGCGAGTGCGCCCGCACCCAGCGGAGATTCGTTCAGCCGTGCGCGGGCATCCGCAAACCGGCTCCGGTCGCGCCCGAACATTTCCACATAGGCCAGCAGATGGTGGCCGAAGGTCACCGGCTGGGCCGTCTGCAGATGAGTGAAGCCGGGCATGACCGTGCCGGCATGGGCCTCGGCCTTCTCGATCAACGCGGCCTGCAGTCCGGTGAGCTGCGCGACGATTGCATCGATTTCGTCACGCACCCATAGCCGGAAATCGGTCGCGACCTGATCATTGCGCGATCGCGCGGTATGCAGACGTCCGGCCGCATCTCCCACCAGCTCGCGCAGCCGTGACTCGATGTTCATATGGATGTCTTCCAGCGCCACCTTGAACTCGAACGTGCCCGCCTCGATGTCTCGCGAAATCGTGTCTAGACCGTCGTTAAGGGCCTCCCCATCTTCAGCAGATAGGATGCCCTGTTCGACAAGCATCCGGGCATGCGCGCGCGACCCGGCAATATCCTGGGCGAAAAAGCGCTGGTCAAAGCCGATGGACGCATTGATGCGTTCCATGACCTCC
>JABJEK010000134.1 GCA_018702955.1 Rhodospirillaceae bacterium | reverse complement strand
GCGTTCGGTCGCGGTGATGCCAAGATCGATGTCGAGATTGAGGCGCGCTGCGACCAGTCCTACCTCGCCCTCGCCATTGTCGTTATAGGCGACGGCCGTGCGCAGATCGCCGTAAACACGCAGATTGGGGCGCACCAGGTTGCGTTCGCCCAGAAACGCATATTCCTCGAACAGCGGGCCTTCGCGATAGAGCGGGGTTCCAAGTTCCAGCCAGGGCCGAGGCGCGTCGATCGCTTCCTTACCGCCGTAGATTTCGATCTGTTCATCGGGGTCATAGGCGTCGTCGGCATATTCGGGATCGGGCAAGAAGACGGTATCGTCGAATTCCGTGAACTCCGCATCTGCGGGTATTTCTGGTAGCGGCTGGTCAATATGGTCAGATTCCTCAGCCGACGCCATACCGATCAGGAAAAGCGACAGGAACACCGCTCCCGCGCCCCGCAGGACCGGTCGGGTGGACGCGGACGGAAACATAGGGGTCATGGGTTCACCTCGAACGTTACGGCGTAGGGATGGATATCGATCATCCATTCGTTCATGGCCTGCTCCATCTCCCGCGTCGCACCAACAAAGCGCATGAAGTAGATCGGTTCGGCGCGGCTGCGGAGTCTGACTGACAGGGTATAGGTGCCGGGTTTCGTCATGGCGTCGGCCGGAACGGTGTAATCGGCCATGCGCCAGCCCAGCGGGGGAATACTGCGGCCTTCCATACGAATGAACGGCGGATGGTTCAGCACGCTGGTTGGAACGTTGGCGGGGCGGATGAAAGGTATCTGGTCGATGTCGAAGTTGACCGGCAGATACATCTCCCGATCCGTGCCCTTGACGTTCGTGGTCAGGAACTTGGTCTGGAGGTTGAAAAGCTGATCGTCGTGTTCGATATCGCCCGATGCGACTTCCAAGGAGTGCAGGTCCGCCATGTCGCCGTTGCCATCGACATAACCGGACTCGAAGACCGTTATCCCGTCAGGGTCGACAAGCGCGACATTGAGCCAGATTTCCGGCTGGGCGCCGAGCGAGCCGGAGGGCAGATTGTGACCGTCATCGGTGTTGGTCACGCGATAGGAGAACGAAAACGACTGGCCCACCTCGGGCACATCGTCGAAGAATGGCCCGTCAAGACGCGAGCCGTTCTCCATGACCTGCACGCGAAGCTCACGCTTCTGGTCTAGCAGCATGAGGTTCCAGTCGACCACTTCGCGGGCTTCGAGCCGGTCATCGGAATAGGCCCAAACCTCCGGGAATCCGTAACCAAACGCCAGGCGTGCCACCTCGACGTCGGCCTCAAGGCGCTCGGCCATGGTTTGGGCATCGCCTTCGCCGGCTATAATGGCGTCGATGGTACCGGAAAGCCGGGCCAAGGCAGCCTCGAGATCGTCAGCGCTTGCCATCTGAACGGCACGTTCGTCAGCGGCTTCAGCCACGAGATCGAGCAGCTCGAGAAGATCATCGACGGGCGGGACTTCATCCCCCTCGGCGGCTTCGTAAGCGAGGTCGATCACGTCGGGCGCGACGAAATCAAAAGTATCTTCATAGTAAAACGCGACATCCTCAAAGTCGTCGGTACCCCATTCCGCCCTGTAGTCAAAGGTGAGCCATTCCTGGATACTCCAAGCCTGGGCATCGGGATTTTGAGGGAAGATGCCGGGATGCGCGATGGGATATCCCGGGCCATAGAATGCGTGGTTCTGGTATGGCTGTGGTTCGCCCACAGGTTCGCCGTCAACGATGGCGGCATAGTCCATCTCGTAGCCAGCCGCGATGCCCGGCACCAGACCCATGTGGCACTCCTGGCACTGCACGCCGTTGGCCGCGGCAGGTGAGTCACGGTATTGATCCCACACAACCTCAAGCTTGATGCCCGGATGCACGGCGACCTGATGGCATGAGACACAAAATTCCGATTCTGAAATCTGTTCGAACTCGATGATGCCGTTGTGTATCGGTGTTCCGCGGCCTTCACCGTCCGTGTCGACCTTCCAGTAATCTGGATCCTCGAGGACAGCCGCGATATCGGTGCCGTCACCAGAACCGCGCATGGGGTCATAGATCGGACCGGGCTCGACGGTACGTTCGCCGTTGACCTTGCCGTATTGTGCAGCGACGCGGTGGCAGGTGATGCAGGTGACACCCTCGCGTGAAATCTGGCTGCGTTCCCAAAGCGGCGCCTCGCGCGGCTCGCCCAGCTGGGTGCCGATCTGCTGGTGGC
>JABJEK010000133.1 GCA_018702955.1 Rhodospirillaceae bacterium | reverse complement strand
CGCGCCTACAACACCGTCGTCCCGTCCTCGGGCAAGGTGCTGACCGGCGGCGTGGACGCCAACGCCCTGCAGCGCCCGAAGCGTTTCTTCGGTGCGGCCCGTAACATCGAGGAGGGCGGCTCGCTGACGATCATCTCGACCGCGCTGATCGAGACCGGCTCGCGCATGGATGAGGTCATCTTCGAAGAGTTCAAGGGCACCGGTAACTCGGAAATCGTCCTCGACCGTAAGTTGTCGGACAAACGTGTCTGGCCGTCGATCGACATCACCAAGTCGGGCACGCGAAAAGAAGAGCTGCTGGTCGACAAGGACGCGCTGTCGAAGATGTGGGTCCTGCGCCGTATCCTCAACCCCATGGGCGTCGTGGACGGCATGGAGTTCCTGCTTGGCAAGATGAAGTCGACCAAGAACAACAACGATTTCTACGACACGATGAACCAGTAACCACGCAGCACGCTCCGGCGCTCCCGTGCAGTTTGGGGGCGGCGCGTTGGCCGTTGCGCACATGAAGAATCACGTTGAGGGCGGGTCTTGGACTCGCCCTCGGTCTTTCCGGGAACAGGTTTCCCAACTTCTTGCCCACAGGTATGTCCCATGATTACTGAACTCGTCACCATCGAAACCGACACCGCACAACCCCTCGACGGCGCCTGGTACGAGCCCGATGGCGGGGCGACCGCCGGCACGGTCCTGCTGTTCCACGGCAACACCATGAATTTCTACGTCGGCGCACCGCGGTTCCTGCCGCCGGCGCTGACCGAACTTGGCTTTGCGTGCCTGGCATTCAACCGGCGCGGCCACGACATTCTGTCCAACCGCAACAGCCGCGCGGTCGAGGGGGCAGCCTTCCAGACCACCGCCGAGGCGATTGCCGACAATGAGTTCGCGGCGCGCTGGGTGGCGGCCGAGCACGGATCGACAAAAGGCGCCGACGCCCCGGTCATCATCGGGCACAGCAACGGTGGTTTTCTGGGGGTGCAGCACGTTGCCAACCATCCCGAGACGCCGGCCCTTGTGCTGCTCTCGGCCCATGCTGGCGGCGATGTAGCGGCTGCGCTCGCACCCACGACCGGGCTCCTGGGGGGTGCGCGCACCGAGGAAATTCTCCAACAGGCCGAGGCGATGGTCGCGGACGGGCGCGGCGATGAACTGATGCTCGTGCCTGGCTGGTGGTACGTCATCACCGCGAGAAGCTATCTCGACCGGCTGACCACGATGCCGAATACCGTCGAGACCGCACCGCGCATTACATGCCCAACCCTCTATATTCGCGGCGATCAGGAGATTCGTGATTCCTATCCGGCCGAGGATTTCGCCGCCGCATCCGCCGGCCCCTGCGACGTCGAGATCGTCGAGAATTGCGATCATTATTACAACGACCGCGAGGACGCGATTGCAGACCTGGTCGCAGGCTGGCTGAAGAAGGCCCTGATCGACGGTTGACGCTCCAGACGGGTTTGAAGCCTGGTCCTGTGTCTACGCTACCGTCATCTCCCACACCCTTCGTCATACGCGGACTTGATCCGCGTATCTCGGCTCACACCCGGATGAGATGCCCGGATCAAGTCCGGGCATGACGATTGTGGGAAGCTCTACGCCATCAGGATCGTCGAGCCTGTCGTCTTGCGGCCCACGAGATCGATATGCGCCTGGACGGTCTCCGACAGGGGGTAGCGCTGGTTGATCTCGATCTTCACCGCACCCGATGACACGACGTCGAACAGGTCGCCGGCACAGGCCAGCAGCTCGTCGCGTTCCTTGGTGAAGTCGAACAGCATCGGCCGGGCCAGATAGATCGATCCGTGCTCCGACAGCTCGCCGGGGGCGACCGGGTCCGGCGCGCCCGACGCATTGCCAAACGTGATCAGGTAGCCGCGCCGCTGCAGGCACTTCATCGAGCCCCTGAGCGTGTCCTTGCCCACACTGTCATAGACCACGGGCACACCCGCGCCGTCGGTGATCTCCTGGACCCGCTCGACGAAGTCTTCCTCGTTGTAGTTGACCGTGTGGTGGCAGCCATGGGCGCGGGCCAGTTCGGCCTTCTCTTCCGAACCCACCGTGCCGATGACGGTCACACCCAGATGGTTGAGCCACTGGCACGCGATCAGGCCGACGCCGCCGGCCGCGGCGTGCCACAGCACGGTCGAACCGGGCTCGACCGGGAAACAGGATTTGATCAGGAACTGCACGGTCATGCCCTTGAGCATCATGCCCGCGGCCTGCTCGTCGGAGATGTCGTCGGGGAGCTTCACGGCGATCTTCGCCGGCATCACGCGTTCTTCTGAATAGGCCCCCAGCGGCAGGTCCGCGTAGCCGACCCGGTCGCCGACCGCCAGATCACTCACGCCGTCGCCCACCGCGATGATCTCGCCCGCGCCTTCAAGCCCCAGCCCGTTTGGCATCGGCACCGGCCGCGCGCCGGAGCGGAGATAGATGTCGATGAAGTTGAGGCCCGCCGCGGTGTGCTTGACCCGGATCTCGCCGGGGCCGGGATCACCGACCTCGACCTCTTCCCACTTCATGACGTCGGGCCCGCCGGCCTCGTGGAATCGGATTGCATGGACCATGTGATTTCCCCCTGGAAATATTCTTCTGTGTTTGTGTTGAGGCAAGCCTATCGGCTGGTTGAACGGCCTTCAAGATCGAGGCTGGCTTGATTTTCACCGGGCAATGCGAACCCCTCGAGGTCCAGCAGTTGGCGTTTGGTCTCGGTGCCGCCGCGCCCGGAATAGCCGCCGATGCCGCCGCCGGTGGAAAGTATCCGGTGGCACGGCACGATGATCGGGATCGGGTTCTTGCCGCAGGCCGTACCGACCGCGCGGGCCGACGAGCCGATCTCCCGGGCGAGATCGCCATAGCTGCGCACGCCGCCCGACGGAATCTCGCACATCGCCGCCCAGACCTTCTTCTGATGGTCCGTGCCGACCGGCGCGAGGCGGAGGAAAAATTCGGTGCGGGTGCCTGCGAAATACTCCGCCAGCTGTTTTGCCGCGTCGCGCAGGATTTTGGTGTTGGGCGCGGTCGTCTTTTCATCTGTCCAGTCCAGCGCCGAGATGGCCCCGCTGGTCGCCGTGACGCGGATGCGGCCGACCGGTGATTCCAGGACGCAGCTCTCGTTGACGACGACGTCCGTCATCTCGAAAGCTCCGCCATGAGCTCCGCTTTGTCCGTGATCGGCAAAGAACACACTGGTCCCCGGCAGACATAGGCGGTCGCCTTGCCACCCCCGACTTCATTGGTGACCTGTTCCTTGCCCGTCGCGGGGTGTCCATCGGGCAACGTGTCGCCGGGCGTGATCACCGAGACGATCCGGTCAGGGGCCGCACCCCGATAGGCCGACCGGTGGAGCGACTTCGTACCGGGGGCGTCCGGGTCGCCGATGATCGCGATCTGGACGGCGTCGGCCAGGAGGCCCGACGCGCGCAGCAAGGTGCCGTAGCCGAAAGCGTTTTTCTCCAGCTCGCCAGAGAAGGCCTCGATAATCCGGCGGGACCGGTCGCAATAGACCGGATCGCCGGTCAGATAGAACATCCGTGCCAGCGCGTTGGCGAGCAGGCCGTTGCCTGCCGGGGTGGCGTTGTCGAAGCCCGTCCGGGTGCGGGTGATGACGTCGGTGGCGAGGTCCGAGGTAAAGAAATACGACCCGTCGGTGGACGCGAAGTGCGCCTCGATATAGGCCGCGAGGCCGACCGCATCGTCGAGCAGCTTGTGTTCGTTCGTCGCCTCGTACAGTGCCAGCGCTCCGGTCATCAGGGCGGCGTAGTCATCCAGCGTGGCCCGGTGGCGGGCCTCGCCGTTTCGCCAGCTATGGGACAGCTCGATGCTGTTGTCCGGAAGGGTCGCGCTGAGGTGCGCGCGGATGAACTGGTATGCATGGCTTGCGGCATCCAGCCAGTCCGGCCGCGCGAAGGTCATCGCCGCCTCGGTGAGCCCGGCAACCATCAGCCCGTTCCAGTCGGTCAGGATCTTGTCGTCCAGCGCCGGGCGTATGCGTGGCGCGCGGGCGTCGAATAATTTTGCCCTCGACGCTGCGAGACCTGCCTCGGTCGTATCGTCCTTGAGTTCCGGGTCGCGGCTCCGGTTCAGGATGTTGTGGCCATCCCAGTTACCGTCGGGCCGCACGTCGTAATGGTCCTTGAACAGGCCGGCTTCGTCACCCAAAACAGCATCGATCTCGGCCTCGCTCCAGACGTAGAACTTGCCTTCGACGCCTTCGGAATCCGCATCCAGTGTGGCGTAGAAACCGCCGTCGGGATGGGTCATTTCACGCATAAGCCAGGAAACCGTTTCCTCGGCGCGTTGCGCATAGAGCGGGCTCTTGGTGCCGCGCCAGGCCCGGGCATAAAGCTCCAGCAGCTGGGCGTTGTCGTAGAGCATCTTCTCGAAATGGGGTGCCAGCCAGGCCGCGTCGGTCGAATAACGCGCGAACCCGCCGCCCAGATGATCGTAGATGCCGCCCTGGGCCATGCAATCGAGTGTCAGCGTCACCGCATCGCGCGCGACCTCCCCGCCATGAGCCCACATCAGGGACAGCACACCGCACTGGGGAAATTTGGGCGCCGTGCCGAAGCCGCCATGGCGTTGGTCGACCTGATCCGCGATGGCGTCGGCGAAGGCGGCGATCCGTTCGGGGCTTGGTGCCTCGCCCGGCTGGGGCTGCGCCATGTCGCCGAGCGCCTGGAGGATGGCCGCCGTGTTGGTCTGCACCTTGTCCTGCTCGACCCGGTAGATCTTGTCGATATGCACCAGCAGGTCCGGGAACCCGGGCCGGCCCATGCCGGCGCGCGGCGGAAAATACGTGCCGCCCCAAAAGGGTTTTCCTTCAGGTGTGCAGAACATGGTCAGCGGCCAGCCGCCCTGCTCGGCCATCAGCGACAGCGCCCCCTGATAGATGGCGTCCAGGTCCGGGCGTTCCTCGCGGTCCACCTTGATGTTGATGAACAGCTCGTTCATCACCTTGGCCGTATCGTCGTCCTCGAAACTCTCATGGGCCATCACATGGCACCAGTGACACGCGGCGTAACCGATCGACAGCAGGATCGGCTTTTTCTCGGCCTGTGCACGCGCCAGCGCGGCATCGCCCCACGGATACCAGTGGACGGGATTGTCCGCGTGTTGCAGAAGATACGGACTGGTCTCGTTCGCCAGCATGTTTTCGGGCGTCTGTTCGGACATGGGGGCGGCGGTCTCTGGAGTTCGGGGAACGGGCACGGGGCGTCAACGGGAACGCAACTTATAATGTCGGCGCGCGTTGCGCATATGCAAGGCAGCGACAAGGCAGCTGGTGGAGGGACGGAGTATGAAAGTCACGATCGATATCGATTGCACCCCTGAGGAAGCGCGCAGCTTCATGGGCCTGCCGGATGTGTCGGCAGCCCAGCAGGCCGTGGTCGAGGAATGGCAAAAGCAGGCCATGGAGGCGATGTCGTCGATGGATCCCCAGAGTCTGTTCAAGGCGTGGGTGCCGGATGGCGGCGTCCCCGGTAGCGGCCCTGTCGGTGAGGGCTGGGAGCAGTTCCAGAACGCCTTCTGGTCGTCGATGACCAATGCGACCAAGCCGGGCAAGTAGACCCGCCTTGGGCCCTATGGCTGACACGAGCACAGACACGATCTACGCGTTGTCGAGCGGCGCCGGCCTCGCCGGTGTCTCGGTCGTGCGTGTCTCGGGGGCCTATGCCGACGCGTTGCTGACGTCCCTCGGTGTGTCGCCGTTGCCGGAGGCGCGTTACGCCGCTTTGCACAAGCTCCGGTCTGATGGCGACGGCCCTGTCATCGACCAGGCGCTGATTCTGCGGTTTCCGGCACCCGGCAGCTTTACAGGCGAAGATGTCGCCGAGCTGCATGTGCATGGTGGCCGGGCGGTGCTGGCGGCGGTGTTCGACGCGATTTCCGCAACCGGCCTGGCGCGTCACGCGGAGCCGGGGGAATTCACCCGTCGCGCGTTCGAGAACGGAAAGCTCGATTTGACCGCGGCAGAGGGCCTGGCGGACCTCGTGGCGGCCCAGACCGACGCACAGCGGCGGCTGGCGTTGCGTCAGTATGATGGGGTCCTGGCCGATCTCTATGAGGGGTGGCGCGCGCGTCTGATCGATCTGATGGGCTATGCCGAGGCCGAAATAGACTTCTCTGACGAGGAGTTGCCAGAGGGTCTCAAGGCAGCGACTGAGGCACGCATTGCGGTGCTCAACGCCGAGATTACACAACATATAGTAGTTGAAAAACAGGGAGAGTATATCCGCAGCGGGTTCCCGATTGTACTACTTGGCGCACCAAATGTCGGAAAATCGAGTATTCTCAACAGCTTAACAAAAAGAGATGTGGCCATAGTTTCAGAGGTTGCCGGTACTACCCGGGATGTAATAGAGATTCACCTCAATCTGGGTGGTTTTTCGGTCACCCTCTCGGACACGGCCGGGATGCGTGAGGCGTCCAACGCGATCGAGGCCGAGGGCGTCAGGCGTGCCGAACAGCGTGCCCAGGATGCCGCCCTGCGCCTGGTTGTGCTCGACGCCACCGATAGTACCTTGCCCGAGAAGGTCCGCGCGCTGATCACCGATGAGTGCATTGTCGTTGTGAACAAGGCTGATTTGCTGAACGGGAAGTATACGGGGCCGGAATTGCCTGACGAGATTGTACCGATCCTCGTTTCGGCCGAGACCGGCGCCGGGCTCGAGGATTTGCTCGCGCGCCTGACCGGCCATATCCGTGATCGCCTGGAGACTTTCGAGGCGCCGCTGCCGACGCGTCAGCGCCACAGGGATGCCCTGGCAGAGGCGAATGCGGCGCTGGCGAATGTGGCTGACGCGGCCTACCCGGAACTCGCCGCCGAGGATGTCCGGGTCGCGCTCCGGGCGCTGGGCCGGATCACCGGCCGGGTGGATATCGACGAGATTCTGGATACGGTCTTTCGGGACTTCTGCATTGGAAAGTAGCGGTGAAAACGGACTTACCCGAAACCGAATGTTTCACGTGAAACATTGGATTCCCGGGCGTCCGCCTGGGCATACCAATGTTCCTCGATGTGGCGCTTTGACAGGGCCGGCCACAGGGCCTACATAGCGCGCGCGATGAGCACCCCGGACAATACCCAGGACCAGATGAGATACGACGTGATCGTCATCGGCGGCGGCCATGCCGGCTGCGAGGCCGCGGCGGCGTCTGCGCGGGTGGGGGCGTCTACGCTCCTGGTCACCCACAAGCTCGAAACGATCGGCGAGATGTCTTGCAATCCGGCGATAGGCGGGCTCGGCAAGGGTCACCTCGTGCGCGAGATCGATGCGTTGGACGGGATCATGGGCCGCGCCATCGACCGGGGCGGGATTCAGTTCCGGATGCTCAACCGCACCAAGGGCCCGGCGGTGTGGGGCCCGCGTGCCCAGGCTGACCGGAAGCTCTACCGCCAGGCAATCCAGGACATCCTGGCCGGACAGGAAAACCTCGAAATTCTGGGCGCCGGTGTCGACGACCTGATACTAGATGGGGAGGGCGATGTCTCCGGTGTGGTGCTGTCTGACGGCCGCGAGATCGCCGCCGGATGCGTGGTCCTGACAACGGGCACATTCCTGCGTGGCGTCATCCATATCGGTGAAACACAGACGCCGGCGGGTCGTTTCGGTGAGGCCCCCTCCATGGGCCTCTCGAAGACCCTGGAAGCCGCAGGTTTCGCGCTGGGCCGGCTCAAGACAGGCACGCCACCACGCCTGGACGGCAGGACGATTGACTGGGCCGGGCTGGACCGGCAACCCGGCGATACGCCGCCGGTCCCGTTCTCCTACCTGACTGACGCGATCACCACGCCGCAGATCGACTGCCATATCACCCACACAACCCCCGAGGCCCATGACCTCATCCGCGCCAATCTTGACCGGGCGCCGATCTATTCGGGCCAGATCGAGAGCGGCGGCCCGCGCTACTGCCCCTCGATCGAGGACAAGGTCGTCCGTTTCGCCGACAAGGAGCGTCATCAGATCTTCCTCGAGCCCGAGGGTCTGGATGATGACACCGTCTATCCGAACGGTATTTCCACATCGTTGCCCGAAGACGTCCAGCTGGCGATGCTGAAGGCGATTCCCGGTCTGGAAAACGCGGCGGTATTACGCCCCGGATACGCTATCGAATATGATTACGTGGATCCGCGAGAATTGGGCACTACTTTGGAAACGAGGCGGATTACCGGGCTGTTCCTGGCGGGTCAGATCAATGGCACTACCGGCTACGAGGAGGCCGCGGGACAGGGCCTGGTGGCCGGAATCAACGCCGCCCTCAGAGCATCAGGCGGTGCAGAACGTTTTCGGCCCAACCGCGCCCAATCCTATATCGGGGTTATGGTTGACGACCTGATCACCCGGGGTGCTGACGAGCCTTACCGGATGTTCACCTCGCGCGCCGAGTATCGCCTCCTGCTGCGGGCCGACAATGCGGACCAGCGCCTGACCCGTATCGGGGTCGAGCTTGGCTGTGTCGGTGGCGCGCGCGCACAAGTGTTCGAGCGCAAGGCCGCGGCCCTGGCGCAGGCCCGCACGCAGCTGGAATCGGTCAACGCCACGCCCAACGCCCTTGCCCAGCACGGGATCAAGATCAACCAGGATGGTGTCCGGCGGTCCGCCTTCGACCTGCTTTCCATGCCCGATATGGACTTCGACAAGGCGGTGGAGGTCTGGCCGGAACTCACGGATATCCCGTCAGCGATACGCGCGACCATGGAGATCGAGGCGAAATACGCCCGCTACCTCGATCGTCAGGCGGCCGACGTCGAGGCGTACCGGCGCGACGAGGCGCTTGAGCTGCCGGCGGGATTCGACTATCGCGGCGTGCCCGGCCTGTCGAACGAGATTGCCGAGAAGCTGGAGCGGCTTCGTCCTGAGACTCTGGGGCAGGCCGGGCGCATTCCCGGCGTCACGCCGGCGGCGCTGGTGGTTTTGCTCCGCCATGTGAAGCGCAGACACAAGAATAGCGCAGGTAGTGCCCAACATATAGTGGTTGGTGCCTAGACTCATCCTTGCTATAGGGGGCACATGAATTCCGGCGCCTCCTCGTCCATTCCGATGTCCCGCGAAGAATTCGTGACGTCGATGCGCGACCACACAGATGTTTCACGTGAAACATTGGGCCCGGAAACCCTTGAACGGCTCGACATGTATACCGAGACCCTTCGGGCCTGGCAGCCGCGGATAAATCTGGTCTCCAACAGATCCATGGATGACCTGTGGCGCCGTCACTTTCTCGATTCCGCCCAGCTCGGCAAATGGATCATGCCAGGCAAGCGGGTTCTGGACATGGGCAGCGGTGCCGGGTTTCCCGGCCTCGTCATTTCAATTATCACCGGTGCCCCGGTGGTTCTGGCCGAATCCGATTCCCGGAAATGCGCGTTTCTCCGCGAGGTCCGCCGCCTGACCGACGCGAATGCAGAGATCGCCGAGGGGCGGATCGAGGATCTCGATGCCGGGCTTTTCGATGTGGTCGTCGCCCGGGCGCTCGCGCCGCTGACGGACCTCCTCGATCACGCGGCCGGGCTCGTGAAGCCCGATGGGTTCTGTCTTTTTCCTAAAGGCGCGCGTGTCGATGACGAATTGACCGACGCGACTGAAAATTGGAATATGCAAGTGGAGCAGCACCCAAGCCTGTCCGACCCGGATGGCGTGGTGCTTAGGATAAGGAACCTGTCCCGTGTCTGATCACAGCATCATCGACCGCCCGACAATCGGACCGTTTATGCCCCAGGGCCCAGTGCGAGCGCGGGGTACGCGCACGATCGCTGTCGCCAATCAAAAGGGCGGTGTCGGCAAGACCACCACCGCGATAAACCTCGCGACCGGCCTGGCCGCATGTGGGCAGAGTGTCCTCGTGGTCGATCTCGACCCCCAGGGGAACGCCTCTACCGGTCTCGGTGTTTCAGAATATGAAACAGATGTGTATGATGTGCTGATCGGCGGCGGCCGATTCGAGGACGTGATATGCCGATCCGAAATTCCCGGGCTCGACGTCGCCCCCGCATCCGCCGATCTCGCCGGCGCGGAGATCGAGCTGATCGATATCCCCCATCGAGAGTCACGGCTGAGGGAAACCCTCGCGCCGGTCCTCGGCCGGTATGACTATGTCCTGATCGATTGCCCGCCGGCGCTCGGTCTGCTCACCATTAATGCGCTCGTGGCGGCGGATTCCGTCCTCGTGCCGCTGCAATGCGAGTATTTTGCGCTCGAGGGCATGACCCGCCTGATGAAGTCCATCGAGCGAATTCGCCGCGCCTACAACGAGAGCCTCAACATTCAGGGCATCGTGCTGACCATGTATGACAGCCGGAACAATCTCTGCCGCTCGGTCGAGGCGGATGTCCGGGCACATTTCAATGACCGGGTCTACAAGACGGTCATTCCCCGCAACGTGCGCCTGTCGGAGGCGCCGTCCTACGGGAAACCGGCCCTGGTCTACGATCTGGCCTGCTCCGGCGCCCAGGCCTACGCCCGGCTTGCCGCCGAACTCCTGCGCCGCGAAGGCGTCGGGCCGATCGGGGAGGCAGCCGAATGAGCGAGCCCACCTCTCGTCCCCGCCTCGGTCGCGGCCTGTCGGCGCTACTCGGCGATGACGGTGAAGACTATCAGGAGCTGGACAAGGCCAAGCCGGCGCGCGAACTCCCCATCGAACAGCTTCACCCCGGGCGGTTCCAGCCGCGCACAAATTTCGACGAGGAAGAGCTCGCGTCACTCGTTGAGTCCATCCGCGAGAAAGGGATTTTGCAGCCGATTCTCGTACGGCGTGATCCGGTGCAGGCGGATGTATACGAAATTATCGCCGGCGAGCGGCGCTGGCGGGCCGCACAGCGTGCGAAGTTGCAT
>JABJEK010000132.1 GCA_018702955.1 Rhodospirillaceae bacterium | reverse complement strand
TGTTCTTCGGTCGCGTCGGGCAAATATAGCGATGCAAACATGTCGCGGAATGGTGAGGATCTTTTGCCCCACCCCTGGCGCATCAAGGTGATGAATGCCTCGCTTTCGGCAAGGTTTTCGGGGTTGCCGCGTTGGCGCCTGCCGCGCGCGAAACCGCCCCAGAGTATCAAGTGTGTGACCCGTTCGGGATGTCGGGCGGCATAGTCGATGGCGACAGCGGCACCCTGTGAAATACCCAGAATTGCAAACGGCTCGTGCGCTTCGGCATTGGTCACGGTCTCGAAATCTGTCAGGAAAGACTCGTAGCTGATGTCCGGAATGTTCCAATCCGATAGCCCGACGCCGCGCGAATCATAGCGAAGCAATTTTCGGAAGCTTGATATCTCGCGAAACAACGGCGCCCACATGGGGCTCGCCCAATCTTTCTCCAGATGGTTCAGCCAGTTCGCGACCTTGACGAGGGTGGGGCCGCTTCCGGCCGTTGAAAAGGGAAGTTCGGCACCGTCGGGCGCCGTGCAGAACCGGATGGCCTGGCCAGGAGAGGATGATGCCGACGCGGGGTCATGGGATTGTGCGGTGTCGGCCTCGACCGATGCGACAAACCGAAAGCCACGTCGCGGAATCGTTCGGATCACAGACTGTTCGGCGCCGGAATCACCCACGGCGCGTCGTGCGGCGCTTATCCGGCTGCTGAGTGTGGCTTCAGACACGATCCGACCGTTCCAGACGGTGTCGATTAGTTCGTCCTTCGTGACGACCCGCTCACGGTTCTCGATAAGCAGCAGGATCAGGCTGAAGACCTGCGGCTCCAGCGCGACGGGTGCGCCGTTTTCAGAGAGCTCATAGTTCTGCGGATCGATTGCGTAATCGCCAAATCGGTAACTCAAGTCTGTCGATCCTGTCTGGCGTAACAAATCAAGAGAACCTCAAGGGTAAATCAAGGAAACCTGCAAGCGACGGCCATTCTGGCAATCTAGATTGCTCCTGTCATCAAACGCAGGAGCATATCCATGTCCGAGATTCACAATATTCAGCGGCTTCGCGATGGTTCGATCGATATTGCCCATTACGCACGAAAGGGACGTGCGCTGCATGGCGCCGCAGTTTGCCAAACCGGGCGCAGCTTTACGCGTATCGTCGCCAAGGTTTTCATGGCGCCGTCCACCCTGTTTGGCGGTTGGCGGCGTTCGGGAAGAGCGCCGGTCGCAGTCGCTGCCGAGTGACCGGGAACTCGTTACTCCATATCCCGGATGTCGTCGAAGGCCGGATACAGCAGGCTGTAGTCGTCTTCCGCCATGCCGCGCTCGATCGCCTTGTTCAGGAAGGCGCTGGTCTCACGCGCATAACGCGCATCCATGTCGAGGCTCTCGGCCAGGCGCACGGCCATCCCCAGATCCTTGTTCAGATTGTAGACCCGCGAGCGCGCGTCCCATTTCTCCGACAGGATATGCTTGGGGAATCGTGCTTCGCTCGCGTAGCTGCGCGCGTTGGATTTGTTGAACACGGCGATCATGTCCTCGAGCTTGAGCCCGGCGCGCTCGGCCATGCGGCCGGCCTCGCAGTTGGTCAGGAAGACGGCGTGAACCACCATGTTGTGGATCAGCTTCATGGCATGGCCCGAACCGACATCACCGAGATAGAAAAGATTGTCGGCGATGGCATCGAGCTTCCCACGGCAGGCCTCGAACGCGGCCTCGTCGCCGCCGACCATCAGGGTCAGCGCGCCCGCATCCGCCCCCGTGGCCCCGCCGCTCATGGCCGCGTCGAGATAGTTGATGCCGTGCTCGGCTGCGCGGGCTGCAATCCGCTTCGTGTCCTCGGGGAAGGACGTCGTCAGGTCGAAGATGATGGTGCCCTCGCCGGTCATGGCGAGCACACCGTCGGGGCCCTCGAAGGAGCTTTCGATCTCGGGCGTGGCCGGGACCACATAGACCATCATGGCGCCTGCCGCGGCCATCTCGCCCGGCGACATGACAATGGTGTCCGGGCGCGCCTCAAAAGGCGCGCGGGCGTCCGCACTGACGTCCCAGACGGCGGTCGCGTGGCCGGCCTTGGCGAAATTGTCGGCGATGCCCCGGCCCATATTGCCGAGCCCGATGACACCGATTTCCGGTGTGGTCATGATTTTTCTCCGATTTGGTTTGTGCCTGGGCCGGTCAGCCCCGTTCGGCGACATAACTGTAATTGGCGGTGTTGCAGCGGCTGACCCGCCACTCGACCGGGCGTCCGTCGATGGTCACGGCGACCCGGTCAATTTCAAGAAGGGGGGCGTCGGGCATGACGCCCAGAAGCTGGGCCTCCAGCGGGTCGGCGGCCACGGCGCGCACGGATTCACCCGCCTTGGCGACCGTGATCCCGTACTCTCCCTGAAAATACCGATACAGGTTCTCCGGCAGTTTCGGGTCTTCGCCCAGACCGGGGAACAATTCCTGGGGCAGGGTGAGGCGTTCGACCATCGATGGTTTGTCATCGAGCGAGCGCACCCGGTGGAGCGCGATGACCGCGGCGCCGGGTGCGAGCTGCAACCGATCGCGTTCATGTTCGGTGGCCGAGCGCTGCTCGCAGGCGAGGATGCGGCTCACGGGCATGGCCCGCTCGCCATCGCGGCCGATCAGGTTGAAATACAGGAACAGGGCGCGCCGCTCGGTATATTCCGACACGAACGTTCCGCGACCCTGGCGGCGTTCGAGCAGGTTCTCGGCCACCATGTCGTTGAGCGCCTTGCGGACCGTGCCCTGGCTGACGGAGAGTTCGCGCGCGAGATCGAATTCGCTCGGCAGCACGTCACCCGGCTTCCAGTAATTGTCGATCAGCCGGCGGCGAATGACTTCCTCGACCTGGGCATAGAGCGGCTTGCCCGGCGCGCGCTTGAGGCGCGGAGCTTTGGTCTTTTTCGGCTTCGCCTTGCCAGGCTTCGCCGTGTTTCCGGACTTGGCTTTTCCTGCCATGAACCGATCCGCCTCCCGGCTGTCGACATACGGGATCACGGTGGTCCCGCAGCGCAGAGCATGCGCGGCGTCAGCCCGTTTTTAATACGTTGTCGGTTGTGGAGGCGTCAATCTACCGCCATGCGGGGTGTCGGCCCGGGTGGTGGGTCAATCGAGTTCGCGTGAGCCCGAAGCGAAACCAACCTTCACGGTGATCGTACCCTCATTCACCAACCAGGGCTGCACGTGGTAGTTGCGCGCGCCGGACGCATGCATCGGGTCGGCCGCCGCGATCTTCTCGGCCGCGGCGAAGTTCTCCGCACGGACCACGACCATGCCCGAGCCGGACCATGTCTCGCCGCCGCGATCGCCCATCGGGCCGGCGGCGAACATCACACCGGTGTCCTCGAGCATCCGCTGATAGGCGAGATGCTCGGTGATGTTCTCCATGATCGGTTCCATCCCGTCGGCGGGATAGGTGAAGACGACGAACAGCTGCTTGCCGAGGAAATTGTTGGTCTTCGCCCGTTCGAGCATGTGGTCCCAGGTTCGCGTGTCCGACATGGCTTGTCCCTTCGTTGAGTGGTCCTGCGCGCTTTGTCCGCGTTATTCGTAATAATCGTCGATTTCGAGCGGCAGGTCGATTCGCTCGCCGCGCTTGGCCGACAGGTCCATGGCCATGGTCAGCATGAGGTTGCGATGGCCATCCTGGGCCGTGGCGTGAGGCGTATCGAGGCCGGCGCACAGGCGTTGATACCAGGAGAAGGTTTCCTCGCGCATCGGCCCCCAGAGCTGACCGTTGTAGATGTCGCCCGGCGGGTAACTGGTCATGAAGTCCACATGGCGCTGGAATTCCGGTTCGAAACCTTCCGGCGCATAGCCCGCACCCTGGGGGATCTCCGAGGCGATGATCATGTCGCGATGGGTGTCCTCGATATCGATCACGCCCTTGTCGCCGATGATGCCGATCTCCAGCCCGTAGACAGCGCCCGGCCAGATGACCGGAGCGGCCCAGGAGATGTTCATCGAGAACATCGTGCCATCATCCATGGTGAAGATGCCGAAGGTGGAATCCTTGGTGCCGTATTGCGCCATCGCCTTGTCATTCGACTGGGCGTAGAGCGAGACCGGAGTCTTGCCCTCCATCAGCCACATGCACATGTCGAGCGCATGGGTGCCGGAGACGACCATCGGCGTCAGGTTCTCGCGCTGGTTCGTGCGCGCAACCGTGGCGATCGGAACCATGCGGTTCATAATGGCGCGGGTCACGACGCCGGTGACTTCGCCGATCTGGCCCGTCACGAGCCGTTCCTTCACGGTCAGGAACCGGCGGCGGAAGCGCTGGGTGTAGCCGATGACGGCATCGACACCGTTGGCCTCAATCGACTGGAGGACGGCGAGGGATTCACGCGCGTCGGTCGCCAGCGGCTTTTCGATGAACAGCGCGTGGCCTGCATCTGCGGCCATGATTGTCGGCGCCATGTGGTGGTTCTCGTCCGTCGCGATGATCACCGCATCGACCTCGGGTCGCTTGATGAGCTCCTCGAAGCTGGCGGTCTGGAAGTCGGCATTCGTGTCGGTGGCCAGCCTCTCGCGCAAATCGTCCTTGATGTCGCACAGGCCGAGCCAGCCGATGCCCGGATAGTCGCGGGCGAATTCCGCACGGATACGACCGATTGTGCCGCAGCCGATCACCGCCAGGCCGATTGTTTTCTTCTCGTCGCTCATTTTGACTCTTCTCCACTGCGCGCGTTTCTGGACGCGGTTGTTTGGCCGATCGCCGACCCTGTTCCGGTGCTGATATAGCATGTGTGGCGGCGTCCGGCTGTTCCGCCAGGGCAAAACTTACACGCGCTTGTGGAGACCTGTGCAAGGGCGCGCTAGAACGGATTGCGCGTGGTGCGCAGCAGAGCCGGATTGAGCGTCATGACGGAACCTATCATTCGAGTTCACGCAACCTGTGTTGCCTTGCCCAGGGCTGACGGTGGCTGGTCGGGTGTGTTGTTGCGCGGCCCGTCGGGTGCGGGGAAATCGGACCTGGCGCTTCGCCTGATCGACGGCGGCGCGCGCCTGGTGGCTGATGATCAGACGGAGCTGCGCCGGTTGGATGGTGTCCTCACGGCATGTGCGCCGGAATCGCTCGCGGGCAAGATCGAGGTGCGGGGCATGGGCATACTGGATTTGCCCTACCTGGATGTGGTTTCGCTGCTGTTGGTGTGTGATCTCGTGGCGGCGGACCGGATCGAGCGCCATCCCGATCCGCAGATCGAACGCCTCGCGGAAGTTGAACTGCCGTTGCTCGCCGTGGCACCGTTCGAGGCGTCGGCACCGGCCAAGCTTCGGCTTGGCGTCGAGGCCGCCCGTCACGGTATAGTCCGATCGAGCAAATGAGCCGCCAACGTCCAATGTCAGATTCGAACCAGACCGAAACCGACGCCCCCGCCACACCCCTGTCGCTGGCGGGCCGAGTGCTGGTGGTGACCGGCCTGTCCGGGGCGGGGCGGACGACCGCGCTCAAGGCGCTGGAAGACATGGATTGCGAGGCCGTCGACAACTTGCCGGTGCGGCTTATGGGGACCCTCATACGCCAGGGCCCTGCGGCGGGACGCGGGCTGGCGATCGGTGTCGATGTGCGTACCCGCGATTTCAATGCGGACAGATTCGCCCAGGAGATCGCCGCCCTGCGGGCCGCGGTCGATGCGCCGGTCGAAATGCTGTTCCTCGACAGCGACGATGACGTGATCGAGCGGCGCTACACCGAAACCCGCCGCGTGCATCCGATGGCCAGTGATCGCCCGCTTGCCGACGGCATCGCCGCAGAGCGCCGGCTGCTGGCGCCACTTCGCGAGGCGGCTGATTTTGTCATCGATACCAGCCACTCGAATATTCACGAGTTCGCGCGTTTGTTGCGCGACAGGATGGTCGGTGCCGCCACGGGCGAGGCGAATGTGCTGGTCACATCCTTCTCCTACCGCCATGGCGTGCCGCGCGATGCCGATATGGTCATCGATGTTCGTTTTCTCCGCAATCCGCACTACGACCCGGCGCTCCGCCCGCTGACCGGGCGCGATGACGGGGTCGGTGCCTATGTCGCGGCGGATCCGGATTTTGACGGGTTCTTCACGCGCCTGACGGACCTGCTGGCGCTGCTGCTTCCGCGCTTCAACGAGGAGGGCAAAAGCTATCTGACGATCGCGATCGGATGCACCGGCGGGCGCCATCGTTCGGTCTATGTGGCCGAGCGACTGCGGGACTGGATTGCGCAGCGCATGACCCAGGTCGAACTGCGCCACCGGGAATTGTCTTTCGACCTCAACACGGATCAGGAACCCACATGATCGGGCTACTGCTTGTGACCCATGGCCGGTTGGCGGATGAATTTCTCGCCGCGCTTGAGCATGTCGTCGGACCGCAGGAGCAGATAGAGGCTGTTTCCATCGACGCCGATGACGATATGGGGCAACGCCAGCAGGATATCATCGATGCGGTGGGGCGGGTCGCGCGCGGTGAGGGTGTCGTCATCCTGACGGATATGTTCGGCGGGACACCTTCGAACCTGGCCATATCCGTGATGGATACCAAGCAAGAAGGCGGGCCGGTGGAGGTCATCGCCGGGCTGAACCTGCCGATGCTGATCAAGCTGGCACAGGCACGCGGTGACATGGAATTTCCGGCGCTCGTGGAGGCCGCGCAGGCGGCGGGCCGCAAGTACATCAGTGTCGCGTCCGCGCTGTTGGGCACGAAGCAGGCCTAGAGCCTTCCATGATGACAGCGAATTCGCTTTCAGGGTCGGTCGAGATTACGAACAGCCGAGGCCTGCACGCGCGTGCGGCCGCGCGCTTCGTGCGCCTGGCGGAGACCTTCGAGGCCGACATTCTGGTTGAGAAGGACGGCGCGGAAGTTCCCGGCACATCGATCATGGGTCTGATGATGCTTGCCGCGGCACCGGGGTCGAAGATCATGATCCGCGCGTCGGGCGCGGACGCGCAGGGTGCCCTCGATGCGCTGGTGGCGCTGGTATCGGATGGTTTTGGCGAGGAATAGAAAACGGCGCCCCGATGACGGGGCGCCGTTCTCCTGAAAACCGGTCTTTCAGAGACTAGAAATCAAACTGGTTCGAGATGATCAGGACGGATCCGTCATTGTTCACCGGAACCGCCGTCGCATTCATGTTGTCAACTTCGGCCAGGTTGGCCGAGACGTTGATTTCCCAACCCGGTGCCACGGCGTAGGCGACGTCCAGCGAGATGATCTGGATGTCGGTGTCGCTGATGCCGGTGGTGTTGCTCTTGGAGCTTTCGAACCAGTTGAGGCTAACACCCCAGGGCCCCGTCTTATACGAGCCGCCGATCGTGTAGTAGGAACCGGAATCCGCACCGGCGGCCATGGCCGCCGTCGTCTGGCCCTGTTCGGCCAGGTCGACATAACCCACACCGAGGCCAAAGCCCGCGAAGTTCACGGTGGCGCCGGCCGAAATGGTCTCGACATCGCCGGCTTCCGCACCCGCAGCCGTTTCACCGTCGCCGAACTCGCCGTTCAGGCTGAGCACGAACGACACCTCATCGAACTTGCCGGTATAGTTGGCGCCGATGCCGAAGACGTTCTCGAAATCGCCGTCGGCGTCGGAGTCGGTGAAAGCGCCGCCACCCGAGGACTCACCCGTATCCGGGGTGAGCGAACCGCCGAGCTGGAAGCCGGAGAAGCGTGGCGTGAAGTAGACCAGTTTCGTGGCATCACCGGTGACGGTGTTGCCTGTCGCTGCGACGCCGCCACCGGTGCCGAACGCGATGTAGTCGCCAACGTCGCCATCAGGGCCCGCGCGGCCGACCAGAATATCGTCGCTCTCGACGAACATCCGATCCGTCGCATCGTCCTGGTCACCCATTTCGATACGACCCCAACTGGCGCTGTCAATAAACGCCCAAACTTCATCGGCGGCAGTACCGTCATTACCACCGGCGTTCAGCTCGACGTTGACGCCATACTTGATGCCGTTGTCGGCAGTTGCCTCGGCACCGATATGGATTTCGGACTCGTCGACACTGAAAAAGTAGCCACGACCCACACCGGTGGAAACGTCCTGGTCGGCCAGAGCTGCCTGGAACCGGAATTCACCACCCAGCGTCACGCTGAGGGCATCTCTCGATCCGACCTGACCGGCAAGCGCCGGGGTCGCGATCATGGCTACGCCGACGAGCGCACTCGTACTCAGCCAAATTGTTTTCTTGCTCATGGATTTCAATCTCCAACAATAAGGTCCCCGCACCTCATGGGCGGGTTAAAACTCGGACACAAGGGCCGCCATCATCGAATCCTGACGGATTCGCTTTCGGCGTTGCGTCCTCCACCTTGCTGGGGTTTTGCTTATTATTTTTTGCAGTGGAACGACGGCCATCCTATTCGGATGTTTCCGGTCCACAATCCCGAATGCCATTCCGACGCGTATTTTTCTCGGCGGTGTTGCGGAAATACATCAATTATTAGAATGACTTGCACGATATTTGGGCAACGTTGCCCAATCGCTATGCAGACAGGTAAGAAAGTACGGTGCCCGCCAGATGCTCGAGGTGCCGCACAAGGAAGGCCGGCGCGGAGGATATCCGTCCGGGCCGTGTGTCGATTGGTTGTGGCGACCCCGGTTGCTCTGCTATACGCCGCTCGCAGACGGGAACACCCGTCGAACAAATTCAATTGGAGAGAATGCATGTCTTCCGCTGTCGAATCACCCGCCGGCGACGGCGATTACATCGTCGCTGATATTTCGCTGGCCGATTGGGGCCGCAAAGAACTCGATCTGGCCGAAGTGGAGATGCCGGGTTTGATGTCGCTCCGCGAGGAGTATGGCGAGTCCAAGCCGCTTGCAGGCGCGCGGATCGCCGGCTCGCTGCACATGACCATCCAGACGGCCGTGCTGATCGAGACGCTGCAGGCCCTCGGTGCCGATATCCGTTGGGCCTCGTGCAACATCTATTCGACGCAAGACCATGCCGCCGCCGCGATTGCCGCGACCGGCACGCCCGTCTTCGCGACCAAGGGCGAGACGCTCGAGGAATATTGGGACTATGCCCACCGGATTTTCGACTGGGCCGATGGTGGCGTACCCAACATGATCCTGGATGACGGCGGTGACGCGACCATGCTGATCCATCTGGGCAAACAGGCGGAGACCGATCCGTCCGTTCTCGACAATCCAGAGAATGAAGAGGAAGTGGCTGCCTACGCGTCGATCAAGCAGCGCCTCGCCGAACAGCCGGGCTGGTACTCCAAGGTTGCGGAAAGCCTCAAGGGTGTCACGGAAGAAACCACCACCGGTGTTCACCGCCTCTATGACATGGCGAAAGACGGCACGCTCCTGATCCCCGCGATCAACGTGAATGATTCCGTGACCAAGTCGAAGTTCGACAATCTCTATGGTTGCCGCGAGAGCCTGGTCGATGGCATCCGTCGCGGGACCGATGTGATGATGTCGGGCAAGATCGCCGTCGTCGCCGGATATGGCGAAGTGGGCAAGGGGTCGGCCGAATCCCTGCGCAACGCCGGCTGCCGCGTGATGGTTACGGAGATTGACCCGATCTGCGCCCTGCAGGCCGCGATGGAAGGCTACGAGGTTGTCACGATGGAAGAGGGTGCGGCCCAGGGCGACATCTTCTGCACCGCGACGGGCAATGTGGACGTGATCACCGTTGACCATATGCGGGCGATGAAGGATCGGGCGATCGTGTGCAACATCGGTCACTTCGATTCCGAGATTCAGGTCGGTGGTCTGCGCAATTTCAAATGGCAGAACATCAAGCCGCAGGTTGACGAGATCGAGTTCCCCGACGGCAAGAAGATGATCCTGCTGTCGGAGGGACGCCTGGTGAATCTCGGCAACGCCACCGGCCATCCGAGCTTTGTGATGAGCATGTCGTTCACCAACCAGGTGCTGGCGCAGATCGAGCTGTGGGACAACAACAGCGACGGAAAGTACGGCAAGGACGTCTATGTGCTGCCGAAGCATCTCGATGAAAAAGTCGCCACCCTGCATCTGGGCAAGGTCGGGGCAAACCTGACCGCGCTCACGGACAAGCAGTCCGAGTATCTCGGTATCCCGATCGCCGGCCCCTACAAACCCGAGGCGTATCGCTACTAAACGGCGGACGGTGAACGGCCGGACAAGGGCCCGGTTGGCAAGGAAGCAGTTCAAACCGGGCCGACAAGTCACTAGACTCGTATTGTTCCGCCCGATTCGAGGCGGCCTGCCGCCCAAGTGGCCGGCTGGTATGACTGTGCGAGACTGCAGCGCGTGTCGACACAAATACTGATCCTGATGATTGCCGCGGTCGCGGGCGCGTCCGCCATCGTCGGCTATGCGCTCGGCCGGTTCTTCGAAACCCGCAAGGCGCGTGATGCCGAGGCGTCGCGGTCGCGCCTTGGTGCCACACTCGCGACCGTACCCGGCGGGTTCGTGACCTGGCTCGATGGCGGCGACGCGGTCATTTCCGACGGCCTTGCCGCGATGCTGGATGATGATAACGCTGGCTTCGAGGCGTTCCTGGCGAAATTCGGCGAGTCCGACCGCGCGCAGATCACGCGCCTCATCGAGGGATTGCAGACACGCGGCGAGGGGTTCTCCCTGACGATGTTGACCATCGATGCCGGCCAGGCCCTGCGAATCGACGGCCGTCGCGCGCGCCATGTGCCGCTCGACGTGTTGTGGGTTGCCGACGTTACCAACGAGACCGCCGTCCAGTCCGATACGGCGATCCAGTTGACCGCGGCGCAGGTGGAACGTGATGGCTATCGCGCGATGCTTGATGCGTTGCCGTTCATGGTCTGGCGGCGAAGCCGTGATCTGACCCTGGCGCAGGTCAACCGGGCCTATGTCGACGCGATCAACCCCGAAGCCCGCGAGGATGATGCGCGGCCCTCCGAACTTGAGGATCTGGAAGCCAATGTCGAGGCGCAGATCGCGGCCCGCGCGCAATCGACCGGGATGCCGCAGTCCGAGAGCCGGCACGTGGTGATCGATGGCGCGCGCCGCCTGCTGGAATTCAACGAGGTGCCGGCGGATGAACTGGGGGTGATCGGCTATGCCGTGGATTTCACCCAACTCGAAGAAGTGCAGGAGGAATTGTCGAGCCATGTCGCGGCCCAGAGCGATGTGCTCGAGAATCTCGCTGTCGCCGTGGCGATCTACGGATCGGATACGCGGCTGAAATTCTACAACAGCGCCTATGCCCGCCTGTGGGATGCCGATCCCGCCTGGCTCGACAGCGAACCGACGCTCGGCGACGAACTCGAGACTTTGCGCGACAGGCGCCTCGTGTCCGAAGAGGTCGATTTCCGCGCCTCCAAGCAGGAACAGGTCGCGCTCTTTACATCGCTGATCGCGCCGACCGAGACGCTGGTCCACTTGCCCGACGGCAAGACCCTGTTCAAGCGCATCTCACCGCATCCGCTGGGTGGCCTGATGTTCACCTATGAGGATGTGACGGATCGCCTGACGATGGAGGCTCAGTACAACACCCTGATCGAGGTACAACGCCGGACGCTCGACAATCTTTATGAGGGTGTCGCGCTGGTCGGGCCCGATGGCCGGCTCAAGCTCTGTAACTCCGCCTACAGCCGCATCTGGCAGTTCAGCGAAGCCGACCTCGCCGGCGAGCCGCAAATCTCTGTCCTGGTGGACAAGGCCCGACACTTCTACGGGGAGGATGACGAGGCGGCCTGGGCCGAGCTTCGCAAGTTAATCATCAGCCGTCTGATGTCGCGTGAGCCCGTCTCCGGGACCCATGACCGCGCTGACGGCACGGTCATTCAGTACACGGGCGTGCCGTTGCCCGACGGCATGATGCTGATGACCTATTTCGACGTGTCGGATTCGAACCGGGTCGAACGGGCTTTGCGCGAACGCAATGAGGCGCTCGAGGAGGCCGACCGGTTGAAGTCGGAATTCGTGGCGAATGTGTCCTATGAGCTGCGCACGCCGCTGAACACGATCATCGGGTTTGCCGAGGTCCTGAACGGGGACATGTTCGGGCCGCTCAATGAACGGCAAAGCGAGTATATGAGCGGTATTCTCGAGGCCAGTGAAGCGTTGCTCGAATTGATCAACGACATCCTCGATCTGGCGACGATCGAGGCCGGCTACATGACCCTCGACCGGGGCCAGTTCGATATCCACACGATGATTGCCGGTGTGTTCGCCCTCAATCGCGAGCGTGCGCGGGTCAAGGAACAGAAGCTGGTGCTCGATTGTGCGCCGGACATCGGGTCGATGTTTGCCGACGAGCGCCGCCTGAAGCAGGTGCTGTTCAATCTCGTCAGTAACGCCATCAAGTTCACGCCCGAGCGCGGCGTCATCTCCCTGTCGTCATTGGTCGTCGACGATGATGTCGAGTTCCGCGTCGCCGATACCGGCGTCGGCATTCACGCCGACGAGCGCGAGCGGGTGCTGGAGAAATTCGAACGCGGCAACCGGCCGCGCGGCCGGCAATCCGGCGTGGGCGCGGGGCTCGGCCTGAGCCTGGTGAAGAGCTTCGTCGAACTGCATGGCGGGGACGTCGAAATCGAATCCGAACCCGATGAGGGCACGGCCATTGTCTGCCGCTTGCCCCGCCGTCCGGCGACCGTTGAACCCGCGGAAGATACGGTATGAACGCGCGAGGACCGGCGGTAGAGCCGGACCGCGCGCCCGCGGACGGATATGCCCGGCGCATCGATCTGCCCAATGCGGCCGCGACCACGGCTCTGGGTGCCGCGCTGGCACCGCATCTGCGACGGGGCGACCTGTTGGCACTTGGGGGTGACCTCGGGGCCGGCAAGACCACGCTGGCGCGCGGCCTGATCCGCGCGCTGGGTTATCGCGGACCGGTGCCCAGCCCGACCTTCACACTCGTGCAGCATTACGAAACCGACCCGGCTCCCGTCTGGCATTTCGATCTCTATCGTATCGGCCATCCCGACGAGGTCGTCGAGCTCGGTTTTGACGAAGCCCGGGCAGACGGGATCGTGCTGCTCGAATGGTCGGAACGGCTGGGGGCGGACCTGCCCGCCACACGGCTGGATATCCAGCTCGACTATGCGGCGTCCGGCAAAACCCGTGTGGCCCGGCTGTCCGGCCAACGGCCATGGGCGGACCGGCTGCAAGATTTGCGCTTATGAGCGAGGCGCCGGTAATCAAATCCGGTACGCTTCCGGCACCGGGCCTCTATTCGATCGCGGCACACCGCCCGTTTCTCGGCGCGTTGGCCGCCAGAATTCTCTCCGCATCCAGCTCCGATGACGACCCCCTGGCGCTTGCACGAACGACGGTTTTGCTGCCGACCCGGCGGGCCTGCCGTGCGATGCAGGATGTCTTTCTGCGCCTGACCGACGGGGCGCCTCTGGTCCTGCCGCGATTGATTCCGATCGGCGATATCGATGAAGACGAGATGCTGCTGACCGGCGAGCCGGCAGCGTTGCTCGGGGTCGATGCCGAGATGCCACCCGCGGTCCCGGAGTTGCGCCGGCGGGTGCTTCTGGCGCGTTTGCTGATGGCGCGCCCGATTGGCCAGACACAAAGTCTGCCGGTCGATCATGCGATGGAGCTGGCGGGCGAGCTGGGGCGTTTGCTGGACCAGGTGCAGACCGAACGTCTCGATTTTGACGCGCTCGAAAGTCTGGTGCCCGATGCCTATGCCGCCCATTGGCAGGAGACGCTCGGGTTCCTGAAAATCCTGACCGAGACATGGCCGGCCGTGCTGGAGGGCGAGGGCGCGATCGACCCGGCGGACCGCCGTAACCGCCTGTTGCAGGCGCGTGGCGAGGCGTGGCGCCGCGATCCTCCGCGCGATCCGGTGATTGCCGCCGGCAGCACGGGGAGCATCCCCGCGACGGCGGATCTGCTGGCGACGGTCGCGGGGTTGCCGTCGGGATATGTCGTGTTGCCGGGTCTCGACCGGGTTCTCGACACGGACTCCTGGGCCAACCTGGATTCAGGCCACCCGCAGTTCGGCTTGCGGCAGTTGCTGCAGCACCTGGAGGCGGACCGGATGGACGTCGGCGAGTGGCCGTCCGCGACCGATGCGCGTGGCGACGGCCCGGCCCGTGAACGCCTCATTGGCGAGGCGCTGCGTCCGGCGGCCACGACCCAGGCCTGGCGTGATGAGCGCGGTAGCATCGGGGCCGATGCCCTGCGCGAGGTCGTGCAGATCGAGGCACAGGAACCGCACGAGGAAGCCGGCATCATCGCGCTGGTGTTGCGCGAGGCGCTGGAGGCCGAGGGCCGGACGGCGGCGTTGATCACGCCCGATCGGGGGCTGGCGCGGCGCGTGGCATCGATCATGGGTCGATGGGGCGTGGATATTGACGACAGCGCGGGTACGCCGCTGGCCGAAACACCGCCCGGTATATTTCTCCGGCTGGCGATCCGGGCGCTGCATGAGGGCGCGGCACCGATCCCGCTCCTGTCTGTCCTGAAACACCCGCTGGCGGCCTGTGGCCGCACGCCTGGGAAATTCCGTGCCGCAGCGCGGGAACTCGAACGGCTGGTCTTGCGCGGCCCGCGCCCGGCGAGCGGGTTTGCGGGGTTGCGGGCTGCCGCACAGGCGCGCCGTGAACACGCTCTCGGCCGCGCGGCGGAGGGACTGTCCGCGCGCGATAACGCGGACCCGCAAGACTATGATGACGTGCTGGCGTTGATCGACAGGATTGCCGAAATCGGGGCACCGCTTGCGGAGCTGCAGCAGGCACCCACGGTGATGCTGCCCGACTATGTGCGGGCCCATATCGCATTCTGTGAGGCGCTGGCCGCAAGCGACGAGATGTCGGGGGCGGACCGTCTTTGGAGCGGTGATGCCGGGGAAGCACTCGCGACGTTCGTCTCGGAGTTGCTGGAGGCCGGCAGCGGGTTGGGACCCGTGCCGCCGGCACGTTATCCGGCGCTGTTCGATTCACTGTTGGCGGGGCGCATGGTACGGCCGCGATTTGGCGCGCATCCGCGTCTGGCCATTCTCGGGCCCCTGGAGGCGCGGCTTCAGCATTTCGATGTGACCGTTCTGGGCAGTCTGAACGAGGGGAGCTGGCCGCCCGATCCGTCTGTCGATCCATGGATGGGACGGACGATGCGTGCCGATTTCGGCCTGCCGTCTCCCGAGCGTCGGATCGGGCTGAGTGCGCATGATTTCGCCCAGGCGTTCTGTGCGGGAGAAATTATCCTCACCCGGTCGGCGCGCGTGGACGGTGCGCCGAGCATGCCGTCGCGCTGGCTGACCCGGCTGGATGTGGCGACGCGGGCCCTGGACCTGCAACCCAACCCCGAGGCCGAAACTCGCGCGCGCGCCTATCGCGACTGGTGGCGCGAGCTGGACGGGCCGGGCGACGGGGCGGGACAGGATACCGGCGCGGCGCCGCTTGCGGTACGTCCGCGCCCGTCGCCACCCGTTGCGGCCCGACCGCGCCGACTGTCCGTGACCCAGATCGAAACCTGGATGCGCGATCCCTATGCCATCTATGCCCGCGAAGTTCTCAAGCTGCGCGCCTTGCCGCCCCTCGATCAGAACGCCGACGCGGCGATCTATGGTTCGCTGATTCACGATATCCTGGATGCGTTCCTGGCCGAATTGCCGCCAGGCCCGTTACCGGCCGACGCGGGCGCCCGGCTGCACGCGCATGGTGCTGACGCACTCGCGCCCTATCGCAGTGTGCCCGCGGTCTGGACGTTCTGGTGGCCACGGTTCCAACGCATCGCAGACTGGGTGCTGTCGATCGAGGCCGGGCGCCGGGCGCGGCTTGAGGCGACCCATATGGAGGTCAGCGGTGCGATCGAGTTCGACGCTCCCGGCGGCCGGTTCCGCCTGACCGCGCGGGCCGACCGGATTGATGAGTTGGTCGGCGGCGGGATCGCCGTGATCGATTTCAAGACCGGCGCCCCGCCGAGCAAACGCGAGGTGCAGGCGGGATTTGCGCCGCAGCTACCGCTGGAGGCGGCGATGGTGGCCCAGGGCGGGTTCTCGGGTGTTCCGGCCAAACCCGTTGAGGAACTGGCCTTCTGGCGCCTGTCGGGCGGGCGTGAACCGGGTCAGGTGCGCGATGCGGCCGATGACCCCGCGCAGGTCGCCGCGGAGGCCCTGGACGGGGTCAAGGCGCTGGTGGCGCGGTTCGATGATCCGGCCACGGCGTATGAAGCGCGCCCGCGCCCCGACCACGCACCGGCATATTCCGATTACGAGCATCTTGCGCGGGTCAAGGAATGGGCGAGCGGGGAGGGAGAGGGATGAGCCTCACCGATTTCGATCCCGATCTGCTCGAACGCGTCAGCATGCGGCAGCGCGATGGGGCGGATGCCGGGATCAGCGCATGGGTTTCTGCATCCGCAGGGGCGGGCAAGACCCGGGTCCTGCGCGACCGGGTGTTGCGCCTGCTGCTCGCGGGCGTGGCGCCCCAGCGGGTGCTGTGCCTGACCTTCACGAAGGCCGCGGCGGCGGAGATGGCCCGGCGGATCAACGCCGAGCTGGGTGATTGGGCGATCCTGGATGATGGCGCACTTCACGAGCGGCTGTCCGAGCTGCTGGGCGCCGATCCGCCCGACGATGCGGCCCGCCGGGCGCGGCAATTGTTCGCGCGTGTGCTCGAGGCGCCTGGCGGCATGAAGATCATGACCATCCATGCCTTCTGCCAGTCGGTATTGCGGCGGTTCCCGCTGGAGGCGGGCGTGGTGCCCCATTTCCAGGTGATGGAGGAGCGCGACGCCGGTGAGTTGCTGGAAGATGCCAAGGCAGAATTGCTGGCCAGCGCGCATATGGATGACGGCGATCTGGGCATGGCCGTCGCCAATGTCGCCGGGCGCGTGCACGAGACGCGGTTCCCCGATCTTCTCAACGAAATATCCCGAGCCCGGGCGCCGTTTGCCGACATGCTGCAGAATTTTGGCGGCCTCGAGGGTGTGCGCGCACGGATCGCCGAGATCCTCGACGTGGCGCCGGACACCGATCCGGCAGCAGTTCTGGAAGGCGCGTGTGGCGAGGCGGCATTCGACAGTGCCGGCTTGCGCCATGCGGTTAGCGTTCTCGCCGAAGGTTCATCGGGCGACAGCAAGCGCGCCGTGTTGGTGGGTGACTGGCTCGCGGGCGATGCCGAGGCGCGTGTCGCCGGCTTCGATGCCTATGCGCTGGCCTATCTCACGCAGCAGGGCGAAGCGCGCAAACAGCTCGCGACCAAGGCGATCCGGGAGAAGCATCCCGATGTTGATGCGGCGTTGCAGGCCGAGGGTGAGCGCCTGTTGGCAGTCCGCGAATTGCTGCGGAAGGCCGATCTGTATCAGGCCAACAGCGCGCTGGTTCGGCTCGCGGCGGAGCTCGTGGCCCGTTACGAGGCGCGCAAGGCCGCGAGCGGCCGGCTGGACTATGACGATCTGATCGCGCGTAGCCGGACCTTGCTGCGCGGCGATGGTGCTGCGGCCTGGGTGTTGTTCAAACTCGACGGGGGCATCGACCATGTCCTGATCGACGAGGCGCAGGATACCAACCCCGAGCAGTGGGATGTCGTGCTGGCCCTGGTTGAGGAGTTCTTCGCGGGCATGGGTGCCGGCGACGAAGCGGCCGAGGCCGCGGGCCTGCCTGCGCGCAGTGTGTTTGCTGTCGGTGATGCGAAGCAGTCGATCTACAGTTTTCAGGGTGCCGATCCGAGCCGGTTCGAGGCGGTCCGAAAGTTTCTCGAGGCCCGTGCGGAGGATGCGCGAAGGGTGTGGAAGAATGTCGCGCTCGATTTTTCGTTTCGTTCGTCGCGCCCCGTGCTCGAAGCGGTGGACCGGGTGTTTGCGGAGCCACGCGCGGGGGCGGGCGTGGTCGATCCCGACGCTCCCGTGCAGCACACGCCATTGCGCAACAAGGCGGCGGGTCGTGTCGAGCTGTGGCCGCCGCTCCTGGTCGACAAACTGGACGACCCCGAACCGTGGAAGCCGCCCGTCGACCCGGTCACCCGGGCCGGCGCGATGGAGCAGCTGGCCGAGTTGATCGCAATGCGCACGGCCGACTGGCTGGCCTCCGGGGAGATGCTTGAAAGCCAGGGCCGGCCGATCGAGGCCGGGGACATCATGGTTCTTGTGCGCCAGCGTGGCGACTTCGTCGAGGCGTTGGTGCGGGCATTCAAGGCCCGCAATGTGCCCGTGGCCGGGGTCGACCGCATGGTCCTGAGCGAGCAAATCGCGGTCATGGACCTTCTGGCGCTGGGAGCGTTCCTGTTGCTACCCGAGGACGATTTGACCCTCGCGACCCTGCTCAAGAGCCCGTTGATCGGTTTCGACGAGGACCTTCTATTCAAGCTCGCGCATGATCGGGGTGAGGTCAGTCTCTGGCGGACGCTGGCGCAGCATCGTGATGAGCACACGCTGTTTGCCGAGGCGCATGAGTTGTTGTCCGATCTGCTGGCGCGGGTCGATTTCGAACGCCCCTATGAGCTCTATGCCGGTGCGCTGGCGCGCGGTGGTCGTGCGCGACTGTTTGCCAGGCTCGGGCCCGATGCGGCGGATCCTATCGATGAGTTTCTCTCCCTGTCGCTGACCTATGAGCGCAGCCATGCGCCGACCCTGCAGGGGTTTTTGCACTGGGTCGCGGCGGGGCAGGCGGAGGTCAAACGCGACCTCGATCAGACCAGCGGTGCAGTACGCGTGATGACCGTGCATGGCGCCAAGGGACTGGAGGCCCCGATCGTGTTCCTGCCGGACACGACCCGTCTGCCGCGCATGCTGCCGAACATTCTGTGGGGTGAGGATGATCGGGGTGCATATTTTCTCTGGCTGCCACGGGCCGATGATGCCGATGCCCGGGCCCAGGCGTTGCGCGAGCGGGTTCGCGCACGGCGTGACGAGGAGTATCGCCGGCTTTTGTATGTGGCCATGACCCGGGCCGAAGAACGCCTCTATGTCTGCGGCTGGAACGCGCCCGCCGAGGGTTCCTGGTACGACCTTGTGCGCCCGGCGCTGGCGCCCGTGGCGCGGGTCGTCGAAGAACCCATCCTGGCTTCAATCGTGACCGAAGAGGCGCCGGTTCTGCGCTTGTCCGCACCCCAGCGCGGTGAGGTCGAGCTGGCGGAAACGGATGTGGTCTTGCCGGCTGCCGATCTGCCGCTCTGGACCGGGCAGCCCGCGCCGCCCGAACCAACGCCACCGCGGCCGCTGGCCCCGTCCAATCCTGGCGAAGATCCGCCCGTGCGTGCACCTGTTGGACTGGATGAGGATGGCGCGCGGTTTGCGCGCGGGAACATCCTGCATCGATTGTTGCAATGGCTGCCGGCACTGGCACCGGAGGTACGTCTGGACTCAGCGTTGCGGTATCTGGCACGGCCCGGACTGGGACTCGACACCGCCGCGCAGACCGCGCTCGCGACCGAGGTGTTGGGTGTTCTGGAATCGGCCGATTTTGCCCATTTGTTTGGACCGGAAAGCCTGGCCGAGGTGTCGATCACGGGAACCGCGACCGCGCCGGACGGCACAATTTTTGTGATCTCCGGGCAAATCGACCGGCTCGTGATCTCCGACGGCCGGGTCGCGATTGTGGACTATAAGTCGAACCGTCCGCCGCCGGCGCAGGCGACGGCCGTGGCGCCTGTATATCTGCGCCAAATGGCGGCTTACCGGCATGTTGTCCAGGAAACCTGGCCCGATCGCGCGGTCGATGCGTACCTGCTCTGGACCGATGCGCCGCGTCTGATGGCACTCCCGGCCGATTTGCTCGACCCCTATGCACCTGCCGGCCGCACGCCGGTGTGATCGTTCGGTGAGGTCCGAATTCTTGACGACGCATTCGTGTGAACCTACTTTCATTCCCAACGAAAGTTACACAGAGGCGCATGCGTGCGCCTGGACCGCTGAAAAGGATTGAGCATGCCTTCCAAACAAATCACGGACGATTCCTTCGAAGCCGACGTTTTACAGTCGGACAAGCCTGTTCTGGTGGATTTCTGGGCTGAATGGTGCGGCCCCTGTAAGCAGATCGGCCCGACCCTGGAAGAGCTCGCCAATGACAAGGACGGCGATGTGGTCGTCGCGAAACTGAACATCGACGACAACCCGATGACGCCGTCGAAATACGGTGTCCGCGGTATCCCGACATTGCTGCTGTTCAAGGACGGACAGGTGGCCTCCATGAAGGTTGGCAGCCTGCCGAAAAGCCAGATTTATGATTGGGTTGAATCGGTCCTCTAGACCGTCTCGCACACGACATAGAAAACCCCGCCTTGTTGGCGGGGTTTTTGTTTGCGCCGGGCTGCCCGTGACACCTTCGCGTGAGCCTAGGTCGCCTGCCCTTTTTCGCGGTAGCGCTCCAGGAATTGGCGGCCGCTTTCGTCATACATGAACGACAGCAGGGTGTAGCGCTGGCCCTTGGTCACGTCGGTTGCCTCGTGCAGCAGGTTGCATGAGAAGATTGCCGCTTCTCCGGTCGCCGGGCGGTAGCTGGCCTGGCCGTATTCCGGGAATCTCAACTCGCCGCCCTCATGATCCTCGGTGTTGAGGTTGAGGGTCATGGCGAAACGGCGATGCGCCGTGCCGAGCGTGGTGTTGTCGCGATGGGGACGGAAGAACCCGCCGACATCGGCATCGTAGCGCACGATCTTGAATTCCTCGACGAAGCGAATGTCGCTGTGGAACGCGTTCCGGATCTCCGGAAGCACGCGGCGCTCGATCCGGCTGCCGATCGCCTCGAGCAAATCCTTGTCGACCACATGATGATCGCGCCGCCGTTTGGTCACGCCGTCGGTGATATGGACCATCTTGCCCTCCTCCATGCGCAACGTGCCGGAGGGCTCGTTGCCCCGGGTCTCGAATTGTTCGATCAGCCATTCGCAAAAGGATGGCGAGAACACTTCGGGGATAACCAGGATGGGCGGGTGCAGCGACGCGGGAGAGGGAACGACGGCATCCATGGCGGCGATCTCTGCCGCCGCGCGTTCGGCGATCGGCGTGTCGCCGGGTCGCAGGACGCTACGGATTTTCTGATCGGGCCCGAAGACAAATCCGACAAGCTTGCCACGCGCACCGAAGCGGTCCGCGACCTTCTTGTCGGCATCGGACAGGAGGAAAAATCCCGGGTCGTTCTCGGCCGCGATTTTCTGCACCAGCGCCATGGGGTCGGCGCTGATCGCGAACAGATGCGCACCGGCTTCCAGCATGGCCGGTGCTGCGCGGAACATGGCCTGTAGTTCGCCCAGCGCGCCGGGGTCCTTCTGCGTCGGGTAGAGCAACACGAACAGCGGCCCGCCGCGCGCCTTGTCGTTCAGGTTGATGATGATGTCGCGCTGATCGGGCAGGAAGAAATTCGGCGCGCGGTCGCCCCGTTCCAGCAGATCTTCAAGCTTGGGTGTGCTCATGCGCTTGGTGCTCCAGACGGCCGATCCACGTTTGTGATCCGGGCTTACAGTACTGCCGGTCCGGCCCGGGGTCCAAGCGGTGTTCAGTTATTCGCGCGCAATGTCGCACCCACCAGAAGGTGCGACCCGGTGACGAGCACGCGTACCGGCATGGGGCCTTGGGTGATTTGCGTCAGGGCGTCCGCGACGGATCCGGCGGGTTTCGCGGCGAGGCCGGCATCTTCGGCGGCGGCGACCATCTCGCGCACCGGCATTGCGCGGGGCTCATCATCGAGAGGTACGGCGGTCATGCTGATTGCCCGCGCTGCGAACGGGGCCAGAAATCCGGCGATATCCTTGTCATCCAGCATGGCGACGACGAGGTGGAGCGGGCGTTCGGCCTGCGTCTCCAGGCTACCAAAAGCTTCTGCCAATACCGTCGCGCCCATCGGGTTGTGCGCCGCGTCCAGCCACAACTCGGCCCCGTCGGGAAGTATCGCCGGGAGCGGCCCCGAGGTCAGCCGTTGCATCCGGCCCGGCCAGCGCGCCCGGGCGAGCCCCGCCTGTATGGTTTCCTGTGTGATGCCGGGGAACCCGCACACATCGAGGCAGGCCGTGGCGAGCGCGGCGTTATCGAGTTGGTGACGCCCCGGCAGGCCCGGCTCGGGCAGGTTCCATATGGTCTCGCCACGGGTGTAGCGGCCACCGCCATTGGGTGTCGCCGTGAGTTGCCATTCGTGGCCGGCGCGATACAGCGGCGCGCCGATATCATCCGCGAAGGCACTGATGACCGCGGCGGCCTCGGGGGCCTGGGGTGCCACGAAGGATGGCACGCCCGGTTTCTGGATGGCGGCCTTCTCGCCCGCGATTGCGGCCAGCGTATCGCCGAGGAACCCCATATGGTCATAGCCGACCGGGGTGATGATTGTCGCGGCGGGTTTCGTGACGACGTTGGTGGCATCGAACTGCCCGCCCAGACCCGTTTCCAGAAGCACGACATCTGCAGGTGTGCGTGCCATGGCGAGGAACGAAGCGGCCGTGGTGATCTCGAACTCCGTGATGGGCTTGCCGGCGTTACGGTCCTCGATCTCCTCGAACAGGGTCCGTAATGCCGCATCGGACATGATCTCGCCGGCGATCTTGTAACGCTCGGCGAAACGCACAAGGTGCGGCGAGGTGTAGGCGCTGACCCGCAGGCCGGCAGCCGTCAGGGCGGAGTCGAGGAAGGCGGTCGTGGAGCCCTTGCCGTTGGTGCCGGCGATATGGATGACCGGCGGCAACGTGTTTTGCGGGTTTTCCAGATCCGACAGCAGCCGGTGCATCCGGTCGAGGGACAGATCGATACGGTCGGGATGGTATCTGACGAACCGCGCGAGGATCGCCGCGATCGCGCTCTCGTCCGCGTCGGTGACGCTAGTCCCCATTTGCCGAACGGGCGGCGGTATCGTCAGCGGGTGCGGGCGCCGTGAGGGCGATCGGGGCCGGCTCGCCACCGGACGCGCCGCCGCGCCCTTCGCGCAGCAGGTTCAGCATCTGCGCGATGGTGGCCTGCATTTCGCCGCGCGGGACGACCATGTCGACCATGCCGTGTTCGCGCAGGGATTCAGCCGTCTGGAAGCCCTCGGGCAGTTCCTCGCGGATCGTGTCCTTGATGACGCGCTTGCCGGCGAAGCCGATGGTGGCACCCGGCTCGGCGATCTGAATATCCCCCAGCATCGCGAAGGACGCGGACACACCGCCCGTGGTCGGATCGGTCAGGACGACGATGTAGGGCAGGCCGGCCTCGCGCACCTGCTCGACCGCCAGCACGGTGCGTGGCATCTGGATCAGGCTGAGCATGCCTTCCTGCATTCGCGCACCACCCGATGCGGGGATGGCGATCAAAGCCGCGTCCTGCGCGATGGCTTCCCGGGCTGCGGCGAGAAGACCCTCGCCCACGGCCTGGCCCATGGACCCGCCCATGAAGCCGAAATCGAAGGCGGCGATCACGGCGCGCTGGCCGCCGATCGTGCCATGGCCGACGACGATCGCTTCTTTCTCTCCGGACTTGTTCTGCGCGTCCTTGAGGCGGTCGGTGTAGCGCCGGCTGTCGCGGAATTTCAGCGGGTCGGGCGTGACGGCCTGGAATTCGACCCGGGTGAATTCACCACCGTCGAACAGGAAGCCCATGCGCGCCGTGGCGGCGAGGCGAATATGATGTCCGCAGGCGTGGCAGACATGCAGGTTATCGCTGAGTTCGCGGTGGAACAGCATCTGCTCGCAAGCGGGGCATTTGTGCCAGAGATTATCCGGCACGTCCTTCTTGCCGACGAGCGCGCGAAACTTCGGGCGGACAAATTCGGTCAGCCAGCTCATCGGACCCTCGCTTGCATGATCATTCCGCCGCCTTGCGTGCCGCGCCGCGCACGCCGTCCGCGAGGGACTGGGATAGACCGAGAACCTTTGTCACCAGATCCGGTTTCGCCTTGCCGTTCGCGTCCAGATTGTCCGCAACCATCTGCACGATGGCCGACCCGACCACGGCGGCGTCGGCGATCTGTGCGACCGCGCCGGCCTGTTCCGCTGTCCGGATGCCGAACCCCACGGCAATCGGCAGGTCGGTATGTTTCTTCAGCCGCTCGACCGAGGCCTGAATCTCCGCGGCATCGGCCGATTTCGTGCCCGTGATGCCGGCAATCGCGACGTAATAGACGAAGCCCGAGGTGTTCGCGATCACGGCAGGCAGGCGCACATCATCGGTCGTCGGGGTGGCGAGGCGGATGAAGTGCATGCCCGCGGCCAGCGCCGGCAGGCAGAGCTCGATGTCTTCCTCGGGCGGCAGGTCGACCACGATCAGCCCGTCGACGCCGGCCTCAGCCGCGTCGGCGAGGAACCGGTCGACGCCGTAGATATAGATCGGGTTGTAGTAGCCCATCAGGATGACCGGCGTTTCGCTGTCACCGGCACGGAAGCGCCGGACCATGTCCAGGGTTCGGTCGAGGCGCGCACCGCCCGCCTTGGCGCGCAGGCCAGCCGCCTGGATCGCCGGCCCATCGGCCATGGGGTCGGAATACATCACCCCCAGCTCGATCAGGTCGGCACCCGCGCCGGGCAGACCCTGCAGAATTTCGAAGCTGGTCTCGAGGTCGGGGTCCGCGGCCATGATGAACGGGATGAAGGCGGCGCGGTCTTCGCCCGCGAGCTTCTTGAACCGCGCCTCGATGCGGCCGCTGGTCTCGCCCCGGCTCACAGTTCGACCCCCAGCGCGTCGGCGATGGTGAACACGTCCTTGTCGCCGCGCCCGCACATATTCATGACCATCAGATGGTCGGCCGGCAGGTCGGCCGCGATCTTGCCGACATGGGCCAGCGCGTGGGACGGCTCGAGCGCGGGAATGATGCCTTCCAGGCGCGAGCAGAGCTGGAAGGCGTCGAGCGCCTCCTGATCGGTGACGGAGACATATTCGACCCGGCCGGATTCATGCAGCCAGGAATGCTCGGGCCCGATGCCGGGATAGTCGAGCCCGGCGGAAATCGAGTGGGCGTCGAGAATCTGGCCGTCATCGTCCTGCAGCAGGAAGGTCCGGTTGCCGTGCAACACGCCCGGGCTCCCGCCGGTCAGTGACGCGGCGTGTTCGCCGGTCTCGACGCCGTGGCCGGCCGCCTCGACACCGATGATGCGAACATCCGCGTCGTTGAGGAAGGGGTAGAACAGGCCCATCGCGTTCGAACCGCCGCCGATGCAGGCGATGAGCGAATCCGGCAGGCGGCCTTCCGCGGCCTGCATCTGCACCTTGGTCTCTTCGCCGATGACTTTCTGAAAATCCCGCACCATCGCCGGATAGGGGTGCGGTCCCGCGACCGTGCCGATCAGGTAGTAGGTGTCGTCGACGTTTGAGACCCAGTCGCGCAGGGCGTCGTTCATCGCGTCCTTGAGGGTCGCGGTGCCGCTGGTGACGGGAATGACCTCGGCGCCCAGCAGCTTCATCCGGAACACGTTCGGCGCCTGGCGCTCGATGTCGGTGGCGCCCATATAGACAACGCATTGCAGGCCGAAGCGGGCGCAGACCGTGGCCGTTGCCACCCCGTGCTGGCCGGCACCGGTCTCGGCGATGATCCGCTTCTTGCCCATGCGCATGGCGAGCAGGATCTGGCCCATGCAATTGTTGATCTTGTGGGCGCCGGTATGGTTCAGCTCGTCGCGCTTGAAATAGATCTTCGCGCCGCCGAAATGCTCGGTGATCCGCTCGGCGAAATACAGCGGGCTCGGCCGGCCCACATAGTGGGTCAGATAGTCATCCAGCTCGGCCTGAAAGCTCGGGTCGGCCTTCGCGGCCTCATAGGCCTGCTCGACCTCGAGAATCAGCGGCATCAGCGTTTCGGCAACGAACCGACCGCCGAAAATGCCGAAATGCCCGTGTTCGTCAGGGCCGTTATGGTAGCTGTTGGGTTCCGCGCTCATCGCCGCTGCTTATACATCGTTGTTGGCCTGCTCAACAGGGAGCCCGTCAAAGGCTTCCCACCTCCTCGAGAAACTCTCTGATCCGATCCGGGTCCTTGCGGCCCGGTGCGGCCTCCACGCCCGATGATACATCGACGATGGTGGCGCCCGACGCGAGTACGGCCTCGGTTACATTGTCGGCGTTGAGCCCGCCCGCGAGCATCCACGGCACCGGCCATTCATGGGCCGACAACAGGGTCCAGTCGAAGGCCAGCGCATTGCCGCCGGGCAGGGCATTTGTCATTTCCTTCGGCGCCTTGGCGTCGAACATCAGCCAGTCGACCGCACCGGCATAGGCGCGGGTCGCCTCGATGTCGGCTGCGTTCGCCACCTTGATCACCTTCATGACGGGCAGCTCGGTACGTTCGCGGATGTCGAGGCAGCGGTCGGGGCTTTCGTCGCCGTGCAGCTGGATCAGATCGAGGGGCACCTTGGCCAGCACCGCGTCGAGCAGGGCGTCGTCGGGGTCAACGAAAAGCCCGACCTTGACCACGCCCGCAGGCACGAGCGCGGCCAGGGTCGCGGCGGTGTCGGGATCGAGCGCGCGCGGGCTCGGTGGATAGAAGACGAGGCCGACAAACCGGGCCCCGGCCTCGATGGCCGTGCGCATCGCGGTCTCGTCGTTGATGCCGCATATCTTGGCGGTCACGCTCATCCGGCCAGTCCCAGCTCACCCGCGATCCGTGCGGCTGCGGCGGCGGGATCGTCGGCCCCCGTGATCGGCCGGCCGATGACCAGCACGTCGGCGCCGTCGTCGCGGGCCTGGGCGGGCGTTGTGATGCGCTTCTGATCACCGGTCGCGGCCCAGTCGGGGCGAATGCCCGGCACGATCAGCTTGAAGTCGGGGCCACAGGCGTCGCGGATCGCGCTGATCTCGGCCGGGGAACACACCACCCCGTCGAGCCCTTCGGACTGGACGAGCTGCGCCAGGCGGACAACCTGCTCGCGCGCCGGCACGGACTGGCCGACCGCCTTCAGGTCCGAATCATCGAGGCTGGTCAGCACCGTCACGGCGATCACCAGGGGTCGCTGAGCGCCGCGGGATTGTTCGGCTGCCTCGCGTGCCGCGGCCAGCATCGCCGGCCCGCCCGCGGCATGAACGTTGACGATCGCGGTGCCGAGGTCGGCCACCGCGCGCACCGCGCCGGCCACCGTGTTGGGAATGTCGTGGAATTTGAGATCGAGGAAAACCGGCAGGCCGAGATCGACGATGGCGCGGACCCCGTCCGCGCCGTTTGCCGAGAAAAATTCGAGCCCGGTCTTCACGCCGCCGACATGGCCGCGCAGCGCCTCGGCCCAGCCGCGCGCCTGGTCGAGATCGGTTGTATCGAGGGCCGCGAACACGGGGTTTGCGGGCAATTGCGGCTGATTTGTCATGACAGCGCAGCTTCTAGCAGAGGTCCGTCCGCCGGTCACGCACACGAAGCACCTCGGTGAGGCATAGAAACAGGTGATAGAAGCTCGATGCGGGCGCGGTTTGGGAAAATCCGTGGCCGTTTGCGTCCAGATGGTCCTGCCAGTTGCCATCTTCCACGGCAAGATAAAGGCCGAACAGACGCTCCAGCAGGATTTCGAGATGCGCCGAGGCGAGGTCGTCGGGCCCGGATTCGAGACGCGCGGTCTGTGCCTTGATGGCCTCGGTCTGGACCCATAGCCGCTTGTTGTCGTCGAGCGAAGTGCCGTGGCCGAGCCGGGGGTCCGCACCGCTGCGCAGCACCGAATCAAACGCCAGACCCTGCGCCGGCCCGGGCGCGTGGTCGCTGCCATGGGTCATGGCGAACTGGTACAGCGCATCCGCTTCCTTGCCGGTATCCACGCCGCTCGCCTCGGCGTAGCGCCGGAGCAACCACGCCCACTCGAAATGATGCCCCGGTTCGACGGTCTGGCCGGCCGTGCCGGGCGCGGGCGTCCAGTCGGCCTCGAAGAACTCACCCAGGGTGCCCGTATTGCCATCAAGAAAACGGCTTCGGAACAGATCGACGATCACACGCGCACGATCGAGGTAGGCGGTATCGGCGGTTGCTCCGTGGAGCGCCAGCAGCGCTTCCAGAAGATGCATGTGGGGGTTCTGGCGCCGGGGCAGGTCGTGCGGCAGGTTCTCGAAATACCCGCCATGGGCGGGGTCGGCGAGGTTCTCATCGAGAAAGGCGAGCGTGCGCTTGGCCCAGGTCAGCGCGTCGGGATCTCCGCTGGCACGGTGGTACCAGGCGCATGCAAACAATGCGAAGGCCTGTTCATAGGCCTCGATGCGGGTGTCGGCGGGTGTGCCGTCACGCGCGGCCGAATAGACGAAACCGCCACAATCCGCGCGCCAGTAATTGTCGGTGACGAACCGAAAGCCGCTGCCGGCAACGTCGAGGGCGCTCGGGCCGCCGTCAGGCGGGGTCCAGCCCAGCAGGTGGGCGTGGCTGTACACGTAGATCTGGCGGGCCTGGACACGGACGCGTTTGTCGCGGTCGAGGAGAGGTTGGCCGTCGAGGGTCAGGCACTCGACGAACCCGTCGGCAGCAGCGTCGAAACCGGCCTGTGACCAGAGCGGCAGCGCCTGCTGCGTCAGCCATGCCTGAATATGGTCCGCGTCGATGCTCATGGTGTCAGCCTGTCGATCAAAAGTTCGGCGGCAGCGAGATCCTCGAGCGCCGTTCCGACGGATTTGAACATGGTGATCTCGGTGATGGAAGAGCGGCCGATATGTTCGTCGCGGCACAGTTCGCTGAGTTCCGCGATGATGTCGTCCGCCGCGATCAGCCCGGCGGCCAGGGGTTGCACGATGTCACCGGCCTCGGCCATCGCGCCCGCGCGGGTGTCGACAAAAACGCGTGCACGCGTGATGGCCGTGTCGTCGGCCTCGCGCATATCCGGGCGAAAGCCACCCACCAGATCGACATGGGTGCCGGGGGTAAGCCATTCGCCCGCGAAGACAGGCGTTCGGGACGTGGTCGCGCAACTGACGATGTCGGCGTTTGTGATCGCGGCCTCGAGATCGCCGCAGGCCTCGATCCGGAACCCGTGGCCGGACATCCGGCGGGCGAGATTCTCGGCCTTGTCCGCGTCGCGCCCCCATACCGAGACATGGGTGATCGGGCGCTCGGCGCAATGGGCCATGACCAGGTCCGGCGCGAGTCGGCCGGTCCCGACCATGACGAGCCGTTGTGAATCGGGTCGCGACAGAAACCGTGAAGCCAGCGCGGATGCGGCGGCGGTGCGGCGCGCGGTCAGGGCAGGTCCGTCGATCAGGGCGCGTGGCGCGCCGGTTTGCCCATCGAGCAGGAGATACGCGCCCTGCACGGATGGTTGTGGTGCGGACTGGGCCGGGTTGTCGGGATGGACGGTGACTGTTTTCACGCCGATATGGCGGGGCGGCACCTCGTTATCCCATGCCGGCATCAGCAGCAGCGTCGCGTCGTCGCGCGCGCCCATGGGAATGTTGTGATGGTGGCGGACCGGGGTCACGCCGCCATCGCGAAAAGCCGCATGCAACGCCGCCACGAGGCTGGGCGCGTCGAGCAACGCGTTGACGGTCGCCGGGTCGATGGTTCGCAAGTTCGGGTTAGTCCGTCCGCACCGGCGGCTGTGCCACGGGTGCCGGTGCCGATGCGCGTTCGGCATTCGCCGCCGCGCGTTCGAGTTCGCGGATGCGGCTCGCCCGTTCGCGCGCGCGCCGGCGTGTCGGTGCCGCGGTGAACCACATCAGTGCGGCACCGAAGGCAAACCCGACCCCGAGGCCGATGAACACGAAGATGAACAGCGGCCATGTGATGATCAGATCGAGGGGCCAGAGGTTAACGCCGGCGTCACCGCGATTGTTGACGGCGAAGACGACCACGATGATCGCGACCGGAACGGTTATCAGCCAGCGCAATCGGTTCACGGAGTACCCCTATGGTCGGTCATGGATGCGGGTCGGTTGTTCAAAGCATTGCCGTTTGAAGCGTTGTTGGTGTCCGGGCATGACAAGAGCCCACGCCAATCGATCGGGCCGACTTTAGCCTATTCGTTGTGTGAATGAATGATGTGAGTGAATGTTGGCGGTCGAAATTACCGCCGATGCCAAAAGGCGCCGGTTACTCGCCGTTGAGGCGTTCGCGCAGTTCCTTGCCGGTCTTGAAATAGGGAACGACCTTGGCATCTACGTCCACGGCGGCACCGGTGCGCGGATTACGACCGGTTCTGGCGGCCCGCTGTTTGACCGAGAATACACCGAAACCGCGCAGTTCCACCCGGTCGCCGCGCGCGAGTGCGGCGGTGATCTCTTCGAGGATGGTTGCCACGATACGTTCCGCGTCGCGTTGCAGCAGGTGCGGGTTGCGCTCGGCCAGGCGCTGTATCAATTCCGACTTGGTCATCGTATTCCCCCCGGGATTCGCCAATCCCGAATATTCGCCTTCCCCCGAAGGCTGTGCCGCCGTTCTCTTAACGTCAGCGCGCCGAAGGTTGCCAAAGCGAAACCAGACCGTCAAGTGTTAATGCATTGGAAAACAACGATTTTCCTGCAAGCCCTGTGATTTTCTCCAGGAAACTGTCCTTGTCCGCGTTGGTCCGCACGGTTTCGACCGGCAGTCCGTCGGGCAGATCGCGTTCGCGAACCATCCAGCCGATCGCCGCCGCTTCGTCGCCGATCGCATCGATCAGATTATTCTCTACCGCCTGGCGCCCGGAGAACACCCGACCATCGGCCAGGCGGCGGACGGCTTGCGCATCAATCGGGCGGCGGGCAATCACCAGATCGACAAAAAAATCATACAGATCGAGCACCACCTGTTCCGTCGCGGCCCGGCCCTCCGGGGTCAGCGGTTCGACGGGGGAGGGGACGCCCTTCAACGGGGTCGACTTGATGGTGACGGGTTCGACGCCGATCCGCTCGAGAAGCTCGCTCACATCGGCGGTCTGCAAAATCACCCCGATGGAACCGGTGATTGTGCCCTCGCGGGCAAATACCCGGTCGGTGGCGATTGCGGTCATATAGGCGGCCGACGTGGCGACGGTCCCCATCACGGTGGCGACCGGCTTGGCTTGTGCCACGGCGCGCAGGCCGTTGTACAAATCCTCCCCGCCGACGACGCTGCCGCCGGGGCTGTCGATATGCACGATCACGCCGCGCACGTCGTCGTCCTCGGCCAACCGGGCCAGGGCCCGGCTGCGGGCATCGTCGCGGACGATCACCCCCTCGACGTGGATGCGTACGATCCGTTCGCCGCGCAACAATGTGCCCTGGGCCTGAAGGTAGGCCAGGACCGCTCCGACAACGACCAGCAACGTGACGGCCTGCCAGACACGCAGCCGGCGTTTCAGCCGGCGGCGGTCAAGCAGGGCGTCCGGGTCGTAGGACATGGCGGCCAGTAAGGCGCGGAAGCCTTAGGACTTCTCCGCGCCTTCCTCTTCAGTCGCTTCGGCTTCAGCGGCCTCGGCGTCGGAAGCTTCGGCTTCCTCGGCGGGTGCCTCTTCAGCAGGTGCCTCTTCGGCCGGTGCTTCGTCAGCAGCAGCCTCCGCGGCGGGTTCGTCTTCCGCGGGTGCTTCCGCAGCAGCTTCAGGTGCCGGCGTGTCGCCGATCATTTCCTGGGTCTCCTGCTGCTTTTCGCGGATGGCGGCCCCGAGGATATCGCCCAGTGAGGCGCCGCTATCGGACGAACCGAACTGCGCCATGGCCGTCTTCTCTTCGGCGATCTCGTTGGCCTTGATCGACATCGAAATGCGTCGGCTCGACGGATCGATGTTGGTCACCTTGGCATCGACTTTCTCACCGACCGCAAAGCGGTCCGGCCGCTGCTCGGAGCGGTCACGCGAGAGATCGGAGCGTCGGATGAACGCCACCAGGCCGCCCGACGTGGTGACCTCGATGCCGCCGTCATTCACTTCCGAGACGGTGGCGGTCACGACTTCACCCTTGCGGATGTTGCCAAGCGATTCGGCGAACGGATCGCTGGACAGCTGCTTGATGCCCAGTGAGATACGCTCCTTGTCGGTGTCGACCTCGAGGATCTTGACCTTGACCATGTCGCCCTTGGTGAAGTCCTCGAGCGCTTCCTCGCCGGTCTTGTCCCACGAGATGTCCGAGAGATGGACCATGCCGTCGATGTCGCCCGGCAGGCCGACGAACAGACCGAACTCGGTGATGTTGCGAACTTCGCCGTCGATCTCCGTGCCACCCGGGAACTTGACCGCGAACTCGTCCCACGGATTTTCCTGGGTCTGCTTGAGGCCAAGCGAAATGCGGCGCTTCTGGGGATCCACGTCGAGGACCATGAAGTCGACTTCCTGGCTCGTCGAAACGATCTTGCCGGGATGGACGTTCTTCTTGGTCCAGCTCATCTCCGAGACATGGACCAGGCCTTCGATGCCCGGCTCCAGCTCGACGAACGCGCCGTA
>JABJEK010000014.1 GCA_018702955.1 Rhodospirillaceae bacterium | reverse complement strand
GTCAAGTCCTTCCCGCTTCGCCGAAGCAGATCGAACGTTACCTCAATAACTGCAATGGGCCATGCGCGACAGCATCACCCGGATAACCTCTTTGAGTTTGTGGTCGAGGGCACCCTCGTTGAACACACTAACCCAGAACAGGTAGGCCTTTTCGGCCAAGTCGACATTGTGACCCATGACCGCGTGGAAACCGGGATCCGGCGCGCGCAGTTCGAGGGATTTCTCGATATACGGTTTGAGCTTGGTTTTCTTCAGCTCTTCGATATCGAGCAGGGTGATATTCGGCATATCGCTCTCTCAATCATTTGGTGCGAACGCACCTTAGCAAAAATCAGGCGTGTTCTTCGATGGCCTTTTTGAGGACCTGGCGGCGGTCAACGCCGGTCCGGGTCTCGACGACCTCGCCATCCTTGAAGAACATCAGGGTCGGGAAACCGCGCACGCCGTAGCGTGCCAGCAGGTCGAGATTTTCGTCACCATCGACGGTGCCGATCACGACATTCTCGGGCAGATCTTCGTGGACCTGACCCAGGATCTTCTTGAGCTGCTTGCAGGGCACGCAGGTCTTCGACCAGAAATCGACGACGGTCAGGCCATCACGGCCGAGGACCTCGTTGTCGAAATTGGAATCGTCAAATACCGAAAGATCTTCCAGTGCCATGTCTGCACTCCGTTTCGTGTTTGTCTGCCCCATTATATAGAGAACGGAAGGATTGCGGACAAACGCGCACAGGTCACAAATGCTATGCGTGAGGTTTGGCACGGATCGGCGGTATTCCAGCCTTTTTCATAAGTCGAAATTCGACGCACCGCGCCACATCACGCCCGCCGCGCGGTCCAGCCATGCATTCGCTGCACCTCGACGGCAGGTGGCATCACTATTTTGCCGGAACCTGCGACAACTCCTTCGCCGCCGTGGCAGCCGCATCCAATAAGCTGGGCGGTGCCGCGCGGGACCAATCGCGGGTGAGCGTCACCCCGGCCGCGCGCAATTCGACGACAAACATATCGACAGCCTCGCGCCCGGGCCGGCCTTCTGCATCATTCGCCGTCGCCCATTGCTGCGCCAGAGGGGCCAGACTGTCGGCCCACTGAAACCGGCGTGTCTTGAGCAATTTCGTGGTGCGCACGCCCTGGGCCTTAAGGTCCACGAGCGCTTCGTCTCCGGCCTGGCAATAAGCCTGGGCCGCCGCTTGCGTGAAAGTCGCGTTGGTTTCTTCGATGGCGGTTCGCACCGTATCGGGCAGCGCCTCCAAAGCATGGGTATTGACGGTCAACACAAACGGCACCTGAGAGCCGAGCCCGGTTCGCGTGTAGTGATCGGCGTCGCGCTTCAGCCCGAGCCGGCCCATCTCGCTTGTTGGCAGAACGGCGGCACCCAGCACACCGGCTTCCATGCGTGCACCCATCGTGTCGTCGGGCAGGCGCTGGGGAATACCCTGGACACCCGCGATCCAGTTTTCCAACCGGTCGACCATGCCCACCTTCAGGCCGCGCACTTCGGCCGCATTGCGGATCGGCTGGACCGAGATGAAATTGTATCCGTCACTGGCGATGCCCGACAGGAAGGTCTGGCGCGCTGCCGATATGGCATCGGTCATGCCGTCCAGTTGGTTGTGCACTGCCTGATAGGCCGCGCCGACAATCACGCAATCTTCCGTCGTGAAAGGCATCTGGAATGTCAGGTTCTGCATCGGCAACCGGCGGGTTTCATGATTGACCGCCACGACCCCGAACAGCGCGAGGTCATCCTCAACGGCCTCCAGCACGCCACCCATCCGGGTCAGTGTGCCGTCATGCATTTCATCCCAAACGATCTCGCCCGCGCCCGCTTCGGCCACCCGGCGGGTGACTTCCGCCTGGAAAAGGTTTCGCACAATTTTGGGTGCGGCATGGTGCGTCGCCAATCCGCTTGTCACGGACAAACGCAGGGGCTCGACCGCACGGGGTTCGGCCGCATCAGATGCGGCGAACGGAGATAGGGAAAATGCCGACAGGGCCACGCCTGTCAGGACGGTTCGTGAAATCATTTCGGCGCCTCGTTCCTTCCTGGAGTCGGCCCCATACGCCCGATCTCCGGGCACATGTCTGCGCTGTGCGTGGGTTATTGTGCGGACAAAAGGTTAATCAAGCGCATACGATGGCGGCCAGGACTGACGCGCACAAACGGCACATGATCTACTCGGCTGCCGCGTCCCGGCGATCCAGATCGAACGCCTCGGCCAGCAGTTCGTAGGACCGCAGCCGTGTCTCGAAATTATGGGTGATCGTCAGGACAAGCATCTCCTCGAACCCGTGCGCATCGGCAAATGCCGTGAGCTGATCACGCAGGCTTTCGGGTGTACCGGCAAACCGGTTGGCTCTATTCGCCTCGACGACGCGGCGGTCCTGCGCCGAATAGTCATAGGCCAGCGCTTCATCCGGATGGGCATAGGGAAAATGCTGGCCCTGGTTCAGCCTCAGGCGCCATAGATCCCGGCTGGCAGCCAGATAATCCGCCTCTTCCTGCGTATCGGCGCAGATCACGAACACGCCGGCGTTGGCGCGAGGCGCGCCAAGGTTGTCGGATGGCTGGAATTTGTCCCGATAATATTTGAGCACCGGTGCGGTGACCTGCGGCGCGATGAAATGCGCAAACGAGTATGCCAGCCCGAAATGAGCCGCGTAGGCGGCACTCTGATCGCTGGAGCCGAGCAGCCATACCTCCGGAACATCCGCGACCGCAGGCGTGGCGCGCACATTCTTGAACGGTTCCGTCGCCGGCGGCGCATCGGCGAGAAACGCGACCATGTCGGCAATCTTGGTCGGGAAATATTCGATCCCGACCTCGCTGCCATAGGCGAGCGCGGCCGCCGTGGCCCCGTCACTGCCCGGCGCGCGGCCGATGCCGAGATCGATCCGGCCCGGATACAAATTCTCCAGAAGCTTGAAGTTCTCCGCCACCTTGAGCGGCGAATAATGGCTCAGCATCACCCCGCCCGAGCCGACGCGGATATGGCGGGTCGCAGCGGCCACCCGCGTGACCATGATCTCCGGCGACGATCCGGCGAACCCCACGGTGCCGTGATGCTCGGCCAGCCAGTATCGCGTGTAGCCCAGCCGCTCGGTCGCCTGTGCCAGCGCGATGGTCTCTTCGAGCGCCTGGCGGGCGTCACCGTCCTGGCGCACGGGGGACTGATCGAGGACGGAGAGTTTCACCATATCGAAGGTCCTGTCTTATTCAGGTTTTGGTGGTCGGAGCTGGGCGCGTCTGTAGAAAAACGGTCATCAGGATGCCGATGGTCACAACCACCGCGCCGACGACATTCAGGGCCGTCGGTATCTCTCCCAGGGTCGGAATGGCCACGAACAGCGCCAGTGCGGGGACCAGGGATCCGACCGCAGCCTGGCGAGTCGGGCCGATGGTCTTGACCGCGTAGGCATGGCCGAAGATGCACAGGAACGCACCGAACACCCCATGCACCACCGACTGCATCACGATGTCACCGAAGGGTGCGGTGAACATTGTGGAGGGTAAAAACAGAAACCAGATTGGGATGTAGACAAGCGCGTTGCCGATCAGCAATGCGGCGAGCGACTGCATGACGGACAGTCGCGCCGCGCGCATCCCGCTATACCAAACGGCCACCGACATCGCCGCGCCGAGAAACAGCAGATGCCCGCGCCACTGGCCGGCCAATCCCCCGGCGGCGAAAGCCTCCCAGCCGACCGCGCCCACGCCAGCGACAATCGCGGCGATCCCGGCCCACTGCCAGCGTCCCGGTCGGTCGCCGACCCAGGCCCAGGCGACGAGTGCCGCGAAGACCGGCAGCGCGCCATACATGACGACCGCCGCGTGGCCCACAGGCGCATAGGTCATGCCGCCGAACAGCATCAGGATGAACGGCGCCCCGCCGAAGAATGCGACGATCATGTGGTCGCGCAACCGCACCCGCCAGGGGAAGTAACGAACCAGCAGCGGGATCGCCAGAATCACCGCGACGCCCATGCGCAAGGCTGCCATGTCATAGATCGTGAGCGCGTCCGTGGTGGCGCCAAGCCGGCCGGCGATCAACATCACCACGACGCACGCGACGGTGCCGAGGCCGGCCGCAATTCCTCCCCAGTCATTCATTTGAAGTCCCTACAGCCGATCGAATGCGGCAAGAATTCTGTCCGATGTGGTCGCCCGGACGACCCCGGACGAAGCGAATTCGTAGCCGTCGGGTTCATTTGAAACAATGGGCATGGCAGATAATCACAGGTGTTGGTCGCGGGGGAGAGTATATCAGTCTTGATCGAAGCTGCCGCGAACGGAACAATCACACCCCATGGCCGACCAAAAACCCGACTTCTCCGATATTCCATCGCTCGACCGCCTGTTACAGGCGCCGGCGGTGATCGCGCTCGTCGAATCCCACGGTCGCAGCGCCACGGTCACGGCGTTGCGCACAGCATTCGACACCGTCCGCGCGGCGGTCGCGGCCGGTGACGAGGTCGACCTCACGGAAGAGGCATTCGCACAGACCATCGCGGCTCGCCTGGAACGCGAGGCGACGCCGGGTCTGCGCCGGGTCTTCAACCTGACGGGTACGGTCCTGCACACCAATCTGGGACGGGCACCTCTGGCCGAGGCCGCGATCACGGCCATGGCCGATGCGGCCCGCGGCGCCAGCAACCTTGAATTCGATCTTGAAACCGGCAAGCGCGGCGACCGTGACGTGCATGTCGAGGAATTGCTGTGCGAGCTGACCGGCGCGGAGGCCGCGACGGTGGTGAACAACAACGCGGGTGCGGTGCTGTTGCTGCTCAACGCGCTGGCGCTGCGCAAGGAAGTGCCGGTCTCGCGTGGCGAGCTGGTGGAGATCGGCGGCGCGTTCCGGATTCCCGATATCATGGCCCGCGCCGGCGCGAAGCTCGTCGAGGTCGGCACCACCAACCGCACTCACGCCCGTGATTTCGAAACCGCCATCAGCGACCGGACGGCGCTGGTGATGAAGGTCCACACATCGAATTACGTCGTGCAGGGCTTCACCGCCGACGTTGCAGAGGACCAGCTGGCGACGATCGCACATGCCCGCGATATTCCTTTCGCTGTCGATCTGGGGGCCGGCGCGCTGGTCGATCTGGAACGCTGGGGTCTGCCCCACGAACCCACCCCGCGCGAGACGCTGGCGGCGGGTGCCGACATCATCACCTTCTCCGGAGACAAGCTGCTCGGCGGGCCGCAGGCCGGGTTGATCGTCGGCCGTGCCGACCTGATCGCCAAACTCAAGAAGAACCCGCTCAAGCGTGCCCTGCGTTGCGACAAGGCGACACTCGCGGCACTCGCCGCTACGCTCGGCCTCTATCGCGATCCCGACCGTCTTGATGAACACCTGCCCACATTGCGCCTGCTGGCGCGCAAGCCGGCCGACATTCACGCCCTCGCCGACAGCCTGATCGAAGAGCTGCGCGCCGCGGTCGGTGAAGCCTGCACGGTCTCGGTCGAGGATTGCGCGGGCCAGATCGGTTCCGGCGCCCTGCCAGTCGAAAGCCTGGACAGCACAGCATTGGTCATCCGGCCCGTGGCGTCCCGCGGCCAGGGCGCAAAGCTCAAACAGCTTGCGACGAGCCTGCGCGCGTTGCCGGTGCCAGTGATCGGCCGGGTCCATGACGATGCGCTCTGGCTCGACCTGCGTTGCCTCGACGACGCGGACGGGTTCCGCGCCCAACTCAACATGTTGCAAACCTCATGATCGTCGCAACCGCAGGCCATATCGATCACGGCAAGACGTTGCTGGTGAAGGCGCTGACAGGTGTCGATGCCGACCGGCTGCCGGAAGAGAAAAAACGCGGCATGACGCTGGATCTCGGTTTTGCCTACGCCGATCTCGAGAACGGCGCACGGCTCGGTTTCATCGATGTGCCGGGTCATGAACGCCTGGTCCACAACATGCTCGCCGGCGTTACCGGCATCGACTGCGCGCTGCTGGTGGTAGCTGCGGACGATGGACCGATGCCCCAAACCCTCGAGCATCTGGCAATCCTCGATATTCTCGGCATCTCCCGGGGTATGGTCGCGCTGACCAAAATCGATCGCGTCGACCCGGCTCGGGTCGAGGAGGTGCAGGCCGAAATCGAGCTCCTGATCGGCGAAACCTCGCTCGCCGGCGCACCGATATTCCCTGTCTCCGCGATCTCCGGCGACGGGATCAGCGACCTGCGGCAACGCGTGGCCGACATGGCTGCCGAAACCGAGGTCCGCTCGGGCAACGGCCATTTTCGCCTCGCCGTCGACCGCGTTTTCACCGTCGCCGGGGCCGGCCTCGTCGTCACCGGCACCGCATTCGCCGGTACTGTGGCCAAGGAAGACCGGCTCTGGATCGCCGGACACGACACCCCGGTGCGGGTCCGCGGCATCCATGCCAACAACGCCGACAGTGAGACAGGACAGGCCGGCGATCGGCTCGCGCTCAACCTCGCCGGGCTCGACAAGGACGACATCGTGCGCGGCGACTGGCTCGTCGCCGACCCGGCGCTTGGCCTTTTCCGCAAACTGGATATCCGGTTACATGTGGTTGCCGACGCTAGGCGACCCTTGCGTCACTGGACGCCGGTACATGTTCATCTCGGCGCCCGGAACGTAACCGGCCGGGTCGCCATTCTCGGTGCCGACAGCGCGGCGGCGGGCAGCTCGGTCCTGGCCCAACTGGTTCTCGATGCACCCGTTGGAGCCTGCGTCCGCGACCGCTTCGTCATTCGCGATCAGTCGGCGCAGGTCACGCTGGGCGGCGGGCATGTGGTGGATCTACATCCGCCACGCCGGGGTCGCGCCAAGCCGGAACGTATGGATTTGCTCACGGCACTCGACACGGCGGATCCGGTCGCGGCATTCGCCGGCGCGCTCGAGCGGTCACCCACGGGAATTTCGATCGTGGATTTTGCGGCGGCCCGCAACCTCACCAAAACCGAGATGTCGGCCGCACTGGAATCCACCGCCGCGGTCGTCACGGGCGACGACGCCACAGCCCTGGCGCTGTCCACAGCCATCTGGGCGGCACGCCAGGGCGAACTGCTGACGGCGCTCGACCAGTTCCACACGCGTTACCCCGACCGGCTCGGGCCCGCGGCAGCACAGCTGCGCAAGAGCCTGGGACGCTATATTCCCGAGCCGCTGTTCGACGCAATCACCGCGCGGCTGGTGGCGGACAAGACATTGTCCAGCGATGGCATGCTGCTGCACCGCCCCGACCACCAGCCAGGCCTGACGGGTGATGAGGCAAAACGCTGGGAAATTATCCAGCCCCTGCTGAACCAAACCCCCGAAAGCCCGCCGGTCGTGCATGATCTCGCACAGAGCGCCGGGTTGCCCGTCAACGGCGTCGGCAAGACCCTGCGCCAGGCCGTACGCATGGGCCTTGCGGTGCAGGTTGCGGAGAACAGGTTCTTCGCGCCCGCCGCCCTGCGCGCCCACGCCGAGACATTCGAGACCATGATCGCCAGTGAGGGGACTGTTGGCGTCTCCCCCTTCCGCCAGCAGGCGGGCATCGGCAGAAATCTTGCCGTCGAAGTGCTGGAGTATTTCGATCGCGCCGGGCTTTCGCGGCGCGATGGCAACGCGCGTCATCAGGTGCGCCCGGTGGCCGAAGTCTTCGGCACCTAAGCCCAGCTCAGATTGACGTTACCCGCGTGCCCTACGGCCGCAGGTTTTCTGCGTGTGCGCCTACGGCCGCACGAAGGCGTAGCTGACGACCTGACCGACATTGTCCGTGTCGCGCACTGTTGCGATGGCCTTGTCGAGTTCTTCCCGCGAACGGGCGCGCCCCATCAGGTAGATCGTGCCGAAAGAGTCGGCGGCCGTGCGGAAGTTCACATCCGCCACGCCGCGCGTCGCGACCATTTCCACGCCGACCTTGGTCTCGAGGACCAGGACATCATCCCAACCGAGCAACTCGTCTTTCCGGCGCTCGCGCTCCGCATCAGTCAGGACCTGGGCATGCCAGAACAGCTCCTTGACACCCTCGACCTGCTTCACCCGCGCCAGAAAATCATCATGGGTTTGCTGGTCGGAGAAAATCCCGGTGATCAGAAGCTTCTGTTCATAGATTTCCGTCGAGGCCTTGATCGTGCCGAGATCGGCCATGATCCGATTGACGTTGATCACAATCCGGTTGTCTTTGGTGATGTCCGCCGTACTGCGCGCCTCGATCGCGCGATCGATCAGCGTTTTCGGGGCCTTCAGGATGTCGCCGAGTTGCGCGCCGGCAGGCTCCAGCGGCAGGGCGACAAAGGGTGCTGCCAAAAGTGCCGCAGCCGTGGCTTTTTGAAACCGCATGAGCATTCCCTTGGGTCGTTTCCCCGATCTGCCCATCATTGTTTCTCTCCTCGAGTTCAGCGTTCTGGCTTATGCGCGGGCGCGAACAGCCGACACCCACATCTCCCCTTGCCGTAGCGCGTGCCCCGAGAACGCGTCAACGCCCTCACGGGCTCGCAGCATTGCCGGCAGCGCGTTCAAGCACTGTTATCGCCGCCAATTCTCTATGTAGCGTGCGAATGTGGCCGTGATGGGGTGATTTCTGGCTCAGAAGGCGGAGAATCTCGTCGACATCTCTTTCACGCCTGTGGCGGCCGGGCCCAATCGAACAGAAACCGGTGCTGCTCGGGGATTTTCGCCCATTCCGTGGCGTCCATCACCAGAGGGCGCTGGGACATAAAGTTCACCGTGTCTCGAAACCACGACCGCTGATAGGTGTTGTACAGGACCGGGCGCGGTGCTGTGGACCGGTTGGGTGTTCCCCCGTGCCAGATGCGCGCATCGAACAACAAGGCCGAGCCAACCGGCACGTCCGGCGCGACGGGCGACGTATCTGGCGCTTCTGCCGCGATGACTTTGTGGCTGCCCGGAAAAAATGCCGTCGTGCCGTTTGTCGCATTCATATCAACCAGGGGAATCACCAGCGTGAGGCTGTAACTCGGCAGCTCCGGGCTCACATGCTCGGCTTCGAACAATAACGGCATATCGAGATGCGGCTTCTGATCCAGCGACCCCGGCAACGACGTCACCGACACGAAACTGCCGAGGATCACATCGTCCCCGAGCAACTTCGCGATCACCGGAAAAATCGTCGGGTTTGCATAGAGCTCGGGGTCGTTGAAACGGCCGTTGACCGCAATCGTGATCATCGTTCGCTTGTCACCAACCACGAGAGCATCGGCAAATTCACGATCTTGATGATAGTTCGCATAAGCCGCGCCGTAGGAATCGTGCAGGCCGGCCACCAGAGCCTCGGCCAAAACATCCTCGAAAATCATCACGCCGGCGTCCGCAAAACGACCGGCGATCTCATCGTGAAGCATATCGGGGATGACGCCCCCGCCCGGCGCCTTGACCCGCGGTATATTGGTTGACCCGCTCAAATCTTCCGCCCTCTGATCAACACTTGTCTCTGCCCCAAGCTTGCACAGCCAACCCTAACATTAGACACTCTGTTTGCTCATCAACCGATCCGGAGCCCCGCGATGCAACCTCTGACAATTGGCGCGTTCACCGTCAAATCCGTGCATGAAGACACCGGCGCCTATATCACGCCGGCCGACATGTTCCCCACGGCGACGGCGGACGCCGTGGCGGCGCATCTGGACTGGATGGCGCCGACCTATTTCGACATCGCCAGTGGCAAGCTCAAACTCGCCTTCCAGAGCTTCATCCTGCAGACGCCCCAACACAACATTCTGATCGACACCTGCGTCGGTGAGGACAAGGAGCGCACCCACCCCGATTTCCACATGAAGAAGTGGCCATGGATGGACAATCTTCTTGCGCTCGGCCTGACGCCGGCGGACATCGACATCGTCATGTGCACCCATCTGCATCCCGACCATGTCGGCTGGAACACCCAGCTGCGCGATGGCCGCTGGGTCCCGACCTTCCCGAACGCAAAATACGTCTTCGCGCGCGACGAGTATGCGCATTGGGAAAAGGAAAGCGCCCAGGGTTCGGAACGAATCGGATTGACCTTCATCGACAGCGTGCTTCCGGTGATGGAAGCCGGACAGGCCGTCCTGGTGGATCACGATCACCAGATCGAGGACGGTATCTGGCTCGAACCCACCCCGGGACATTCCCCGGGCCATGTCATCGTGAATGTCGAATCCAATGGCGAACGCGGGGCCTTCATCGGCGATCTGATGCACCATCCCATCCAGGTCCCACATCCCGAATGGAGCACATGCTTCTGCTGGGATATGGAGATGTCGGCCGCCAGCCGCACGGCCTTCGTCGACACCCATACGGATGCCGGGACTTTGGTGTTGCCGGTGCATTTCGCCGGCGCCACCGCCGGCCATATCACCCGCTACGGCAACGCGCAGAAATTTACCTTCCTAGACGACCCCAGCTGAACGGAAAAAACATGAGCATTTCAGTCATCCAGACCATGGACGTGGCCCCCGAACGCATGGAAGAGCGCGACGGCTGGGCGATCTCGGAGTTCCGCCTGCCGATCACCGGGGACACGGGCAGCGCCACGACGGTGTTTCATTCCATCTTTCGCCCGGGCTCGACCCACGCCAAACATCTCCACGAGGTCAGCGACGAGATCGCCGTCTACCTGTCGGGCTATGGCGTGGTCGGACAAGGCGAGAGCCGCGCGGTCGTCTCGGCCGGGCATTGCCGCCTGATGCCGAAGGGCTCGGAGCATTTTTTCTATAACGAGACCACCGACGAGGACGCCAAGGTCATCGGCTTCTACATGAATGCGCCGAGCGTGGCAGGCACCGGATACCAGTTCTGCGCGACCGTGACCCCGGACGACCTGACACAGGAACGTGGCGGCCTGAACGAAGGTATTCTGGTGCAACTGAAAGACACCGCGCCAGAGGGGATGTTGCCCGATGCCTGGGCTGGCGCCGATGTGAAGGCGCCTATCGGCACCCACAATGGCAGCGAAAATTCACTGCTGTATGTATCTCTGGCGCCTGGTGGCGCGCTGGAAGATCATGCGCTGGCAAACGCCGAAGCCATCTATTATGTGGCATCGGGCAACGGCACCGCGAGCGACGCCAGTGGCGCATCGGATATCGGCGAGGACAGTTTCGTCTTCGTGCCACGCGGCGAGCGTCACGCTATCCGCAATTCCGACGATACCACGCTCGAATTATATGTCGTGCTGACCGGCGCAGGCAGCCTCTCGGCTGCCGCCTAAATTTTCGTCGGAGGTGAACCGGGGCGCATCGCCCCGGGACGGCAGGTCTATGCCCGGCGGGTCATGCCCATGACGCTGGCGATGGCGAGCGCTATACCGTAGCCGAACGGCAGGATCATGATCGTCGAGATAAGGGGCTTCCAGACCAGCACGAAGGGCTCCGGGCCACCGCGAATTTCGAACGCCACGATCGTAATCACCGCGGCTATGATCGCCGCGATGTAGGCTTCGCGATGCAAGTCGCTATAGGCCGCGAGCCGGCCCGTTTTGTTTGCGATTTTCTCGGTCGGGAGAATTGGCTTCAAGGCCAGCGTTGCGATCGTCATCACCACAAACGGCAGGATGAACAGAATCTGATGTTCCGGATTGGTGAAAAAGCTGACGACAACTTCCATGATGGCTCCCCTGCCCATATTCGGTCGCGGTTTTATAAAACCGCTTGTCTAAGACTTATAATGCATCAGGCGGGGTGACAAGACCAAGCACGATGTCACGATTGCGGCGCAGTTGAATTTTGTGCACGATCTTTTGGTGATCCGCGCCGGATTCGGCGCATTTTCTAACGTAAGGAAGCGGAATGTCAGAGAAACTCGGCATCGGTTCAGCCTTCCCCAATCTGACGATTGATCTCGTCGGTGGTGGAACGCTCAGCCTGCCCGATGACCTTGATGCAAAGTATCGGGTCATCCTGTTCTATCGTGGCCACTGGTGACCCTATTGTCGCCGTCAGTTGGTCGGCTTTGCAGAACTTAAAGACGAATTTGACAAGCTGGGCGTGAAGATTGTCGCGGCCAGTGTCGATCCCATCGACAAGGCCCAGGAAGTCGCCGATGAGGTGAATTTCCCGGTCGGGCATAGTGTGTCCCGAGACATCGCCAATTCCCTCGGTTCTTATTGGGAAGATCGCCGTCAGATCATTCAACCATCCGAATTCATCGTCGGCGCCGACGGCAACGTCGTCGCGTGCTCCTACAGTGACGGCCCCCTCGGCCGGATTGATGCAGGCGATGTGATCAAGATGGTGAACTTCTACGAATCCCGGAAGTAACCGGTAGCACTCCATTGATGTTGAAACGCGATCGCGCCGCATCGGATTCCCGGTGCGGCGCTTTTCGTTGAGATTCTGTCCACGGGTTCCGACGCCACAATATTTACGCACTCGCGAAAGCAGGGCTAAACTTCGGAATAGTTTGTCGGGAGGAGACACGAAAATGATCGCATACGACTTGAAAGCCGAAGAGCAATGGGACCCCAAGCGCCATGTCGAGAATATTCTCGATACGGTCGAGGATGGCGACGTAACGGTGGCATGCTGGGAGCCGGGACAAGTGAGCCCCAACCATTGCCACCCCAACGCGACGGAAATCTACTTCTGCTTCGAAGGCGGCGGGACCATGCGCGCCGGCGACCAAACGATCCCGGTCACGCCGGGCGCCTTCATCGTCCACCCCCCAGGTGAACTGCACGAATATGAGAACGGCCCCGAGCGTTCACTCCTGTTCCGGGTGCGCTATGGCGGCGACTTCTCGACCCGGATCAAGGAGTGGCCGACGCAGCCGGACTACGAACGCAGCGACGACGACCGCGCCTATTATCCGGATTAACTGCGAAAATCCCATCAACACAACACTGGCTGATCCGGGTGGCCGGACCGAAGGTAATCGACATCGATACCCTTGGTACCGGTCCCGGCGGTGATCGAGGCACTGGTGCGGCCCGCGAAGTGAGGGCTGGACTTAATTTCGAGCTTGGGTGAAAGTTCCCCCATGCGCTGCATTCTGACCCTGTTAGTCCTGCTCGCTCCGATCACCTTCGGCTCTGGTGCCATGGCGAACGAAATCAGTGTCACCCTTGATGATCTGGCCGCTACCTATGCCCGGCCGGATGCAGATCCAACAGGAATAGGTGTCGTCTTCGTCGCGGGTTCGGGACCGACAGACCGCAACGGCAACAGCCCCCTCGGGATCCACGCCAACTACCTGAAGCAGTTGTCCGACGCGCTCGTCGCCGACGGGGCATCGGTTCTTCGCTACGACAAGCGAGGCATCGGTGCCAGCAAGGCGGCAATGAAGTCCGAGGCAGCTCTGCGGTTCGACGAATTTGTTGACGACGCGAAATCCTGGGCCGACTGGTTACGCGGGCAAAACGGTATCACCTGCGTATTTATGCTCGGACATAGCGAGGGTGGATTGGTCGCGACGCTGGTCGCCAAACAGGATGATCTCGCGGGGTTGGTTCTCCTTGATTCGCCCGGGCGACCGCTCACCGCAGTTATGCGGGAGCAATTGTCGGACGCGCCCCTGGATAAAAAAACCCGTTCCGACGCCCTCGAAATCCTGAACAGCCTGGAGGCCGGCCAGACCGTCGCGGATGTGGCACCCGCCCTTCATGCACTTTTCCGGCCAAGCGTTCAGCCGTTCCTGATCTCGCTGATCAACATTGATCCGGCCAAGCGTCTTGCTGCACTCAAACTCCCGACGCTCATCGTGTCAGGCGGTCGCGACCTGCAGGTCACCGAGGCCGACTACGACGCACTCAAGAGCGCCCGACCCAAAGCCGATGCGGTCAGGATCCCGGATATGAACCATGTCCTGAAAAACGTCGTCGGCACGGACCGTGCCAGCAATCTGGCAACCTACGCGAACCCGGATCTGCCATTGGCTCCGGCCCTGAAAAGCGCCGTAACAGACTTCATCAGACGGACTGATTGTCCGACAGGCTAGTTGAGCCCGGCAATTTTCCTGTGCCTGAATGATGGCACAGCATGTCATCGTGGGGGGCACGTGGACAATCGCACAAACCCGTATTTTGGAGTTGGACGGTGTTTGGCGGGCATTGCCCTGTCCGTCCTGTTGCTGGGCGTATCTCATGCCTGGGCTGCCGGGAACGGCGTGACAGCCGACGATGTCGTGGCCGCGCTCGCGCGCGAAGGTTACCCCGTCGACCTGCGCTAGGATTCGTTCGGCGAACCCAAGATCGAAAGCGCCATAGGCGACACCCTGTTCGATGTCCTGTTCTTCGACTGTGACGGCGATCAGTGTGACACGATCACGTTCAGCGCCGCCTATGTGTCCGATAGCGTCTCCATGGGGGAAATGAACCAGTGGAACATCAACACGCTCCACGGACAGGCCTATCTCGACGATGAGGACGACCCCAATCTGGACTTCACTATCCTCGCCACAGGCGGCCTGACCGACGCCAATCTTCGCCAGATCGTGCGCCAATGGGCCATGTCCCTCTCCGAGTTCGAAGACCATATCGGCTGGACCGGAAGTTCAGGCCGCAGCGCAGCGGCCACCGGTGGTGCCGCCACCGCGAGCACCGCATCCGCCCTCGAGGTTTGCAACAACAGCGGCGCCGGCGTCTCGGTCGCCTATGCAACCGCATCCGGCGGCACGGACAGTTCGGGTGAAACACTGTTTCGGTCCGAGGGCTCGCTGAATATCGACGACGGCGAATGCACGGACATCTGGGACAGCCCGTTCAAGAACCGCTTCTATTACATCTACGCCGAGGCCGATGACGGCAACTACAGCGGCGACTATTTCTTCTGTACCCTCGAGGACGCATTCGAAATTGTCGACACTCAGTGCAGCACTGACTATGAGCGCAACGGCTTCCTGCAGATCGACATGTCCAAGGGCAACCGGATGCAGGTCGGCCATGTCGTCGACCTGGACCCCTGATCCTGAATTTGAGACCTGCATTCACGAGTCTTCATACGAGGCCTCGCGCCGGATCGCTTGCCCCGCCACGCCAACTCGCCGACAATGAAGGTGGAGGAGGACCGTTCCCCGGTGGGGCGCCCGGTCTTCAAAACCGGTGAGGGGCGTTAGACGTGCCTGGTGGGTTCGACTCCCACCCTCTTCCGCCAATTCACGACACCCATGCGTGATCCGGTGATGAGTCTCGCGCGCTTGGTGTTTATGCTCACAACATGACCCCGACAGATCCCATCACCTGCGATATCGTTCTGGTCGGTGGCGGCCACAGCCATGTGGCGGTCCTCAAGCGGTTCGGCATGAAGCCCGAGCCGGGCGTGCGGCTGACCCTGATCACACGGGACCTGCTGACGCCTTACTCCGGCATGGTCCCCGGCTACATCGCCGACAATTACAGCGAGGCCGAGGCGCATATCGACCTGCGGCCCCTGGCGGCGTTTGCGAATGCCCGCGTCATCCACGCTGCCGCGACGGGCCTCGATCTCGAGCGCAACTTCGTGCAGGTCGGCGGCCGGCCGCCAGTCGCCTTCGATTTCGTGTCCATCGATACGGGCTCAACACCCTCGACGGCGAATATTGACGGCGCAGAACACGGGTTGCCGGTGAAACCGATCGACCGGTTCCTGGAGGCCTATCACCGGCTGACCAACGAGATTCGCGGCCATGACGGCCCGTTCCATATCGCCGTCGCGGGCGGAGGTGCGGGCGGTGTCGAGCTCACGCTCGCACTCAGCCACCGACTGCGCAGCGCCGCACCCAGCCTGGATAAAGCGCCTGCGGATATTCGGTTTGCGATTGTCGAGTCAGAGGACACGCTCCTGCCGGGCTACAATGCCGCCGCGCGGCGCAAGCTGACCCGCGCACTTTCGGACCGGGGCATCGACGTGCACACGGGCGCGAAGGCCGAACGCATCACACCGGACACCTTGGCGCTCTCGAATGGCGAGGCCCTGACCAGCCACAAGACGATCCTGGTCACGTCCGCCGGACCACCACGCTGGATCACCGATTGCGATCTGGCTTGTGACGAACGGGGGTTCATCCGGGTCAACGATCAGCTCCGCTCGCCGTCGCATGCCCAGCTCTTTGCCGCCGGCGACATCGCCTCGATGGACGGCCACCGGCTACCCAAGGCCGGTGTGTATGCCGTCCGCCAGGGCCCCTATCTTGCCGACAACCTCCGCCGCGCCGCGCGGGGCGAGCCGCTTAAAACATATCGCCCTCAGGGGCAGACCCTGGCACTGATCACCACCGGCAACCGCTATGCGATCGCCGCCAGGGGGCCATTGGCTTTCGAGGGTGAATGGGTCTGGCGCTGGAAGGACTGGATCGACCGACGCTGGATGAAGAAATACCAAGAGCTGCCGGACATGGCCGCGGACGGCACCGACGGCGAGGACACGCTCGAAGCCATGCGCTGCGGCGGCTGCGGCGCGAAAGTACCGGCAACGGTCCTGCACCGCGCGCTGGATCGCCTGCCGCCACAACATAAGGACGGGCTCGACCAGGGGCTGGACTCGCCCGACGACGCGGCCGTTCTGACGCCGCCGCCGGGCAAGGCCTTGATCCAGACGGTCGATCAGTTCCGCGCTTTCATCGACGACCCCTATTTGTTTGGCCGGATCGCCGCGAACCATTGCCTGGGGGACATCTTCGCCATGGGCGCCGAGGCCCATTCCGCGCTCGCCGCCGTCATGCTTCCCCATGGCGAAGATGACAAGACGTCCGACGACCTCTACCAGCTGCTCGCCGGGGCGACCGAGACCCTCGCCGAGGCCGGCGCGGTGCTGGCCGGCGGGCACACCGGCGAGGGTGCCGAGATGGCATTCGGGCTGACCATCAACGGCTATGCCGACCGCGATACGATCCTGCGCAAGTCCGGCCTTGCCGTCGGTGATGCCCTGATCCTGACCAAGCCGCTCGGCACGGGCGTGTTATTCGCCGCCGACATGCGCGCCAAGGCCAACGGCGATCATGTGACATCCGCGTTTAAATCCATGCAGCGCTCGATCGCACCCTGTATCCCGGTGATCCGAAACCACCAAGCGTCAGCAGGCACCGACGTCACCGGGTTCGGACTGGCCGGTCATCTGCTGGAGATGCTCAACGCATCAGGCGTCGATGCAGAACTGGATCTGGGTGCGCTCCCGGTCCTGCCGGGCGTCGCGACGCTGGTCGCCGAGGGACATGAGAGCACGTTGCGGCCGAGCAACGAGGAATCCGTCGGCAACGCCGTGCCGCTGGCAGCACATCCTTCATTTCCGTTGCTGTTTGATCCGCAGACCGCGGGCGGTCTGTTATTCGGCCTGCCCGCCGGTCAGGCCCAGGCCTGCCTCACGGCGTTGCGCGACGGCCCCGCGCCGGACGCGGCAATCATCGGGCGTATTACCCCGCGGCAGGGGGCCGTCGGCGTGGTGACATACGCCGGCGCCAGCGAATGAACGGACAAACGAAAAAGGCCCTCCCGACGGGGAGGGCCTTTTCGAAAACCTACACCGCGCGGTGCGTCAGCCGTGCTTCGTATGGTGACGCTGATGGGTCGGGACCATGGCCGTGACAGCCAATGCCTTGAAGCCCTTGTCGTCGCTCTCCATGGCCCAGTCGCGAATTTCGACGATCACCTTGCCTAGCGTTGTCTCGCCGAACAGCCAGTTGCCGATATCCAAATCGGTGACCCGATCATCGGGCCGGGCGATCGCCGCTTCCATATAATAGTAGCGAAGATCGTCGACCATCTGCTTGAAGGCCAGCGGTGCGGGCTTGTCCTTGAACGGTGACGCCGTGTCTTCCCGGTTCACCACGAGACTCGCGAAGAACGCCGGAATCTCTTCCGGTGCCTTACCCGAAATACCGTAATTCGTGCGACCGCCGCGGGTCTGCTTCGATTCCTCATACCAGGGCTTGAGCAACGCAATTTCCTGCAAGAGCGTCTGGGTCAGCAGTTCTTCGTCGCTCATGTCCTCGACAGGCGCAGCAAAGTTAACCGGGCAGGCCCAGCCTTCCTGATCCACATCCGCACCCGGCGCATCGTCGGGGAAGTCCGCGAGTACAGGTCCGGCCTCCTCTTCGAGGAGTTCCAGACAGGTCCGCAGAACCCGGCGCTGGAAATCCGGCTCATTGGGCGCGCCCAGCGGGCGGCCAAGTTCGAACGGCACCGCGAGCGCGCGCGGCGGTTTGATTTCCTCGGCATGTTTGCGGATCAGCGCGAACAGCGTCGTCGGAATGCCTTCGTCTTCGAGATAATGTGCAAGCCCGCTCACGGCGCGCGTACATTGGGGTCAGACGGGGACGAGGACGACGGCGTCGACATTGTCCGCTTTCAGGACCTTCGCGAGATCGCGCGCGATCGGCTCCATCACCGTCGGCGGCGTGGCCCCCATGAAGGAATAATGCCGGCTCGCGACCGACCCGATTACGCCTTCGTCTGCCAATTCGCTCAGACGGTCGAAGGGGAAGGACGTGTTCACATCCTGATAGAAGCCGCTGCGGTCGAAATTGGTCGACACATGGCTCATCACCAGCTGATCCATGTCGTAATCGTCCGGGATGATCCGGTAATCACCGGCACCCGGCGTGAACGGCGGGTCTTCGCGGCGGTGCAGACCGGCCGTCGAGATCATCGCCACGCGGCATTCATTCAGCGGTTTTGGTGTCGTCCAGGGCGTGTCGCCATATTCGGGTAACTCCTGATTGATCAGCGCTTCGCGCAGATGATCAGGCATTTCGCGCAGATGAACCATTCATTCTCCTCAGATCGGAATTTTCGAAACTGTATCAGCGAGACCAGTAGGCAACAATATCGCTGCCCGAACAGCACCATTGCCGCCAGCGCATTGCTTGCAGACAGCCGCTAGGCAGCCCGCATGTCCGCCGCGGTGGTCCCGGTCGAGGTGTTTTCGGCGTATTTGCGCCAGTTCCCGATCAGCACGTCGAGTGAGGCCGATCCCTCGGTGACCGATGGGCGTTGGCTCATGAGTTGCAGCCAGCCTTTGAGCAAAACGCACTCATCGGGGATCTGGAAGTCGCGATAGTGGGTCAGGACACCCACACGCTGCATGTGCGGCAGGAAGGTCAGGTCGACCAGGCTAATGTCGTCACCCATCCAGTATGAGCCGTCGCCCAGCTTGCCCAGCCCTTCATGCTCCATCATCAGCATCGCATTGGTCAGACGTTCCGCCTGCGCCGCCTGCGCATCGGCGTCCTGGGCCAGCATCAGCTTGTAGACATGGGGCGTAAAACGAACATTCGCAAAATCGATCCAGATGCGCGCCTGCGCACGACGGATCGGGTCGGACGGCATCAGTGGCCGGTCGGGAAACACCTCTTCGAGATACTCGTTGATCACGGCGGATTCGAAGATCACCGCACCGTTGTGGCGCAAGACAGGCACCTTGCCGTAAGGCGAGATTTCTAGAAACCAGTCGGGCTTGTCGTTGAGATCGATGGCGGTGAGCTCGTGGTCGATGCCCTTCTCGATCAGCGCCATGCGGGTGCGCTGCGCGAAGGGACAGGTCGACGAACTGATGATTTCGACTTCGGCCATGAGAATTCTCCGTATGGTGTCCTGCTAGTACTTACCCAGCGCCTTCAGCACCCGTTCAGGGCTGACCGGCTGGGCCCAGACCGAGGCGTTGAAGGGGCTGAGCGCATCGTTGATCGCGTTCAGGATCGCCCCCGGCGCGCCGGCCGTACCCGCCTCGCCCGCGCCCTTGGCGCCGAGCTCGGATTCCATGGTCAGGGTCTCGATATGCCCGATCTCGATGTCCGGCATCTCGCCGGCCATGGGCACCAGATAGTCGGCCATGTTGGCGTTGAGGAAGTTGCCCTGGCTGTCGTAGCGGCACTCTTCATAGAGCACGCCGCCGATGCCCTGGACGATCGATCCGCGCACCTGTTCGTCGACCAGCAGCGGGTTGATCACCTTGCCGCAATCCTCGACGCACCAGTATTTCAGCAGCTTGACGGTCCCGGTCTCCGGGTCGACCTCGGCGATCACCGCCTGGAAGCTGTTGGTCATCGCCACGGGATATTTCTTCGGGATGTAATGCCGTGTGGCCATCATCTCCGACTGGAAATTCTGGGGCAGCGTGTCGGGCCGGAAATAGGCGACGCGGGCCACTTCTTCCAACGGCATGCGTTCCTCGCGTGACACACGGTCCACCACAATCCCGCCGGTAATATCGAGGGTCTCGCGCTCGGTCTGCAGCAGGATCGCCGCCACATCGAGCACATTATGACGCAGCGCCTTGGCCGCCTGCAGCGCGGCCTCGCCCGCGATGCCCGCGCCGCCGGAACCGCCCGCGCCCCAGCCGACCGGCACGTTGTCGGTGTCGCCGGAGATCACCTTCACCTTGTCCGGCGTGGTGCCGAACGCGGTCGCCGCGACCTGCTGGATCACGGCTTCGCTGCCCTGTCCCTGCTCGCTGATACTCGTCTGGATGATCACCGCACCCGACGCATCCATCCGCGCCGCCGCCCCGTCCTGGGACGAAATTCGCGCGCCGCCGAGGCCATAGGTGTGGGGCCCGGGGTTGGTCATCTCGACCAGGGTCGCAAAACCAATGCCGCGATAGATGCCCTTCTCGCGGAGCTCGGCCTGCTCGGCCCGGAAACCCTTGTAGTCGAACATCGTCAGAAGTTTATCGAGGGAGGCCTCGTGCGACAGGCCCTCCATCTTGAGCCCGGTGATGAACTCGCACGGATAGCCGTCATCCGGCATCAGGTTACGCCGGCGAATATCCACCGGGTCCATATCCAGCGCGCGAGCGCCCTCATCCATGAGTGTTTCCGTGATGGCAACAGCCACCGGATGACCGACCGCGCGATACTGGCTCATCGGCGTCTTGTTCTGGAACACGACCCGCGAGCGCGCCTTGTAGTTCTGATGCATGTAGGGCGCGCCCACATAGTTGATGACCTGCAGGGCCTCCAGCGCGCTGGTGCGCGGATACATCGAATAGGCGCCGACACCCGTCAGATCGTCCATCTCGATCCCGAGCAGCTCACCATCTGCCGCGAACGCCGCGCGGGCCGTCGCGCGATGATCGCGCGCGTGTAGATCGGTGAGGAAGGATTCGAGCCGGTCGGCGATGAACTTCACCGGCCGTTTGAGGATCATCGAGATCGCCGCCGTGGCCATCTCGTCAGGATAGGTGTGGCCCTTGACGCCGTAGGCGCCGCCCACATCGCCGCAGATGATCCGCACGTTCTGGTTCTCGATGCCCAGATGGCGCGCGAACAGATCCTGCATCATGTGCGGCGCCTGATGGGAGTGATAGGCAGTGAGCCGGTGCTCGGACGCGGTGTAGTCGGCAATGATCGACCGGGATTCGGGGCATACGCCCGTGTGGCGGCCGAAATCCAGGGTGCGTTCGACGATCTTGTCGGCCTTCGCGAAAGCCTCGGCCGTGTCGCCGATATCGTGGTTCATCTCGAACAGCAGATTGTCACCGAGGTCCGGATGCATCACCGGCGTATCGTCATCCATCGCCACTTCGGGGTCCGCGAGCACGGGCAGTTCCTCGAACTCGACCTCGAGCACCTGGACCGCATCTTCGGCCTCGGCGCGGCTGTTGGCGACGACTGCGGCAACCGGCTCGCCCTGCCAGCAGGCCCGTTCCACGGCGAGCGCATGTTGGGGTGCGGACTTCATTCCCTTGAAATGTGCAAGCGTTCCGACCCAGGACGTGCAGACCTCGGCAACCTCCTTGCCGGTGATCACCCGGAGGACCCCCGGGGAGGCCAGGGCTTCCGTGTCATCGATCGAGACGATCTTCGCGTGGGCGTAGGGCGAGCGGAAATAGACGACATGCACCATGCGCGGCAGGGTCAGATCGTCGACGTAACGTCCCTCGCCGGCCACCAGCCGGCGCACGATCGCGCGCGGCACGGAGGCGCCGATATAATTGTCGGCGCGGTCGAGGACGCTGCCCTCATCGGTCTCGTCGGATACGCTCATGATGTACACCCTTTGGAATATGTTGGGCCGAAAGGTACAACCCCGGTGACGTGGCGACCACCCCGCTGTTGGGGATGGTCGATCACAAAACGGAAAAACGCGGCGAGCAGCATGATTCAGGGCGAGAATCGAAAATTCTGGTTGTCGATGCGGCGCAGTTTAAGGGGTCGCTGCCCCAACTGCGGCAGCGCGCCATTGTTCCGCGCCTATCTGAAGCAGGTCGACAATTGTGCAGAATGCGACGAGGCCTGGTCGGAGATCCGCTCCGACGACGCAGCACCCTGGCTGACCATTCTGATCGTCGGCCATCTCATGGCGCCGGTGATGATCCACATGGTCAAACACCAGTATTTCGAACCCTGGGTATCGGCGGCGATCCTGATCCCGGTCATCATCGGGCTGTGTCTGTTGATATTGCCGTTCGCGAAGGCGGTCTTCATGGCCGCGATCTGGTCACTGCGGGCGAACAGCTCGTGACGCGCAATCATTTGTAGGGGCGGGTTTTAAACCCGCCCGGAATACCAGTAAAACGCATGACGGATTGCGCGGGCGGGTCGCAGACCCACCCCTACACCCGAAAACGACACATCAAATTAATACTTCCCGAGTGCCTTCAGGATGCGCTCCGGCGAGATCGGCTGGTGTGCGACCCGCACGTCGAACGGCGACAGCGCGTCATTGATCGCGTTCATGACCACGCCCGGCGCGCCGGCGGTGCCCGCCTCGCCCGCGCCTTTCGCGCCGAGCTCTGAATCCGCCGTCGGCGTCTCCACATGACCGACCGAGATGTCCGGCATCTCGCCCGCCATGGGCACCAGATAATCCGCCATGTTCGCGTTCACGAGGTTCCCCGCCACGTCGTAGCGGCATTCTTCCATCAACGCGCCGCCGAGCCCCTGGATGACGCCGCCGCGCACCTGCTCATCGACCAGCTGCGGGTTCAGCACCGTCCCGCAATCCTCGACCACCCAGTAGTTCAGGAATTTGAGGAATCCGGTGTCGGGATCGACCTCGACGTAGCAGGCCTGGATGCCGTTGGTGAACGCGATGTTGTATTCCCGCGGCACGAAATGACGCGTCGCCATCAACTCGGGCTGGAACCCCTTGGGGATCATGTCCGAGCGGAAATAGGAAATCCGCGCCAACTCGTCGAGGCCCATGCGTTCGGTGCCCGTGTCGTTGTCCACCACGACGCCTTCGCGGATGTCGAGGGTCGCGGGGTCCGCCTGCAGCAGCTGGCCGGCCACGTCCTTGACGTTGTAGCGCAGCGCCTTGGCGGCCTGCAGCACGGCCTCGCCGCCGATGCCCGCGCCGCGCGAGCCCCAGGTACCGCCACCGGTCGGCACATTGTCCGTGTCGCCGGTGATCACCTTGACCCGGTCCGGCGAGACGCCGAATGCGGTGGCCGCGACCTGCGCCATCACCCCGTCGGTACCCTGTCCCTGTTCCGTCACGGACGTATGCACCACGATCGAACCGCTCGAATCGAGCCGCACCTGAGCGCCGTCCTGGGACGAAATCCGCGCGCCACCGATGCCGTACATGGCCGCGCCCGGGTTGGTCAGCTCGATCATCGCCGCAAAGCCGATGCCGCGATAGACACCGTCGGCGCGCAACGCGTCGCGCTCCGCCTTCATGCCCTCATAGTCCATCGACGCCAGAAGCTTATCGAGCGTCTGGTGATGGGACAGGCCCTCCAGCGCGATGCCGCTCGCGCCCTTGGTCGGATAGGCGTCGTCCGCGATCAAATTACGCCGTCGGATGTCGACCGGGTCGATCCCCAGTTCGCGCGCGCCCTTATCGACCATGGCTTCCGTTACCGCGAAGGCGATCGGGTGACCGACCGCGCGGTACTGGCACATGACATTCTTGTTCTGGAACACGACCTGCGCCTTGGCGCGATAGTTCTGATGCTTGTAGGGACCGCCCGTGAAGTTCAGGACCTGGTTGGCCTCCATCGCGCTTGTGCGCGGATACATGGAGTAGGGTCCGACGCCGGTCAGATCATCGACCTCGATCGCGGTAATGTCGCCATCCTTGTTGAAGCCCATCTTCGCGTGCACCCGATGGGCGCGGGCATGGATGTCCGTGAGGAAAGATTCCAGCCGGTCGGCCGCGAATTTGACCGGCCGGCAGAGCATCCGCGATAGCGCAGCCGCCGCCATCTCGTCGGCATAGACATGCACCTTGATGCCGAAAGAACCACCCACATCCTTGCAGATGACCCGGACCTGGCCCTCGTGGATGCCCAGATGCTTGGCAAAAATATGCTGCATCATGTGCGGCGCCTGGTTCGACATATTCACGGTCAGCTTGTCGTCGGCCTCGTCATAATCGGCCAGGATGACCCGCGGCTCGAGGGTCACGCCGGTGTGGCGATCGAAGTTGTAGGTCTCCTCGACCACCAGATCGGCTGCGGCGAAGGCCGCGTCCACGTCGCCGGCCTCGACCCCGTTCTCAAACGCGATGTTGTCGCCGAGCTCGGGATGGATCACATGGGTATCCGGGTCGCCCGCCGTCTCTGCGTCGGTGACCGCCGGCAGTTCCTCATATTCGACCAGGACCTCCGCGGCGGCATCCTCGGCCTCGGCCCGGCTGTTGGCGACGACCGCGACGACCGCCTCGCCCTGCCAGCTGACCTTGTTCACGGCGATCGCGTGCTGCGGCGCGGACTTAAGACCCTTCATGTGCGTCAGCACCCCGACCCAGGGCTCGCAATATTCGGCCAGCTCCGCGCCGGTCACGATGCGCACGACACCCGGCATGCCCGCGGCAGCACTGGTGTCGATCGACGTGATATTCGCGTGAGCGTGGGGCGAACGATGGAACACCGCATGGACCATGCGGGGCAGGGTCAAATCATCGACGAATTGCCCTTTGCCGCGCACCAGCTTGCGCACGTTCGGGCGTGGCACCACCTTGCCGATATAACTATTGGGGCGTCCCAGGACGCTCGAATCCGGGCTCAGGGCTTCGTCGGTCATCGTTTCACTCCGCTCGTGCGTTCGGTCCGCGTCTTGTGCGCGATTTTATGATCTGAATTATTCCACACCCGGGCTGCGAAGGCGATTGCGTACCGGATGCCGGTTGGCATCCTTTATCCCCAGCGCATCTTCGCCAATCAGGATCCGCTGGACGTTCGCCGTCCCCTCACCCACCGCAAGCATGTTCACATAAGCCGTGTATTTCTTGATCGGGTATTCGTCCGCCAACGCGTAACCGGCGAAGATTTCCGCCGCCCCCGCCGCGGCCTCTTTCGCCGCCTCGACGGCGATATACTTGGCGCGCGATGCCGCCCGGGTGGCGGGGTGTCCCTCATCCATCAGCCAGGCCATGCGATAGACCATCAAGCGCGCGGCATCCGTGTGAGAGGCCATGTCCGCGATCAGATGCTGCACCATTTGATACTCGCCGATCGGCCGGCCCCGGATGACCCGTTCATTGGCATAGGTAATCGCCTCGTCGAGGCAGGCCTGCGCCAGACCGACCGCGCGCGCCGACACGGTCAACCGCCCGAACTCCAGCGCGTTCATCGCGATCTTGAAGCCCTCGCCCTCTTCGCCCAGCCGGTTCTCCGCCGGGACTGTGAAATCGTCGAGGAACACGGCGTTCGAGGCGAGCGCGTTCGACAGCCCGGTCATCGGGATCGGGTTGGCGCTGAAGCCGTCATATTTCTTGGGCTCGACGATGAAGGCGCTGATGCCCTTGTGTCCCGCGTCCGGGTCGGTCTTGGCGAACAGCACGCCCACGTCGGCGGCATTGGCGAAGGTGATCCATTGTTTCGACCCGTTCAGGCGATACACATCTCCGTCGCGCACGGCGGTCGTCTTCATCGACCCCGCCGCGTCGGAGCCGCCGCCGGGCTCGGTCAGCGCGAACATGCCGATACGCCTGCCGGCGATCAGATCGGGCACGAAGGCGTCGACCTGCGCCGCGTTGCCCCAGTTGAAAATGGTGAAGGGGCAGGTCATGCCTTGCATGTTCATACAGTAGCCAAACTCGGGTGCGACCCGGGAGATCGCCTCGGAGATCGCAGCTACGGCGACGAACCCGACTTCTGTGCCACCCAGGCGTTCCGGAAATGCGGCGCCGAAGAACCCCGCCACACCCATCTTCTCCACGATCGCGCGCGGAAATTCACCCGACGCCTCATAGGCCGCCATCTCGGGCAGAATCTCGGCCGCGGCGAAACCCGCGACCGAATCCGCGAAGGCAGCAATCTCTTCAGGCAGGGTGAAATCCATGCGCGCGTTCCTTTATTCCTGCGGTCAATCTATCTAACATCGCGCCAACCGTGAAAAGAAAGGTGGAAGCGCAAATGAGCGAACTTTTCACATCCGTCGAGGACCTGGCCGAACGTATACCCGACGGGGCCAAAGTCGCGTTGGCACCCGACTATTCGGGCTGCTCGATGGTGACTGCACGCGCGCTGATCGCGCGCGGCGCCAAGGACCTGCACCTGATCGGGGTGCCTTCCGTGGGCTTCCAGGGCGACATGCTGATCGGCGCGGGATGCGTCGAGACATTGGAGACAGCGGCGGTCACACTTGACGAATACGGCCCCGCCCCACGGTTCATGGCGGCAGCCAAGGCGGGTTCCATCAAGGTCATCGACGGCACCTGTCCCGCGATCCATGCCGGCCTGCAGGCCGCCGAGAAAGGCATCCCCTTCATGCCCGTGCGCGGCATCGTCGGCTCGGATCTGTTGAAACACCGCGACGACTGGACGACCGGGACAGACCCGTTCGGCGAGCAGGACGGGCCACTTGTGCTGGTCAAGGCGATCCAGCCCGATGTGACCTTGATTCACGTGCCGCTGGCCGACCGGAACGGCAACGCCTGGATCGGCGTGCGCCGCGAGATGATGGTCATGGCCCACGCCGCGCGCGAGACCTTCGTGACGGCGGACGAAATCTACGATGGCGACCTGCTCGCCGACGAGCAGCTCGCACCGGGCACAATCCCGGGGCTGTATGTCTCGGCCGTCTCGCAAGCCGCCAACGGTGCGTGGCCGGTCGGACTGTTCGGCCGCTACGGGCCCGACGACGCCCATCTGCGCGATTATCTGGAGCGCGCGCGCACGGACGAAGGTTTTGCGAGCTATCTCGACGAGTTCGTCTACGCCCCGAAAGCAGCCGAATGAGTGCCGAACTCGCGCCAGAAGAATTACTGATCGCGACCGTCGCCGATATGCTCGACGGCCTGCACCATGTCGCCGTTGGCGCCCAGTCGCCGATCCCCGGCTCCGCCGCCCTGCTCGCCCGCGCGCGTTCCGGCGGGAGCCTTCGCGTTTCCATGCTCGGCAGCGAGGCCCACAGCCCCTTCACCGATGGCGGGCGTGAGCTGTTCGATTGCGCGGCCCAGGGCCGGATCGATGCCTTCTTCCTCGGCGGTGGCCAGATCGACGGCCAGGCGAACATCAATTTGGTCGGCATCGGCGACTACCCCAACACCAAGGTCCGCTTTCCGGGCTCCTTCGGCTCGGCCTATCTTTATCTATTGGTGCCTCGCGTGATCCTGTTTCGCGAGGAACACACCGCACGCGTGCTGGTGCCGAAGGTGGATTTCATCAGCGCGCCGGGCGTCAGCGACGAGGATGTCCACCGCACCGGCGGGCCACACGCGTTGGTCACCGGCCGCTGCGTGTTTGATTTCGATGCCGACGCGCGCCGCTTCCGGCTCGCCTCCGTGCACCCCGGACATGACGTGGACGAAATCCGCGAGCACACCGGCTTCGACTATGACGTCCCCGATGTGGTGCCGGAAACCTCCGTGCCCGATGCAACGACCCTCGAGCTTTTGCGTGGCCGCGTCGCCGACGAGGTGGCCGAGACCTATCCGGCGTTTGCCACTCGCGTGTTCGGCACTGCCGACGCAGCCTGATTTTCCTTCAAGGTAGAAACTCATGACCCAAAATTCCGGACCCTTCGGCGCGCTGGCCGGCCTCAAGGTGGTGGACCTGACCCGCGTCCTCGGCGGCCCCTATTGCACGCAAATCCTCGCCGACCATGGCGCCAACGTGATCAAGGTCGAGCCGCCCCAGGGTGACGAGGTGCGCGACTGGGGGCCACCCTTCCACGAGGGCGACGCATCGTATTTCGTCGGGCTCAACCGCAACAAACGCTCGATCGGCCTCGACCTGACAAAACCCGAGGGACGCGAAGTCCTGTCCCGGCTGCTCGACGAAGCCGACATCCTGATCGAGAACTACAAGACCGGCACCATGGAGAAATGGGGACTGGGCTATGACGATGTCCTGGCGGAGAAATATCCGTCCCTGATCCATTGCCGCATCTCCGGCTACGGGGCCGACGGCCCGCTCGGGGGCTTCCCTGGTTATGACGCGATCGTCCAGTCGATGGCCGGATGGCTGTCGATCAACGGCGGGGCCGAGAAGGAACCGACCCGGGTCGGCATCGCCGCCGTCGATATGGGCACAGGGCTCTATTCCTGCGTCGCGCTCCTCATGGCGCTGTTCGAGCGCCAGACCTCGGGGCGCGGCCAGTATATCGACATGACGCTATATGATTGCGCCGTCTCGCTGATGCACCCCCATGTCCCCAACTACTATCTGTCGGGCGGCAAGGTGCCCGGTATCACGGGCAACCAGCACACCAACATCGCGCCCTACGACAAGTTCCCGACCAAGACCGTCGATGTGTTTATCGGCGCGGGCAACAACCGCGCCTTCCACCGCCTGTGCGATGAGCTGGGCAAGCCCGAGCTCGCCGACGATCCGCGCTTCGTGAACAATTCCGACCGGACCCAGCATCGCGACGCGTTGCGCGAGGAACTGATCGACCTGTTCCTCGCGGTCGACGGCGAAGAACTGTCCCTCAAGCTGCTGAAGGCGGGTATCCCGGCCGGGCCGGTGCTGAACACCGACCAGGTGATGAACGCGGCCCACACGAAACACCGCCACATGGCGGCCAAGCTCGACTGGTATGAGGGCACGGGCATCCCGATCAAGTTCGGGCGCACACCGGGCGAAATCCGTTCGACCCCGCCGGCCTTCGGGGTGCACGCCCAGGAAATTCTCAATGAACACGGTTTCGATGACGCCGAAGTCGAGGCGCTCGCCGAATCCGGCGGCCTCGTCATCGAACGCCGGACACTCAAGTAACCCGACAAACAGGAAACGAGAACATCATGCGCTGGTCCGCACGCCGTAGTAATTTTCGCGCCATCCTCAACGGAGACGCCTGCATCCATCCCGGGTCGGTGGCCGACCCGATGACCGCACGCATCACCCAGGAGGTCGGCTTCGAGGTCGGCATCTTCGCCGGCTCTGTCGCGTCGATGGCCGTGTTGGCCGCACCCGACCTGATCGTGCTCACCCTGTCGGAGTTCGCGGACCAGGCAAAACGCATCGGCCGCGCCTGCGATCTGCCGCTGCTGGTCGATGCCGACCATGGTTATGGCAACGCGCTCAACGTGCGCCGCACGGTCGAGGAGCTCGAGATGGCCGGTGTCGCCGCTTTGTCGATCGAAGACACGGTCCTGCCGAACCCCTTTGGCAGCGGCGGCAAGGCCAGCCTGATCAGCGTCGAGGAGGGCGTCGGCAAGATGAAGGCAGCACTCGATGCGCGCACCGACCCGGATCTGGTCATCGCCGGGCGATCCAGTGCGGCGGGGATCGCGGGCAACGATGAAGCAATCCGGCGTGCGAACGCCTACGAAGAAGCCGGCGTCGATGCACTGTTTCTGGTGGGCGTGAAAAGCCGTGAGGACCTTGAGGCCATCGCCGCCAAGATCTCGACACCGATCATCCTGGGCAGCGCGTCACGTGAGATGATGGACCGCGACTGGCTGGCCTCCATCGGCGTACGCATCTGCCTGCAGGGGCACAAGGTCCATGCGGCGGCCATGGAGGCGTTCCTGCGCACCCAGCAGGCCATCGCGGACGGCACCCACCCGGATGACCTGGAGAATGTCGCATCGGGCGACACCATGAAGCGGTTCATGCGTGCTGATGATTACGCTCGCTGGAGCGATGAGTACCTCTAGTCGGACTTCTGGTTTTCAACGCTAACGGCGCGGCTGGTTCTCGGCCGCGAAAGCCTGCAAGTTCTCAAACAGCTCCGCGTCATTGATGATCCGCGGCACCTTGTGCTGCCCGCCGAGCTGGCCGCGCGACTTCATCCATTCGGCATATCCGCCCGGTGGCAGGGCCACCACCTCGGGCGCGTTCAAGCCGAACCCGTCCGACCGGTGTGCCTCGTAATCCTCGTTGGTGGCGCATAGCGCCGCGTCAAGCGTATGCGCGAAATGCGCCAGGCGGGCTTCCGACGGTACTTCCGTGGCGAACTCGACGATGTAGCGATGCCCACCCCGGCTGTCGTCGTCGTTTGCATGGATCGCACCGACCGACCAGTCCCGGACATCAGACCCGATGGCCACGCCCCCATCACGGACCGCCGCCTCGATCTCTTCCGCAATCAGATGTTCGCCGAATGCCGACATCATGTAACTCGTACGGCCGGTCACCCGCACACGCAACGGGTTGCGGCTCACCAGCTCGACCGTGTCACCGATCACATAGGACCAGAGCCCCGCACAGCTCGATACCACCAGCGCATAGTTGATGCCCCGTTGAACGGTGCCGGCCCAGTGCCGGGTCGGCCGGGCGGACTCCAATTCATCGACTGGTACGAATTCATAGAACAGCCCGGTGTCGAGCATCAGCCGCAGGCCGTCATCCGGTCCCTGGTCGGCGACACCGATGAACCCTTCGCTGGCCGGATACACCTCGCGCAGCTCGGCATGGGTATTGGCGATCAGCGCCTCGAAACGCGCGCGATACGGTGTGAAGTCGACACCGCCGTGGACCATCATCTCCAGATTGGGAAAATACTTTGCCAGCGCGGGGCTGCTGTCTCCGCGATACGCCGCGAGCTTTTCGAAGAAGAGCAACAACCAGGACGGCGTACCGCCGATGAGCCGGATGTCTTCGCCGTCCAGCGCGCGCACCATGCGGTCGACCTTCAGCTCCCAGTCACTCTCCAGCGCATCCTCGCGCAACGGAAAGGTGCGGCCCTGGAACCACCAGGGCACGCTCTCGGTCATGATCCCGGACAAGTCACCGCTGTGAACGCCCGGCGCCTCCTGCGTGAAATCGGTGCTGCCGCCCAGCATGAAGGACTTGCCGCCCAGGATTTTGCTGTCAGGCCGGTTCGCCAGGTGGTGGCAGACCAGGTCGAGCCCGGCCATCGTGTTCGATGAAATCATCTCGTTGGTGCACGGGATGTATTTCGTGCGGCCCGTCGTCGTGCCGGAGGTGACCGCGAGATAGGGCACACGCGTCGGCCAAGTGACACCCTTCAAATCCGGAAAGGCCGGGCCCCAATAACGTTCCTGGAAATCCTCATACCGGCGCAAGGGCACCTTGGCCTGAAACTCGGTCACGCTCTGGATCGACGCAAACTCATGATCCCGTCCGAACGCCGTGCGATTGGCCCGCGCCACCAGCCCGAGCAGCTGGCGTTGCTGGACATCCGCCGCATCCATAGACGCCAGCTTGCGCAGCCGACGGGTACCATAGAGGCGAACGAGGGGCGTGAGGTTCAGCATCGCCCCAGTTTACGCCACGGACGGTGTCAGGGCATCAACTCGGTTTTCCGCTTGAACTCCCGATCAATCGTCTCAAGCTGCAATGGCAGGCGCACATAGTCTCCACGCAACCAAAGTTCGAACTGATCGACGAAATTCGCGCTGTTGATCCATCCATCCTGTCCACCCAGCAACGTGAACCAGTTCGCGTCGGGGTCGGACATATCGGAGATGTGCCGCGACTGGGATCCGAAGCGTGTGAAGTGACGCTCATCGGTGTCCGAATGCGCGGTCTTCATCACCGTCGTCGAACTGCCGCCGATCGGCACATCGTTGAAGCGATACTTGCCGCCGACAATCGGGATGAAATTCAACGGGTGGCGCAGGCCGAGCCGGTGCATGTCGCCCCAGGTGGGCAGCTCCTTGTGCTTGGCCGCCGCGTCGTTCAGCGCCGCTGCCAAGACCGGTGCCACCTCGGCTGCCGGGGTCGCGCCGATCATCTCGCCGAGCTGCTCGTCGAAGCGCCCCCCGACCGAAATGCGCGTCCGCGCATCCTCGCTCAGGAACTTTTTGGTGAAGGCAAACATGATGAGTTCGAACGCGACCGCGCCGGGTGAATCCGCCGCGTAGTGGCCATCCCAAGCACGGATCGTGGCGACAAGGTCGGTCTGCTCGGGGTTTAATTCCTGGGACACGGCCCCCAGCTTGCCGAGCAGCAAGTCACGCAGTGCGACCGCCGATTCCATGTAGACGTCCTGCTGCAGCGCGCGCAGATTCTCGACGGTGACCTTGCTCTCCCCCGACAGGAGGTCGCGCAGGCGGGCGATCCGGTCATCGTTGGAAAAGTGCCAGCCGACGGCAATACCCGCTTCGTTCCCTTCAACAGGCTTGTTGTTAGCCGATGCGACAAAACCACTTGGCGGATCGAACGCCGCGGGCAATGTCCCCGCGGTGACGGTTTTCTCCCAGGGGTCTTGGCCGTTCACGGTCGCGGCGGGGATCAGCATGTCCGGCGGCGGGCTCGGCGAACGACCCGGCAGCTTTACCGCCATCACCTGGCCGATATGCCCGGCCGCATCTGCGTAGACCATGTTTTGGCCGGGCACATGGAACCCGTCGAGCGCGGTGCGAAACCCGTCAAAATCCTGCGCCTGGCTCATCCTCAGCATCGCGGTGATCTCGTCGCTGGGCTGATGCCCCATCCAGCGCAGCGCGATGGCCTCACCCGCCCGCGCGGAGTTCACCAGAGGTGAGTCCGTGATCACCGGTCCGAACCGGGTCTCGCGCACCTCGATCTTCGTATCGAACCACCAGCGCACACCGATATCTTCCGTCCGCGTCTCGAATTCATCTGCGGGCAAATCGGTCACGTCGACCATATCCGTGGACAGGGCGCGCATATTGGTGCCGCCCCAGGCGATCTGATCATTGCGGCCGAGCGCGATGAACGGCACGCCCGGGATCATCATGCCCACCGCGTGATAGGACGGCGACTTGTAGCCGGCCAGCAACCAGAGGTTCGGCAGGAACACACCCAGATGGGGGTCGCTGGCGATCATCGCAGCACCCGTGCCGGTGCGCGCGCCCGACACCGCGACCGAGTTCGATCCGGCCTTGGAGAACCCGGCGAGAAGTTCCCGGAAGACCGACGCCTGATCCTCGGCGCCGTCGCCGATGCTGGGAATGGACTGGAGCCCCTTCTCGGTCGCACGCGCCCAGATTTCAGGCCAGTCCTCGCGGTCGCGCAGGGACAACATGCCGAACCAGATCAGCCAGTTCACATCCGTGGAGGCCAGGCGCCCGACGGCGATCACATCGGCGGCGGTCCAGGGCTCACGTTCGAGGCCCAGCACGCGATGCTCGTGAGGCAGTTCGTCGGCGTTGGCGATGTAGTGATTGACGCCTGCGACGAAGGAATCGAGCCAGGCGCGGGTGTCTGGTGGCATCAGTTCGAGCGTCGCTTCCGCGCCGCGACCGAAGTTCAGAATCCGTAGGGACTTGTCGATGTCGCGCGCCAAAGGCCCGCCCATCTCTGCGACCCGGCCGCGCACGAGGCGCCGTGCGACTTCCATCTGCCCCCAGCGCAAATGCGCATGCACCACGCCCAGCGCGACGGCGAGATCGGTATCGCTCTCGGCCTCAATGAACGGCACCTGGAATTCATTCCAGTGAATACGAACCGGCGCATCGATGGGCACGCCAGTGACCGGAATCGCGTCGAGCCGCTGATCCACACTCACCGGTTCGGGCAGCGGGGCAAGCACGGCACAACCCGCGAGGACGGTCGCCATCGCCGTACCGGCGAGCAGGTTGGTGAGGCGCATTCACGTCGCTCCGAGAAGATAACAGGACGTCTTTATAAATCTATGCGCGCGGCGATATTGTCCAGTTGCGATGGCGTGATCGCACACTCCAGATCAGACACCCGTGACCTTGCGCAACAGGCGCAGCAGCTCCCGGGATTCAGGTTCGGTGAGATTGGCGGTAATTGCCCCGTCATGATCACGCACCATCGGCGTGATCCGCTCCAGCATCTCGGCACCCGCGTCGGTCAGGTGCAGCTCATGGGACCGACGGTCCGTCTTGGATCTCGAGCGCGCCACCCAGCCGCTCTGCTCCATACGGTCGATCATCGCGACCATTGTCGATGCATCCACGCCGAGCGCGCGGGCCAGTTGGGTCTGGCTGAGACCCGGGTTGTTGGCCACGATGATCAACAGGCCGAACCAGCCGGGCCGCATGCCCTCGGCACCCAAATTCGAGACGAAATGCTGGAACGTTTCAATCTGCGCGCGCCGCAACTGATAGCCGACGAGCCCCGGCAAGAGGCCCAAATCAATCTCATCCGCCTTGCCGTTTCCGTCCTCAGCCACCGTGCATTTCCTTCAACGCGTATTGGGTCGCCCGGCAGTTTGCGGACACGGCGACTATGTACCACATCAACCTTCCTGTTGGCGTGCTACAGCGCCGCGCCATTGACCCGCCTTGGCGCAGTGTCGAAACTATAGCGTCGATACCGACGGCGCACCCACCCACGGAGCCACGCGCAGCATGCACAAGAACACGATAAAAATTCCTGTCGAGTGGGGCCATTGCGATCCGGCCAAGATCGTTTTCTATCCCAACTATTTCGTCTGGTTCGACCACGGCAGCCGGCATCTGTTTGAGAGTGCTGGCGTCGGTTACGAGGTCATGCTCGATGAATACAAGACGGTTGGTCTGCCGCTGGTCGATGCGAGCGCGAAGTTCCTCTCGCCGAGCCAGTTCGGCGACACCATCGAGATCACCAGCCATGTGAGCGAGTGGCGCCGCCGGACCCTCGTGGTCACCCATGAGGTCTCCAACGCCGGCACACCGGCCGTGCGCGGCGAGGAAATCAGGGTCTGGGCATCCGCCGACCCCGACGCACCCGGCAAGCTTATCACGGCCGATATCCCGGTGGATTTTCGCGCCCGCTATGAAGCGGCGGGCGCGTGAGCGAGAAACAACATGCGCGTCCCACTTTTGGCGGATGCAGATGTGATCGGATGCGCTAGACTGCGCGCCAACAAATGGCCGGCAGAAAGCAAAAACTGCCGCCATGTCGCGATGGACAGCCGGAACAAATACATCCGGCACCAAACAGGGAGAGAAACGCATGAACCAAAATATTGTAAAGTCGGCCGCCCTCGCAGGCGCTGCAATCGCCGCACTGACCCTCAGTGCAGCACCGGGTATGGCGCAGGAAGTCACCCTGCGCATGCACACATTCATTCCACCGGTCGCCAACCCGGGCAAGACATTCCTGACCCCGTGGGCGGCCAAGATCGAGAAAGATTCGGGCGGACGCCTGAAGATTCAGCCCTTCTGGGCCATGCAGCTCGGCGGCAAGGCGCCCCAGCTCCTCGACCAGGCCCGCGACGGTGTCGTCGATATCGTCTGGACCCTGCCGGGCTTCTCGGCCGGCCGCATGCCCGAGGTCGAGCCGTTCGAGCTACCGTTCGTCCACAAGGATGCGCTGTCGACGACCCTGGCGCTTCAGGATTTCCAGGACAAGTATCTCGGCAAGGCGCTCGGCGCTTACCACCCGCTCCTGCTGCACAGCCATGATGGTTTCTTGTTCCAGACCAAAGAGCCGGTCCTGAAAATGGCCGATCTCAAGGGCATGAAGCTGCGCGCGGCTTCACGCGGTGGCGTCTGGCTCCTCGAATCTCTCGGCGCTGTCGGCGTCGGCATGCCCTTGCCGCGAATTCCCGCGGCATTGTCCAAGGGCGTCATCGACGGCGTGACCCTGCCATTTGAAATCGCGCCCGCGGTCAAAACCCAGGATCTGGTCAACCATTTCTCGACTCTCGCCGGCGCACAGCCCCGTCTGGGCACCAACGTGTTTACCTTCCTGATGAACAAGGCCAGCTACGACAAGCTGCCGCCGGACCTGCAGAAGGTACTCGATGACAATTCCGGTCGCGCCATCGCGAAGGCCGCCGGCCAGAACTGGCGCGACATCGAGACTCCGGGCCGCAACGTCGTCGCGTCGAAGGACAAGAACAAGTTCCACGTCATCCCTGCGGCCGAGGTCGACAAGATGAAGGCAGCTTCGCAGCCGGTATTCGACCGCTGGTATGAGGAAGTCGGCAAGCGCGGTCTCGACGGCCCGACCATGGTCATCGACGCCCTCGACATGATCGAGAAACATTCGGGCAACTCGTAAGGAACCCCGCACGACCATTCCATGACCGTTCGGGTCTTCGCCCATGAGCGAATTATCATCTGACAACGCCCGGCCCACCGATCCGGTGGGCCGGGTGCTTTACGTCATCGCCAAATGGCTCGCCGTCTTCGGCGGCCTGATCCTGTGCGCCATGGCCCTGCTGACGACCGCGAGCGTCACGGGACGCTCGCTACTCAACAATCCGATCTCTGGTGATTTCGAACTGGTTGCGATCGGCACGGGGCTCGCCGTCTTCGCCTTCCTGCCCTGGTGCCAGATGGTGCGCGGCAATGTCCTGGTCGATTTCTTCATGGCGGCCACGCCGCCGCGCGCGCAGATCTTCACCGATGTGCTCGGCGGCCTCGTCTATCTGACGATCGCGACGCTCCTGACCTGGCGCATGATCTTCGGCGGCGTCGACATGTACAATTACAACGAACTGTCGATGACCATTAATTTCCCCCGTTGGACAACCTTTCCGCCCTCGGTCCTCCTCATGTCATTCCTTGTGCTCGTGATCGCCTACACGATCGCGCGCAGCGTCGCCGAGTTGCGGGCGGGCCGTTACATGAACGATCCGGACGGCGCGGGACAATGACAGGTCTCGAAATCGGGCTGACCGGCTTCGGTGCGCTCCTCGTCCTGCTGGCTTTGCGAATTCCCATCGGCGTGGCGATGCTCGGCGTCGGCATCGTCGGCTACGTCACGATCGCCGGCGAGGTCGCGCTGTTCAGCTATCTCAAGACCGAGACCTATTGGCGCTTTACCAGCGACACCCTTTCGGTGGTCCCGTTGTTCCTTCTGATGGGCCAATTCGCGGCCAAGGCGGGGTTGAGCCAGGCCCTGTTCTCCGCGGCGTACACCTGGCTCGGGCACCATCGCGGCGGTGTCGCCATGGCCGCTGTCGGCGGCTGTGCCGGGTTCGGCGCGATCAGCGGGTCCTCGCTGGCCACCTCGGCCACCATGGGCCAGGTCGCGCTGCCGGAACTGAAGCGCTTCAATTATTCGGGCGCGCTCGCGACAGGTTCGCTGGCCGCCGGCGGCACGCTGGGCATTCTAATTCCTCCATCGATCGTGCTGATCATCTACGCCGTAATGGTCGAGGCAAATGTGGCCACGCTTTTCCAGGCGGCTTTCATTCCCGGCATCCTGGCAGCACTCGGCTATATCGCGGTGATTGCCATCGTCGTGCGCGTGAACCCGGAGGCAGGCCCCGCCGGTCCCAAGGCGAGCCGAGCCGAAAAATGGTCAGCCCTGCTCGAGGTCTGGCCTGTTCTGTTGATCTTCGTTCTGGTGATGGGCGGTATCTATTTCGGCTTCTTCACGCCGACCGAAGGTGCCGGGGTGGGCGCGTTCGGTACGTTCCTGATCGCCGTGACTCGCGGCGGCATGCGCTTTCAGGGATTCGTCGAGGCCCTCCTTGGCACCGCACAAACCACCGCGATGATCTTCCTGATCCTGCTCGGCGCAGCAATCTTCAACGCGTTTCTGGGCTTCTCCCAGCTGCCGATCTTCGCGGCGGATTACTTCGGCAGCTCCGGCCTCGCGCCGCTGACGATCCTCGCCGGAATGATCGTGCTCTACATTCTGCTCGGCTTCGTCATGGATTCCCTGTCCATGATCTTCCTGACCGTGCCGATCTTCTGGCCGATCATCGCCGGCCTCGATTTTGGCATGAATGTGGAAGAGACGAAGCTCTGGTTCGGCATCATCTCGCTCATCGTCGTCGAAATGGGCCTGATCACCCCGCCGGTCGGCCTGAACGTCTTCATCATCAACTCCATGGCCCGCGATGTGCCGATGATCGAGACCTTCAAGGGTGTCATTCCCTTTTTCATGTCCGACATCGTGCGGGTCGTCGTTCTCGTCTTCCTGCCCGGTATCACACTGATCCTGCCGCGCCTGCTGAACTGATGCGGCCTGCATGGCTCAGCGTTCATGGTCCGTGGGGATAGATAGTTCGTGGTGACAATGATTTGCATTGCAAAATAATCGATCCTGCTACAATTTGACCCGCTATGAGCTTCACCGTCAAAATCCGACAGTCCGATGCGCCCCTTGCCGTCGAAATGGGCGACACCATCCTGACCGCCGCGCTCGCGGCCGACATCGACTACCCCCATGGTTGCCAGTCCGGTAACTGCGGCGCCTGCAAGTCGCGCCTGCATGCGGGCGAGGTCGAGATGTCGCCCTATTCGGACTACGCGCTGACCGACGAGGAGAAAGACTCCGGCCTGGTCCTTGCCTGTCGCGCGGTACCCTGGAGCGATTGCGAGATCGCCTGGCTGGAGCAGGACGAGGTGATCTCCCATCCTTTGCGCAAGCTCGACTGCAAGGTCGTGGCGTTGGAGCACATGACCCACGATATCGCGCGTCTACGCCTGTCGATCGAGGCCCACGGCCCGTTCGAGTTCACGGCCGGCCAGTATGCGCGTCTACACTTTCCCGGCCAGCCGCCGCGCGACTATTCGATGGCCAGCCAGCCCAACGAAGAGATCCTCGAATTTCACATCAGGATGGTTCCCGACGGCGAGGTGAGCAGTTTCGTTTATCAGGATCTGAAGCTCGGCGACGAAGTTCGTGTCGAGGGGCCCTATGGGATTTCCTACCTGCGTGAGAAACACGCCGGACCGATGGTGGCGCTGGCGGGTGGCTCGGGCCTCGCACCGGTGAAATCCATCGTCGAGGCTGCGCTCGCGGCCGGGGCCGAACAGCCCATACACATGTATTTCGGCGTCCGCGCAGAGCAGGACGTCTATCTGGAGGATCACTTCCAGGCACTCGCGGAAAAGCACGCGAATTTCTCGTTCGAGATCGTCCTGTCCGAGCCGGAAAGCGCAACAGACCGGCGCTGCGGATATCTGGCCGATATCATGGCCGATGACTTCGAGGATATGGACGGCTCCAAGGCTTATCTGGCGGGCCCCCCTGTCATGGTCGAGACCTGCGTCGGCAAGCTCAAGGAAATGCGCGTGCGCAACGAAGACTGCCACGCCGATGCGTTCTACACCGAGGCCGAGAAGGCAAAACTCGAGGAGGCGTCATGAGCGCTGACAATACAGATGGCCGTCTCGACGGCCGCGTGGCGCTGGTCAGCGGCGCGGGCCGCGGGATCGGCCTCGCCATCGCCCAATCGCTCGCCGCACGCGGCGCCAGCGTGGTCCTCGCCGACAATGGCGGCGACGTCGGCGGTAACGATCCCGATGCGTCTGTCGCCCAAGGCGCGGCGGCGGATATCGGCGACAACGCCGTTGCTTTCACAGAATCCATCGCCAGCGCCGAAGGCGCCAGCGCCGCGGTCGCCTGCGCCACGGAGAATTTCGGCGGGCTCGATATCCTTGTGAACAACGCCGCCATCCTGCGCGATGGCTTCATCTTCAAGTCCGACCCGGATGATTTCCGCGATGTGATCGAAACCAACCTCTGCGGCGCCTGGTATCTGGCCAACGCCGCATCTCCGGTGATGCGCGCGCAGGCCAAGGCGGAGCGCGGCGGCGCGCCGTATGATTGGGGCCGCATCATCAACATCACCTCGTCGGCAGGCCTGTACGGCAACTTCGGCCAGTCGGCCTACGCATCGGCCAAGTCCGGCATGATCGGCCTGACCCGCGTCGCGGCCATGGATCTGGGCCGCGCCGGCATCACCTGCAACGCGATCGCGCCATTTGCCGCGACCCGGGTGACCGACATGATCGTGCCCGCCAACGACGAACAGGCCGCTTATAAAGAACGTGCGCTCAAACTTTCGCCCGACCATGTGGCCACGGCGGTGGCCTGGCTGTGCCAGCCCGAGAGCCAGTCCATCACGGGACAAATCTTCGGCGTGCGCGGCCGCGAACTGTTCCTGTTTTCCCAACCGCGCCCCGTCGCGACCTTGTCGCGCGACGATAGCGACTGGGATGTCGCCCGGCTCGTCGCGGCGGCACCGGCCGAGTTTGAATCCAACTACACCGATCTCACCACGGATCTGGAATCGTTCAACACCGATCCCAAGGTCTGACCACAGGAGACTGACCATGAGCATCAATCCAGGAGATACCGTCGAAACCTCCCGCGAGCTGCAGGACGCCCCGGAAGAGTTCCGCGTGGCGGTCGAGAAGATCGTCATCAGCCATGCCGTGAATGAACTCTACGGCGCCCAGGTCTTCGACGAGCCCGCGATCGCGCTGGCGCCGACCCCCTATTCCAAATGGCTGACCTGCCGGGTCGCCATGGAGGAATATGGTCACCATGTGCGCTTCCGTGAGCTGGGTGAGGAGATCGGGGTCGCACCGGAACGCATGATCCCGGGCGACAAGAAGCCGCTTTCGATCTTCGAGTTCCCGCTCGAATCCTGGGAAGAATTCTGCGTCATCAAGCTGCTGGCCGATCTGGCCGAAATCCTCCAGGTCGAGGATCTCTCCCAGTGCAAATTTCTGCCGCTGCGCAACCTCTCGCGCATGACCATGCCCGAAGAGCGCTTTCATGCGCAGTTCGGCGAGGATTTCTGCAAGGAGTTGATCCAGACAGACGAAGGCCAGAAAGCCGTGCAGGACGCCATCAACCGCTATTTCCCGATCTTGCCGAAGTTCTTCGGCCGCGCCGGTTCGAAGAACAACGAAATTTATCGCAAATGGGGGATCAAGCAGCGCACCAATGAGGATATGCTGGCGGATTATGTCAAACGGGCCCGTGAGCTGGTCGAGGGCGAACTCGGCCTGACCCTGCCCGACGTCGCAGAAGCGGCCTGACGACGAACCACTTGCTGTCGCTCCGACGCGGCACATACGAGGAAATGCCATGAGTATTCGCGCCGACGTCCGACCCGACCTGATGCCCTACTACAAAGACGATTGCGATCCGAAGAATCTCGCGCCGCTTTGGGAGGTGCTGCACACCTTCGCCCGCAAGGAGCCCAAGAGCGACTGCGAGCCGTATATCTGGCATTACGACGAGATCCGCGACACGCTGATGAAGTCGGCAGACCTGATCACCGCCGAACAGGCGGAACGCCGGGTGCTGATCCTCGAGAACCCGGGCATGCGTGGGCGTTACCGGGTCACCACGTCGCTGTTCGCGGGCCTGCAGCTGATCATGCCGGGCGAGATCGCGCCGGCCCACCGCCACACCCAGGCAGCACTGCGGTTCATCGTCGAGGGCTCGGGTGCCTACACCGCCGTCGACGGCGAGAAAACGATCATGGAAGTGGGCGACTTCGTCATCACCCCGTCCTGGACCTGGCATGACCACGGTAACGAGTCCGACCAGCCCATGGTCTGGCTCGACGGCCTCGACGTCCCGCTGGTCGAGACGCTCGACACAACGTTTGCCGAGCCCTACCCGGAGGCGAGCCAGGCGGGTACCCGCCCGAGTGGAGATTCCCTCGCACGCTACGGATCGGGTTTGCTGCCGGTCGACCATGAACAACGCAGCCCGTCCTCACCGATCTTCAACTACCCTTATGTGCGCACCCGCGAAGCGCTGGAGACCATGCGCAAGACCGATGAATGGGATCCCTGCCACGGGCTCAAGCTGCGCTACGTCAACCCGGATAACGGCGATTCCCCGATGCCGACCATCGGCACCTTCATGCAACTCCTGCCCAAGGGCTTCGAGACCTCAGGCTACCGATGCTCCGACGGAACCGTCTACTCGGTCGTCGAGGGGACCGGGAAATCGATCATCGGCGATCAGACCTTCGAGTGGGGTCCGCGCGATCACTTCGTCGTCCCGTGCTGGGTGCCGCAGAAGCACATCGCCAACGAGGACGCAGTTCTGTTCAGCTTCTCCGACCGCCCCGCACAGCAGAAGCTCGGCCTCTGGCGCGAGGATCGCGGGAACGCCTGAATGACCGACCCCGTCGCGGCGCTCGCCGACTTTCCCCAGCGCTTGCGCATGGCGTCGTGGTTCTCCTTCGTCGGCACACCGCTGAGCGATGCCGAACGGGAAGACGTCGAGGAATACACCCAGGCCTTGGGCCTCGGCAGCCTGGAACTGTCCGAACTCGGAGACTGGCGCTCCGTCGAGGCCTGCATCAAGCAGACCGACTGGGACGCCGACTGGTGGCAGGCCGAGGAAGACCGACGCAAGCTACTGCTCGATCAAGCCACGGCGAAGGTCGGCGACATGGCCCTCACCCGCGCGCTCACCGACCTGTCCGACAAGGTCTCCGACATCGTGCACGGTGCGGCCGCCGTGGCAGCTTCTCGCGGCGGTGTGGCCGATCAGGGCCTGACCCGGTCTGCGGCCGGTGCGGCCACCATGTCCGCCTATCAGGCGGCGGTTGAAAAGGCCGCCGACACCGGTGCCGCTAATGACAATAGCGGCCATGCATTCGCGGCCAAGTTCCGCCTGTTCGAGGCCGGCCACTGGCCGCTCTGCGTGCGCGACGGCACGTTTTATATCTTCTAGGCCGATAGACCGATGACCGAACCACGCGACTGCCGACCATTCTTTGAGCCCGAAAGCGTGGCCGTCGTGGGTGCGGGCGAACGCCTGACCAGCTCCGGCGGTGCGGTGCTGCGCAACCTGATCGCGTCAAACTATGCCGGCCGTATCGTCCCGGTGAACCCTAAGGGCGGCGAGATTCTCGGCCTCCCCGCGGTGACCTCTTTGTCGGAACTCGACACGCCCGTGGATCTCGTCGTGGTGGTGATCCGGCCCGACTTCATCCTCGACATCGTCGATGAAGCCGCCGCAACCGGCCACAAAAACCTGATGATCCTGCCCGGCGGGTTCCGCGAGGCAGGCGTGGACGGCGTGGCCCGGGAGGCCGAACTGTTGCGCAAGGCGGACGCCGCCGGCATCACTATTTTCGGCCCCAACTGCGCGGGCATCATCCACCTGGCCGAGGGCGCGCCGTTTGCCGCGACCTTCCTGCGTGATTTGCCGCCCGGCGGCGGCATCGCGGCAATCTCCCAGTCGGGCGCGATCACGGAAGAGATCATCGCCAAGGCCAACATCGATAATCTGCCCGTCAGCACGGTCGTCTCGGTCGGCAACGCCGTCCATCTCGAGGTCACGGACTATCTCGAATATCTCGGCAACCAGGACGCCTGTAATTGCGTGCTGCTCTATATCGAAGCCATCGCCGACAAGGAACGGTTCCGCGAGGTCGCCCGCAAGGTGGCCGCAAAGAAACCCGTCGTTGCACTGATGGGTGGCGGCTCCGAACAGGGTGCATCAGCCGTGCGCAACCACACCGGCGGCACGGCCATGCCGAACGCGGAGATCGACGCATACTTGCGCGATTGCGGCGTGATCCGCGTGCCGTCTGTTCGGCGCCTGCTGCTCGCGGCCAAGGGGTTCGGCCTGCACCCCCAGGGCATCGGCCCACGGGTGCTGCTGTTATCCAACTCGGGCGGCCCCGGTGTGATCACAACCGATCAGCTACGTGCCGAGGGGCTGGAGATGCCCGACCTGCCCGACGCCTATGCCAGCATGCTCCGCGAGATGCTGCCCGGCGAGGCCGCCGTGGCCAATCCGATCGACCTGCTGGCCGACGCTCGCGAAGACCGGTTCGGCCCCGCCTTCGAGGCCGCCCTCAGCCATGGCGCGGACACCTTCGACGCAATCCTGACGATCCATGTCGTGCCATTCATGGTCGATGCCGGTCCGATCATCGACACGCTCTCAGGTTTGGCGGAAAACGCCGGATTGCCCTGTTTCCACTCGATGATGGGCACCCTGGAACACCAGTCCGACTGGTTCGCAAAGATGGAAACCGCCGGTGTCCCGGCGTTCAACGATTCCGAATCCATGGCCGAGACGGCCGGCATCCTGGCGCAGTATCCCAAGCTCCGCGCGGCGCTCGTGTAGGCCGCTGCCCCAAGATCGACCCTTCCCAACAAAACTATCAGGCAAAGTGGCAGGTTTCCGAATTAGAACCGGCTTGACCTTCCAGTGGCAGGAAGCAGTAAGGAGTGAACTGCACTGAACGAGCAGCTCCATGTCCAAACGTTTTCTTCTCATTGGCATTCTCGCGATCGGGATCATTGCCGTGGTCATCTACCTGTCGATCGGCGAACCCACCGCCGAGGCAACGCTTTCGGCCGACCCCACGAACGCAAACCTCGTCGCGACGGGGCAGCGGGTATACGCGTCCCAGTGCGCGGCCTGCCATGGTGCAAACCTCGAAGGCCAGGCCAACTGGCGCGCGCGCAAGGGAAATGGTCGGCTCCCCGCCCCACCCCATGACGCGTCCGGCCACACCTGGCATCACGACGACATGTCGCTGTTTCAGCTGACGAAGTATGGCCTGGCCGCCCTCGTGGGCCAGCCGGTAGAGTCGGATATGCCTATCTTCGATGGCAAACTAACAGACGAGGAAATATGGGCCTCGCTCGCCTATATCAAGTCGCGGTGGCCGCAAAAAATCCGGCAGCGCCAGGCCGATATGAACAAGCGTGCCGGAGGCTCTTGAACCTTTGTCGTTGACGACGCCCAGCAATTCGCGCGTCAATCTGTTTTCGCCAGTTGGTCGAAACGGTTGCCAAAGGCACGGCGCAGATGATGCTTGAAGGAATTCTTATCGGCAGAATATTGGCGCGCATGACCCTTGCGTTCGTCGCGATCTCAATGGCCGGCATTTTGTTGCTGGCGGCCACCTCAGATGCACACACGCACAGCGCCCAGAAATCAGTGACAGACCCTGGCTCGCAGGCGACGGCCTGGCGGCTGGTTCCGGGCGCAAATCAAAAGCAGCAAGAAGAATCACCAACATGCCACCACGGCACGGTCCCTTGCTCCTCAAGCTTTTCTATCATCAGCGGTGACAGCAATAGCTTCCGGCGGACGGGAAGCGCCGCGTCGTTCTCGGTAAGGTATGGGCCGCCCTCCGCGTCCTTTCTCCAAATTGAACCGCCCCCTCCCAAACAAAAAGATAGCCAAATCGTACGAGCTGACTTTCTTTCAAAGTTTTCGCTGCCATCCGTCTGACCCGAGCGTGGTCGTTAACGATGACAATGCGAAGACGATATTGGGAATGGGAATATGCGAAACATCAAACCCAGAACGACTTTATTTATTGGAACCGTAGCAATCCTGCTGACATCCGGCCTAGCGCTCGCCCACGGCGGGGCGACCGGCATTGTAAAAGAACGGATGGACCTCATGGATTCCGTCGGCAAATCCATGAAGACCATTACGGAGATGTTCCAGGGCGAGAAGGAGTACGCCGCCACCGCCGTTCGCGACGCTGCAAATTCCATTGGCAGCCATGGTGGCGAACAGCTGACCCGGTTGTTTCCGGAAGGAAGCATTCAGGGCCCGAGCGAATCCCTGCCCGCCATCTGGCAAAATTGGGAACGTTTCTCCGAACTCTCGGAGGACCTAACGAAATACGCCAACGCGCTAGCGACGGCGGCCGAAAACCCGCGCGGCCCGGGCATGAGCGGCGGACGTCAGGGGGGCATGGGAACAAGTCCCATGGGGCGAAGAAATCCCATGATGGGCTCGACCGGCGGGATGCCGATGAACGATCCGGCCACCCTTGCCCAGATGTCGCCCGATGCGGCGTTCGCGCGTCTCACGCAGACATGTAGCGCCTGTCATACCCAGTTCCGCAAAAAGCAGTAGGTAGGCCCATGAAAATGTTTCTTCTGGTGACCGCCGCGGTGATCGTGGCGCTCGCCACCGGTGGCGCATTGCTGGTTTTTCGCGAAGGTCAGGTGCCGAAATCGGATATCGCATCCCTTGAAGGTGATGCGGATCGCGGGGCATATGTTGCGCGCCTTGCCGGCTGTATCGCCTGTCACACGAATGAGGCCGGCGGGGGTGAACTCCTCGCTGGCGGGCCGCCTCTCAAGACACCGTTTGGCACCTTCTATGGCCCCAACATCACACCGGACCCGATTGCAGGTCTGGGAAATTGGTCCGTCAACGACTTCGCGCGCGCGCTGCGGCACGGTACCTCGCCAGAGGGAAAGCCCTACTATCCGGCATTTCCCTACACCTTCTATTCCAGGCTGACGGACCAGGATGTCGCAGACCTTTGGGCGACGTTCAAGACCGTCCCCGACGCAAGCGAACCCACGAAACCCCAGCAACTCAAATTTCCGTTTGATCAGCGCTGGGCGCTTCGCGGGTGGCAGAATCTGTTTTTCGAGTCAGAGCCGTACACCAACAATCCGGCTCAAAACGAGCTCTGGAATCGCGGCAAATACATTGTCACCGGCCCGGCCCATTGCGGCGCATGCCACACCCCCCGAAATCTGCTTGGCGCCAGCGACATAGAGCAGGCCCTTCACGGAGCCGGTGATTTGCCCGGCGACGAACGATCGCCGCCGATCACGCCCGCAGATCTTCTCGAGAAAGGCTGGACCGAAAGAAATCTCGCATTCGGTCTGCGGTTTGGCACAAAACCCAACGGCGATGTGCTCGGTGGCAGCATGGGCGAGGTCATCCGCGACGGCACCTCATGGCTGACCGACGAGGACCTGCAGGCGATCTCTCACTATCTTCTGAACAACAACGATACTGAATGACGCATTACGGACGCCTTTTTCAGGCGCTTGTTCCGGCCCTGTGAGATTCATCCATGTGGGTCTTCGCCTTTCGCGACCATGAGGTGATGATCCTGATGATGCGTGCCGAGCGCCATGACCCCGATAAAACCGAGACCGTCGAGCTTTGCCAGACCCCCGGGGTCCGCAACCGTCACGGTCATCGCCGTTCCGTTCGGGAGACTGACGGCTGAGATACTGATGCCGTCCACCCCGTCCATCGTCTCGGCGTGCCCCTTGATCATGCGGTCGATAGAATCCTCGATCGTACCTGCACCCGTCACCAGGTAGCGCTTTCCGCCCTCAACATTCGTTGTCGTCACCTCGGCACGCATGGTGACGTTGTCCATATCGATCAGATGCTCCCGGAGCCCATCGATATTGACCTTCGTCCAGTCTGTCTCCGCGTCGGATTCCAGTAGCGCGACGATCTCCTGGATCGCGGCGAAGGCGCCCTGGCCCGGCTCCCGGACGGAGACGCTTTCTGCTTGCGCCATTCCGGCACCGTGTTCGACATGAGGCATACCGGAACTATGCATGCGATCGGTCTGCTGTGCCTGGGCAGCAAGCGGCAGCATCAAGGCTGCAACCGTAACAATGTGCTTCAGCATTTTTCTCTCCTGCGTGTGAATTCAGTCCGGACCTTGCCAGCGTAGTCATAAACCAGACATGATTTCGATCATGTCCTCTGAGATATTCGATTTATTGCGGTCGTCACCCGGCACCCGACATGCACTCGATCCCGGGGAGCATCTTTTTCACCTCGGAGAGCCCGTCCGATGCCTCTACTTGGTACTTGAAGGCGAAGCGCATCTCGTTCGGTTCGGTGAGGATGGCGGGGCCGTCATACTGCAACGAACCGGGCCTGGCGGGGTGGTCGCAGAGGCGTCCCTGTTTGCGAAAACCTATCACTGCGACGCGGTTGCCCGGCAGGCGACAATCGTCCAGAGCATACCGCGAAGTGCGCTGCGCAAGCAGCTTCGGGAAGAACCAGATTTTGCAGAGACCTTTATGGCGCATCTGGCCCAAGAAGTTCAGACCACGCGGTTCCGGGCCGAGTTGCTGTCGCTCAAAACAGTCGAAGCTAGACTGGCGGCATGGGAAAGCTGGTGTGGGAAATTGCCGCCAAAAGGCGAGTGGAAAAGTCTTGCGCAAGAGATCGGCGTCAGTCCGGAAGCGCTCTACCGGGAACTGGCAAGGCGGAACGGAAAGAGTTGAAGCCGATTATTGTTATGTGCGCCTTCCTTCTCTTTTAACTTCCAGCGCAGTTCGCATTTCTGGCGCCTTGCCACGCAGCTATAGTTTCACTGACCGCAGTCGCAGCGCGTTCGCGATCACCGAGACCGAGCTCAGGCTCATCGCGGCGGCCGCCACCATCGGGCTCAACAGCACGCCCATCACCGGAAACAGCACGCCCGCGGCGATCGGAATGCCTGCGGCGTTGTAGGCAAAGGCGAAGAACAGGTTCTGGCGAATGTTTCTCAGGGTCGCCGTCGCCAGGCGGCGCGCCCGCACCAGCGCCATCAGATCGCCCGTCACCAGGGTGATCCCGGCGCTTTCCATGGCGACGTCCGTGCCGGTCCCCATGGCGACACCCACATCGGCGTTGGCCAGCGCTGGCGCATCATTGATCCCGTCGCCGGCCATCGCAACCGACCGTCCCGCCGCGCGCAACCGGTCGACGACGGCGCTCTTGTCGCCCGGCAGGACATCGGCCTCGACCTGATCGATGCCAAGTTTCGCCGCCACGGCCGCCGCGGTCACCGGGTTGTCGCCGGTGACCATGACGATTTCGAGCCCCTGCCCGCGCAATGCGTCCAGTGCGGCGGGCGCGGTGTCCTTGATCGGATCAGCAACCGCCAGAAATCCGGCGAGATGCCCGTCAACGGCCAGGAACACGGCCGTCGCACCCTGGTGACGCGCGGTGTCGGCGGCGTCGGTCAACGGATCGACGGATACATCCAGATGCGCCATCAGAGCCGGATTGCCCAGCCCCACAGGCTGACCATCGACGAGGCCGGCCACACCCTTGCCGGGAACGACCTCGAAATCCGCCACGGTGCCGGCGGCGATGTCCCCTTCTTCGGCCGCCCGCAGGATCGCGTCTGCCAGAGGGTGTTCGCTGCCTCGCTCAAGCGCGGCGGCCAGGCCCAGTATCGCATCGCCATCAAATCCCGGCACCGGCGTGATCCCGGTGACCGCCGGGCGCCCTTCGGTCAGGGTTCCGGTCTTGTCGACGATCAGAACATCAACCCGGGCCAGCGCCTCGAGCGCCGCGGCATCACGCACAAGAAGCCCCGCACCCGCGCCGCGTCCCGTCGCGACCATGATCGACATGGGCGTCGCCAGGCCCAGTGCGCACGGACAGGCAATGATCAGCACCGACACGGACGCCACCACGGCAAAGGCCAGCGCGGGCGGCGGGCCCCACACGGCCCAGGCGCCGAACGCAACGACCGCGACCGCCACCACCAGGGGCACGAACCAGGCCGCGACCCGGTCGGCCAGGCGCTGAATGGGCGCGCGCGAGCGCTGCGCCTTGGATACGAGTGCCACGATCTGGGATAACATCGTCTCGGCGCCGACCTTCTCCGCGCGCATTACAAACCCGCCCGCGCCGTTGACCGTGCCGCCGATCACCGGATCGCCCGCCCGCTTCTCGACCGGCATGGCCTCGCCGGTGACCATGGATTCATCGAGCACCCCGGTGCCCTCGACGAGGACGCCATCCGTCGGCACCCGTTCGCCGGGGCGCACCCGCAGATGATCGCCGGCCACGACAGCGTCGAGGGGAATTTCCAGATCACTCCCATCGGGTTCGATGCGCAAGGCCGTCTTCGGCGTGAGGTCCAGCAACGCGCGCAGCGCGTCACCGGTGCGATCGCGCGCGCGCAGCTCCAGCACCTGCCCGAGCAGGACCAGGACGATGATGACACCGGCAGACTCGAAATAGAGCGTCGTCTGTCCGCCATGCCCTTGAAAGGCATCGGGAATCACCCCGGGCAGGATCACCGCGACGAGGCTGAACAGATAGGCCGCCCCGGTCCCCAACGCGATCAGAGTAAACATGTTCGGGCTGCGTTGGCCGATCGACTGCCAGCCGCGCACGAAGAATGGCCAGCCCGCCCACAAGACTACGGGCGTCGCCAAAACCAACTGAGTCCATTCGAACCCGGCGCCGAGCAGATGCGCGAACGAAATCGCCGGAATCATGTCGCCCATAGCCATCAGCAGCAGCGGCACGGCGAACACCGCGCCAATCGTGAAGCGGCGAGTCATATCGATCAGTTCCGGATTGGGCGGTTTCTCCGCCGTGATCTGCATGGGTTCGAGCGCCATACCGCAGAGCGGGCACGCGTCGGGTCCGTCGCGGATGATCTCGGGATGCATGGGGCAGGTATACTGCGTGCCCGGGGCAACATCCGAGGCCGGGCGTTCGTCCGGCGGCAGGAGGTAATACTCCGGATCGCCCTCGAATTTCCCGGCGCATCCGGCGGAGCAGAAATAATAGCTCTCCCCGGCGTGCTCATATTCATGCGACGTCGTCGACGGGTCCACGTCCATGCCGCAGACAGGGTCTTTCACAGTCACATCCATTGCCAACGTCTTGCTCATGTCAGCCCGCAAGCCGTTCGGCCAGATCATCGATGATCGGGCAGTCGGGTCGATCGTCGCCGTGGCAGGTCTCGGAAAGATTGACCAGGGTCGCACGCATCGCCTGCAATTCGGCCACCTTGGCGTCAATATCCGCCACCCGGTTGAGGGCGATCTCTTTCACATCGGCGCTCTTGCGGTCCGTGTCGGCGTAAAGCGCCACCAGCGCCCTGCAGTCCGCGACGGAAAACCCCAAGCCCCGCGCCCGGGACAGGAAGCGCAGCATATGCACATCGCGGTCCGCATAGTCCCGGTAGCCGTTGTCGCGGCGGCGCGCCGGCGCCACCAGCCCGATATCCTCGTAATAGCGGATGGTCTTGGTCGGCAAACCGGCCCGGTCGGCGGCTTCGCTGATATTCATTGGTCCGTCTCCAACGTTTCTGGAATGACGGGACGAATATAGACCCTCCAGTAACTAGAAGGTCAAGGCGCGCCTCTACTTGTGGGCGCGGACCGGGACCGACATCTCGCCGACTTGGTCGATCCAGGCGTGCATTGTGTCGCCGGGGACGACCGGACCGACCCCTTCCGGGGTGCCGGTCATGATGACGTCACCCGGATAGAGCGTCATGAACGACGACGCGTAGGCGATCAGGCGCGGTATGTCGAAAATGAGATGTTCGGTGTTTGATTTCTGGCGTACCTCGTCATTGACGCGGATCTCGAAATCCAGATGCCCCGGGTCGTCGATTTCGTCGGCGGTCACCAGCCAAGGCCCGAGCACGGAATAGGTATCGATGCCCTTGCGCAGGCTGCGGTCCTCGGTGCCGCGCACGGTCATGTCGAGCCCGATCGAATAGGCGCAGATATGGCCCATGGCGTCGGCCTCGGCGATGTCGGAACCGCCCTCGCCGATGATCACCGCCAGCTCCACCTCATGATCGTTGCGCCGGTCGTCGAAGCGCAGCGCCACCCCCTCACCCGGCCCCACCAGCGAGCTGTTAGCCTTCATGAACAGGCCGTAGGTGTCGATCGTCTTGATGTCGCGGCCGAGGTTAATCTCCGCGTCCGCCCGCGCCTCTTCCATGTGTTTGTGATAGTTGACCGGCGCCCCGATAATCTTGCTCGGGTTCGCGACGGGGCTCTTGAGCACGACCGAACCAACCGGCACGGGGTGGGAATCGCCCGCGGCATGCTCGATGGCCGGCCTCAAAGCATCCAGGTTGGCAATCAGGTGATCACCATGGGGGATCGGCCATGTCAGGGGCGGAAGGGATTCCAGCGCGGCCGTGGCATCAAACAGCTGGTCACCCAGTACCAGCCCGAGCTCGTCGTCGTTGTAGCGGCAAAGTCGCATAGCAAAGCACTCCGGTTAGATAAAGGCGGCGCCGCCATCGACGCACAATGACTGTCCGGTCATGAATCCCGAGGCGGGTGACGACAAGAACAGCAGGGTGCCAACCATGTCCATGGGCTCCTGCTGACGCTTGAGCGACTGATGGCCGATCACGGCTGCGCGCCCGGCATCGTTGCGACCCGCATTCTCGATTTCGGTCTCGATCATACCCGGCAGCACCGCATTGACGGCGATATTCGCATCGCCCAGCTCACGCGCCATACAGCGGGTCATGCCGATCAGCGCGGATTTGGACGTCACATAGTGGGTGAAACCGGGAATGCCCTGGGGCACGGTCGAAGACGAGATGTTGATGATCCGCCCGCCGCCGGCCTCGCGCATGGGCCCCGCGACAGCGCTCGCGCAGATGAAGCAGCCGGTGATGTTCACATCCATCACGGCGCGCCATTCCTCGAGATCGATCTCCCAAAAGGGCTGCCGACCCAGGGTCACGAAGATGGCGGCGTTGTTGATCAGCACGTCGATCCGCCCGAAGCGATCGAGCGTGGCGGCGACTGCGGCCTTCACCGAGGCCGGATCGGTCACGTCGGTCCGGATCGACAGCGCCTCGCCGCCCGCGGCTTCGATTTCGGCCGCAACCGCGTCACCCTTCGCGCCGTCGATTTCGGCGATGACCGGAATCGCACCCGCCTCGGCGAATTTCAGCGCGTAGGCGCGGCCGATGCCCTGACCCGCGCCGGTGATCATCACAACGCGCCCTTCGACGGACGCAGAAATATCGGTCATGTTCGGCACTCCCCGGAAAGTCTTTTCGTTCCGGTGAGTGTAGCGCCTTAGCGGCCGGAAATAATCAACTGCTCGCAGGTGCCAGCGGCGCGGTCGAGAACAGAACACCGAACGCCTTGCACCAGATCACAACGCTGGCAAACCCGGCCACATCCGTCCCGGGCGCGATCGCATAATTCTGGTTGCCGATATTGCCCTTGAGCGCGCCCAGGTCGATGTAGTTATCATCGGTCACATCCGAGGATGCGACAGGCCCCGGATGGCGTACGAGAAACACATGCAGGTCCGGGCCGTTGGTCACGTCGAGATTTTCGAGCCGCAGCACATGGTTGCCGTCGGCGAGCCGATACAACCCGGCGTTGCCACTGCCCTTGTGGACCTTGTCGGCATCGCGGAACGCGCCGGCGGCCAGGGTGATCGGCGCACCCGGCGCCATCATGTCATCCTTGGTATCTTCCATCGCCTTGTCGGGCATGCCGCGCGCGGCGTCGAGGACTTCGTCGGCCATCGCGGCCTTCTTGTCGTCCGGCATCTTCGCCAGCGCCTGGGGCGTCGGCACGCCGGGGAACTGCTCGTCCACGACCTCGTCGATGAACAGCGGCGAAATCAGGATCCAGGCGGCAACGGCGGTAATGATAAGCGAGATGCCGAAGCCGTAAATAAATGCGCGTTTCATATGGGAAAAGCCTTTCGGTCATTCGCGTGTGACAGTCGCGATGTGCCGTTTTCACGGCACCGCATATGTAACGTGAACACCCGGCGGGGGCACTCTATTCCGGCACCGGCTGCAGGCGAATCAACTGCCCGTCGCTTTCATCGGTCAGAACATAGATCATCCCGTCCGGGCCCTGGCGCACATCGCGGACCCGCCGGAAATCCCTTTCGACGAGTCGCTCCTCAGACACGACCCGCGTGCCGTCGAGCACGAGCCGCGCCAGATAGCGGAACTTGAGCGACCCAACGAACAAATTGCCGCGCCAGCGTGGAAAAGCGTCGCCGTCATAAAACATCATGCCCGAGGGTGCGATCGACGGCGTCCAGTGATGCAGCGGCGGCTCCATGCCGTCCTTCGCCGATCCCTCTCCGATCGAAAACCCCGCATAGCTGCGCCCGAAGGTGACGACCGGCCAGCCATAGTTCGCCCCGCCGACCAGGCGGTTGATCTCATCCCCGCCCTGGGGTCCGTGCTCATGCACCCAGATTTCGTTGCGCACCGGGTGCCGGATCATGCCCTGGGGGTTACGGTGGCCATAGGTGAAAATGGATGGCAGCGCGTCGTTCTGGCCGACGAACGAATTGTCGGACGGGATCGAGCCATCGTCGTTCAGGCGCAGAACCGTACCGTTGTGATTCTTCGGATTCTGGGCCTGGTTCGCGTTGCCGCGTTCGCCTGCACTCACATAGAGCTTGCCGTCCGTGCCGAAGGCGAGCCGCGAGCCGAAGTGAACGCCGCCCGATCCGGGGTTCTTCGCGACAAACACGGTCTCGAGATCACGTAGAGCCCCGCCATCGAGCCGTGCGCGGCTCACGGCTGTTCGTGCCCCGCCTTCGCGCGGGACGGCATGGGACATGTAGATCCAGCCATTGGCCGCATGGTCGGGATGCAGGACGATATCAAGAAGCCCGCCCTGGCCGCGCGCCGCCACCTCGGGCACACCCGCGACAGGTTCTGACAATCCCTTCCCGTCTTCGAAGACGCGCAGACGGCCGGGTCTTTCGGTGACCAGCATTCGACCATCGGGGAGAAATGCGAGCCCCCAGGGGTTTTTCAGTCCGTTGGTCAGCACCACTGCCTCGAACCGCTGCACCTGGGATTCGATCACGTCGGCGCGCACCGAAACCGACGCCGCCGCAGCGGCAATCGCCGCGAACCCATACAAGCCCGCAACTGTGGCCAAACGCCTCCAATGAACCATTCTGCCTCCAATACTGACCCCCGAGAAATGGGGTCGGCATGGCGTTCAGGCAAGGCCTGCAATCAACGACGGCAAGCCTGCAAAAACGTCGCGTTCGTAACACCATGCTACCGCCGGTGGATACCACCGGTGGTGGTATGATTCTTCGGACATCTTACGTACGTCTCGCGGAGATCAGCATCGTGCCGTTGCCTGAAGGACAAATGGTCCAGCTCATGCTGGTCACCGGCGATGACACGCTTGCCGATGGTTTCATCAAGGATCTTGAGCAACGCGACACCAAGAATCCCGTCTTACGCGTTCATACCTTTAACGAAGGCATCGACCAGCTGTCCGACGCCGCGCACGAGAAATCACCACACATCATCATTCTAGATTTGCGCGATGCGGTGCGCGAGGGCACCCGATTTCTGAACGAGGTGCACAACCAGCGCCCATTCAATGAGCCCGTTGTTTTCATCATCGGCGCAGGTGACAGCGAGGCGGAAATCCTGAAGGGAAACGAGCGCTTCATTGCGGGGCAGTTGCCTGAAACCGGAGCCGGCGCGGCCTTCGTCGAGTGGGCGGTATCCATGCTGTCGTCGAACTGGTCGTTCGAGAGAACCCTGACCGATACCTAGCTGACGACCATGGCTCGGGCCGGTGAATTCTCCGACAACCATTGCTCGAAGATCGCCGCTCGGGTCGGCCGTGCAATATGAAAACCCTGAATCTGATCGACCCCCAGCGCCTGCATGCAGGCGAGCTGGGCTTCATTCTCGACGCCTTCGGCAACCACACGCAAACCAAATGCACGCCCGATTTCGACAATGGCCTTGACCACCGGCGGCACCCGCTCGCCGTCATCGATTTCCCACACGAAGGTTCGGTCAATCTTGAGTTTCTCCACCGGCAAGCCGTGCAGCACCTGGAGCGCGGTATAGCCCGTACCGAAATCATCAATCGAGATACTCACCCCGATCTCCCGCAGACGATTGAGGACCCTCTCGCCGCCCTCGAAATTCGGGATCATGACCGATTCCGTAATCTCAAGTTCTAGCAAGCAGGCGGGCAGACCGGTCTCCGCCAGAACAAGTTGCACAACGCCAACCAGATCGGGTGCGGCAAGCTGTGCGGCGGACATATTTACGGTCACGCGGATCGGATCGGCACCGGCCGCAATTCGTTGCGCTGCCATCCGGCAAGCATCGCGTAAAACCCACTCCCCGAGCCGGTTGATCAGGTTCGACGTTTCGGCGATCTCGATGAAGGAATCCGGATAGCGGATACCCTCGGGATGGTCCCATCGGACCAACGCTTCGACAGCCTCGACACGCCCGCTCGCGGCCTCGACGATCGGTTGATACTCCAGGAACAGGTCGCCCTGTTCGATTGCGGAATGCAGCTCGCTGCCGGTCTGCTGACGCATTCTGGCGGCCGTCTCCATGTTCCGGTCGAACATCGCATACCGGTTCCGGCCCTCTGCCTTGGCACGATACAGCGCCATGTCGGCGTTCATCAGGAGTTGTTCCGCAGTCCCGTCGTCCACCGGATATGTCGTGACGCCCAGGCTTGCACCGGCGTGCACAACATGACCGTCGATCTCGAAGGGCTCGAGAAACGATGCGACGATCTTCTCCGCCAGATGTGAAGACAGAGACGGTTCCTTCATGTGGGTTGCGATAACCGCGAACTCGTCGCCGCCCATGCGCGCAACAATGTCTGTCGCCCGGCAACACGCATGAATTCGGGCGGACACGGCACGCAGCAAGGCATCGCCTGCCGCATGCCCAAGCGAATCATTGACGTATTTAAACCGGTCCAGATCGATAAAGATGACGCCCAGATAACGATCGGTGCGGTCCGCAACCCCCATCGCCTGCTCCAGGCGTTCGGAAAAACCAGCGCGGTTGTAGAGACCGGTCAGGTCATCGCGCTCGGCGCGTTCCGCCAGATGTCCCTCAACGCGTTTCTGCTCGACGGCAAACCGGATGGTGCGATCGAGGACACGCGCATCGAAGCGTGATTTTTCAATGAAGTCGGCGGCGCCAGCGCGCATGGCCGCGACATCGATCATTGGATCGCTCTCGCCGGTCAACAACACGGACGGCAAAAGCGGATACATCCGCGTGATGGAACTGATCAGATCCAACCCCGTGTCGCCCGTGAGGTTGTAGTCGACAAGACAGATATCAGGCTGGATGTCGGCAATACGTTCGGAAACACCTTCCCCACCAGGAAGCCACCGCACGTCATAATCCACCAGGGGAATATAATCCAAAAGCGACTTCACCAGCACATAGTCGCCTTCATTGTCGTCCACGACCAGCACACGGACGGACCGTCCGGCGCTATCGGTGCCTGTGGTCAGTTCCTGGTCTGCGTCATCGGGCACGGTGAAGATTCTCGGAATTGGATATGCTCGAGCGGCGGCTCCACGGCGGGTCACCGAGCCCTATTCATTCAGGCGCTGACAACCGTCAGTCTGTCAGTAATGTCATCCAGAACCCGGTCTCGCGGCAGAGTGACACTCACGGTTGTACCGATGTCGGGTGCACTGCGGAGCCGAACGAACCCACCATGCATTTCCACGAGACGCTTGGTCAGCGCCAACCCAAGGCCCGTCCCGGCAACTTTGCTACGCAGATAAGGCTCACCCACCTGTGAGTATGCATCGAAGACCTTCGGAATATCGTCCGGGTCTATTCCAACACCATTGTCTTCGATCTCGATGACAACCGACCCCAGTGATCCCTGGCGCAACCTTGCTTCGATCCGGCCGCCGTCCGGCGTGAACTTGATCGCATTCGACAGGAGGTTGACGACGACCTGGGTGATCTGGCGTTCGCCCCCGAGGAAACGGCATTCATCAAACGCGGCCACGGCCCCGATCTTCAACGCTTTTTCACCCGCTTGCCGAGACACAAGGCGAAGCGATTCATGAATTGCTCCAACCAGATCGAACTCGGACTCGGGGAACTCGTAACGGCCTGATTCCGCTTTCGACAGATCCAGAAGATCATTGATCAGGGAGAGTAGGTGATGGCCCGATCGATGAATGTCTCCGACATAGCCTAGATACTGGGTATTGCCGATCGCACCGAATGTCTCGTCCTTCATCACTTCCGAAAACCCGATAATCGAGTTGAGCGGTGTGCGGAGTTCGTGGCTCATGTTCGCCAGAAAGCGCGACTTCATGTCGTTTGCCGTCTCTGCCGCCTTCTGGGCCGACTGCATCATGCGTTCACCGCGCTTGCGGTCCGTGATGTCGCGCAGCGAGGCCAGTTTCGCGGGCTGGCCGTCCCATTGGGTTTCGACCACACGGATTT
>JABJEK010000004.1 GCA_018702955.1 Rhodospirillaceae bacterium | reverse complement strand
CCCATGTGACCAGCCATTTTCTTGCCCTTCCAGACCCGGCCTGGATCCTGACTGTTACCGGTTGAACCGTGCGAGCGATGCGAGACCGACACACCGTGCGACGCCCGCAACCCATGGAAGTTATGCCGCTTCATCGCACCGGCGAAACCCTTGCCGATCGAGGTGCCGACCACGTCAACCCGCTGACCATCGACGAAATGATCAGGCAAAAGCTCCGAGCCAACGTCGATCATCGCGTCGGCGCTGACCCTAAACTCCACCACCTTGCGCTTCGGCTCGACCTGAGCCTTGGCGAAATGGCCACGCATCTGCTGGCTTGTCCGCTTTACCTTCGCCGCGCCTACACCAAGTTGAAGCGCGGTATATCCGTCCCGCTCCTCGTTGCGCTGCGCAACGACCTGGCAATTATCCACCTGCAACACGGTGACCGGGACATGAATCCCGTCATCCGTGAACACTCGGGTCATTCCGACCTTCCGAGCGATCATTCCACTGCGCATCGGATCGCCTCCTGGCCTAGAGCTTGATTTCGACGTCAACACCAGCCGCCAGGTCGAGCTTCATCAGCGCGTCCACGGTTTGAGGTGTCGGGTCGACGATGTCGAGTAACCGCTTGTGCGTGCGGATCTCGAACTGCTCGCGACTTTTCTTGTCGATATGAGGTGACCGCAGGACCGTGTATTTCTCGATCCGGTTCGGCAACGGAATGGGCCCGCGCACCTGAGCGCCGGTCCGCTTCGCGGTGCTGACGATTTCACCGGTCGACTGATCGAGCACACGGTGATCGAACGCCTTCAAGCGAATTCTGATGTTCTGACTGTCCATGGCTTCATTCCCCGGTCGTGCCGGCCCTGCAAATTGAACGACCCCGCTCCGGAGAGCGGGGTTTTTCAAGAAAAGTTACTCGATGATCGACGCGACGACGCCGGCGCCGACGGTCCGACCGCCTTCACGGATGGCGAAGCGAAGACCTTCGTCCATCGCGATCGGCGCGATCAGATTGACTTCCATCGAGATGTTATCTCCCGGCATCACCATCTCAGTGCCGTCGGGAAGAACAACAGACCCCGTCACATCCGTCGTGCGGAAGTAGAACTGAGGACGGTAGTTCGAGAAGAACGGCGTGTGACGACCACCCTCCTCCTTCGTCAGAATATAAGCCTCGCACGTGAACTTCGTATGCGGCTTGATCGATCCAGGAGCCGCGATAACCTGACCGCGCTCGACGTCCTCGCGCCCAATGCCACGAAGCAGAAGACCAACATTGTCACCAGCCTCGCCCTGGTCAAGCAACTTGCGGAACATCTCAACGCCCGTGCAAACCGACTTCGCCGTCTCCCGGATACCAAGGATCTCCACGGTGTCGTTCACCTTGATGATACCCGTCTCGACCCGACCCGTGACAACCGTCCCGCGACCAGAAATCGAGAACACGTCCTCGATCGGCATCAAGAAAGGCTTATCCTTCGGGCGATGCGGCTGTGGAATGTAACTGTCAACAGCCGCCATCAACTCAAGAACAGCCTGCTTGCCCGTCTCTTCGTTCGTGTCTTCCAGCGCAGCAAGCGCCGAACCCTTGACGATCGGAATGTCGTCGCCAGGAAAATCATAAGAAGAAAGCAACTCACGAACCTCGAGCTCGACAAGCTCCAAAAGCTCCTCGTCATCAACCTGATCAACCTTGTTCAGGAAAACAACAAGCGCCGGGACACCAACCTGACGCGCCAGAAGGATATGCTCCCGGGTCTGGGGCATCGGGCCATCAGCCGCCGAAACCACCAATATACCGCCATCCATCTGAGCAGCGCCCGTGATCATGTTCTTCACGTAATCAGCGTGACCAGGGCAATCGACATGCGCGTAATGACGCGCTTCCGTCTCGTACTCAACATGAGCCGTCGAAATCGTGATGCCCCGCGCGCGTTCCTCGGGCGCCTTGTCAATAGCGTCATAGGCAGTGAACTCAGCACCGCCAGACTCCGCAAGGATCTTCGTGATCGCCGCCGTCAACGTCGTCTTGCCATGATCAACATGGCCAACCGTGCCAACGTTGCAATGCGGCTTCGTACGTTCAAATTTTGCCTTACCCATTCGCTTGCTCCTTCACAGTCAGGCAAGCTTGGCGCGGACTTCGTCCGACACCGCCTGCGGTACTTGTTCGTAATGATCAAAGTGCATGGTAAATTGCGCCCGACCCTGGGTG
>JABJEK010000131.1 GCA_018702955.1 Rhodospirillaceae bacterium | reverse complement strand
GGCCGGACGGTTATCGACGTCAACGCCTGAGGTCGTCTTTCTCGCGGAGACGGGAAGTAAATCCTCTCTTAACCCGCTGCCGCTAGGTTCAAGCTCAACTGAGGTATGGACTAGCCCGATGCCCTCTGCTGCCTGCTTGAGCAGATGGTCATGCCGCCAATCCATACAGGTGAAGATGATTGCGCCGTCCAAGCAAGCCGCGGTCGTGCAGCTCAGAAAGCTCTCCAGAAACTCAACGAAGTCTTTTGGAGACATTTCACCGGATGCCATTTCGAATTCGCGATGGCGCGCTGAGGGGCTCGCATTGTGGCCGATCACCACATTGTATGGCGGGTCTGTGAACACCATCTGTGCCTGGTTCCCATCAAGAACGCGCGCGTAGTTGGCCGGGTCACGCGCGTCGCCGCAAACTAAGCGATGGTCACCTAGCAGCCACATCTGACCTGGCCGGGTGATGGCCAATTGTTCTGGTTGCGGTATGTCTTCGTTGTCATCCTCCGGATCTCCTTCAATGGAGATTTCCAGGTTATCGATGTCGATTGTATCGAACCCCGTGATCTCGACCTCGAAATCAAGCTCCACATTCATCAAGTGCTGGAGTTCTTTGTGCAGCACATCACGATCCCAATCCGCGAGCTCCGACAATCGGTTCTCCGCGAGGATGAATGCACGCTTCTGAGCGTCGCTAAGATGGTCAAGACAGACTGTCGGAACAGTGGTTTGGCCTAGGCTCAGGGCGGCGAGCATACGTGCGTTTCCCGATAGGACATTGCCATGCTGGTCGATCAGGATCGGTACATTGAAACCGTGCCTATTTATATTGGCGGCAATTAACGCAATTTGCTTGTCAGGATGTCGCCGCGGATTTGCGGAGCTTGGGCACAGGGTCTCAATCGACACGTATTTGATCGACAACCGCGGTTGGGTTTTGCGTTTGGGTCTTGAATTTGTGGGTCGCACTCTTTTCCTGGCAGCCATCTCGGCCTCCTTTGCAATAGGAGGGAGGGCTACAAAAAAGAGCAGTCCTCTCCCTCGTGAATTGAGGTGAGGCTGCTCTCGCACCGGGCTTTAACCCCAGCTAGTGCTGCCTTGGCTCATTAACTCAATGAGCACGGAAGAATATTATTCGAACTGGATAGAGTTGTTAAGAGTTTTCCATATCAATGGAACGCAGGATCCATTCGCCGTCGTGGCGCTTCTCCACCACAACGCTTAAGGGTGTTCGCACGACTGCTCCAAAGGCGTTCTTCGCATCGACGAAACTTACGATCGCCCATGTGCCGCATTCCCGTTGAACGACCCGAGCAGTGCTAAACTCAAATACGGCCGTCGAAGGGCTCCGCAGACGTTGCTTGATAAACACCTCTGCATACGTAAATGCCTCCACGCGATCGCCGCAGGGATCAGGCTCGTGTGATTGTGCGAATATCAGGAATGCAGCAAGCGGTACCGCGATGACTGCGCCGGTAATTGCCCCCGACCTTTTGCGCTTCATAGCTGCCTCATCGTGCCAGCCTATTTCGAGTGGTTTGCCGCATTTCGGACAATTACTGGCTTCGATCGAGACGCGCCTCTTGCAGGCTGGACATGCTTCAAGTGCCATAGCTCATTCCAATAATAATAAATCCTATTTTGGGATTATTCGATATTGGGATTAACTCTTATCGCGCTATCAATCAAGTCGAAGCGCACACTTGCCAAAATCCATCCATACGAACGCTTATCGCGTACTCATAAAAAAGCTTGTCAATTCGCGCAAAGCTGCTGGCCTCACTCAAATGGAGTTGGCCTTGGAATTGGATCGCCCACAGTCATTTGTCGCTAAATACGAGTTGCAGGAACGACGTCTAGATTTCGTCGAAGTTGTGCGCCTTGCGCGTATTCTCCAAATTGATGCAGTGGAATTGATGCAATCAGTTGAGTTGGCTATCGACGAGTAGTTTGGAGCCAGCGATAGGGTAAAGACCAGCGGCAACGGTGATACCGAGTGCACCTTGTCTCACGCGAAATCTGTGTAAACCAGAATTTGGCGACTTGCTCCAAGGTAACTGTACGTCACCTGAACGTGCACCTATTTCCTTGATGGTCGGGCCCGACTTCCCTGTTAACGATCTGAATTTCCCTGTTCTTTCCTCAGCACATTCTATCAACCGGCCTTTTTCGATCCGAAAATCCGGCGTACTTAGGGGCTAATCGGCTAAAAATCGCTGAACTACAAGTGGGGGATTCCCTGTTGTATCCCTGTTAAACTGGGAATGCGCGATTGACAGCTGTTCGACATCTGATCCGGCTATTCATGTTCGATTCAGATCATTTTTTGTAGTTCAATCTGCCCGTCCTTACCGCGGTATGATTCATCGGATCTTTGTAGTTCTCGAGCGGTCACTGCGGATTATCAATGTTCCGGGTTTGCCGCAGATTCTGGCGCTCGCCGGCACCGTTATTCCGGGCAGCGAGTTGAGCGCGGATGTTGCGCGTCGGATGAACCAGGATCTGGCATTCGATGACGGGGCGGCGACCGCGGATTTCGGATATGCCCCGAGAGGCTTTCTTTCCGGAGGCGAGCAGGACCTCTTTGGGCCGGCCACCCGGGTGTTACAGGCGGACTAACAGCCCTTCAGGCCGGCCTTCAGGTCGATGCGGGGTGACCAGCCGGGCAGGGGGGCGCCCTCCCACGGCACCATGACCTCGCCGTCGCGATGGGGCCTGCCACCCCATTGGATTTCAACGTGACGGTCGTTCGCCGACATCCATAACGCCGCGAACTCACGCAGTGTAACGGCCTGGCTCGACGGAAGCGTATGGCTGGCGCGGCCACGAATTTCGCCCGATGACAGAAGATTGCCCGCATGGACGAACCCATCGGTCAGATCATCGACATGCACCATGTGGAGTAGCTGGTCACCGGGTGTCGCGTCGACCTTCTCTCCTTTGGCTGCGGCGTCGCGAAGTACCGCGAGGAATTTGCGCCGCGGGTCGTTCGGACCATAGCTGTCGTAGATCTTGAGCGTGACTGCATTCAAACCTGCCAGTTGGCTGTAATAGTCGATGATGTCGTCGGCGGCTTGCTTGCTTGCCGCGTAAAGCGTGTTCGGTGCGGGCGTCGGGTCGCCAAGGGCACTTCCGGCGTTCTGCCATCCGGTGCCGGCGGTCACCAGTGCCGGGCATCCTGCGTTGACGGCGGCCTCGCAGACTTGCGCCGTGAGGGTCACGTTATCTTCGATCAGCCCGGCAATATCGCCGGGCATGTGGGTGGCCGTGAACCGGGCTGCGAGATGGAACACCACATCGGGCTTTGCCTGTTCGAAACATTCGATCAGATCGCGGCTGTCGCCCGTAGCGGCATGGACGCTGACGTTGTTTGGCAATCCCGCGATGCGCGCCGGGTCACTCGATGGACGTGTGATCGCGGTAACTCTGACCCCTGCATCGGCCAGCCGGCCGGCGAGATGAGATCCCAGAAACCCCGTGGCACCCGTGACCAGGGCGGAATTGAAGTTCGGGGCGAGCCGGTCTGTCATTCCCCCATCCTAGATCTCGACCGCATAATCGGGATAGGACGCGTCGCGATCGGACATCACCACCGGCGTACTCGGCCACTCGATGGCAAAGGCGGGATCGTCCCACCGCACCCCGCGTGCGAGGTCGGCCACATAGGCCGCACCCATCAGATACTCGATTTCGCAATTGTCTTCGAGGGTCAGGAAACCGTGTGCACAGCCTGCGGGCACGAACAGGGCGTTTTGACTTTCCGGAGTGAGTTCGGCGCCGGCCCATCGGCAGAACGTGTCCGACTGGGGCCTCAGGTCGACGGCGACGTCGAAGATGCGCCCACGCGTACAACGGACCAGTTTCGGGTCGGGGGTCGGCTCCGCCTGATAGTGCATGCCCCGCAGCGTGCCCCGCCGGTGGTTGCGCGAGATATTCGTTTGGATAACGTCGAAGGTGATTCCGGTCGCCCGAAACTCATCGCCGCAATAGCTTCGCGCAAAGTCACCGCGGTTGTCGGCAATCGGCTCGGTTCCGATTTCGAACACGCCGGCGATATCCGTGGGCATAAACTTCATCACAGGATGGTCAACTCCGGTACGGCGACGACAAACTTACCGCCCCAATCCGCGATGTAATCGTGGGCGGTCGTGATCTCGCGCTTCAGATTCCACGGCAATATCAGCACATAGTCCGGCTTCGTGTCGCGCAATCGCGCGGGGGCTATGATCGGGATGCGGCTGCCCGGCAGGAATTTGCCCTGCTTTTGATCGCTGACGTCGGCCACAAAATCGATCCGGGAGGCATCCACCCCGCAGTAATTCAGCAGCGTGTTGCCCTTGGCAGCCGCGCCATAGGCGGCGACGGATTTACCGTCGGCCCGGGCCTTGGCAAGAAACGCCAGGAGGCCGTCTCGGATGGCCTCCACGCGAGCCTGGAACCCGGCGTAGCTATCGATTTTGTCGAGCCCCATTGCCATTTCATCGTGGCGGACCTTCGCGAGTCCGGGTTCTTCCGCCCGCGCAGCGCCATCGCTTCGCGACGCGAAAATTCGCAAACTGCCGCCGTGGGTCGGCAGTTCTTCCACATCGAACAGCCGCAGCCCGTGCCGGGCGAAGACCTTCTCGACGACGAGCAGTGAGAAATAGGAGAAATGCTCGTGGTAGATCGTGTCGAATTGCGCATCCTCGATCAGCCGCGCCAGATGTGGGAACTCCATCGTCAGCACGCCATTGTTCGACAACAGATGCGCGAGGCCGGCAACGAAGTCGTTCAAGTCCGGCACATGGGCCAGCACGTTGTTGCCAAGCAGGAGGTCTGCCCGGGTGCCCTTGTTGCGCAGGGATTCGGCGAGATTGAGGCCGAAGAATGCGGCCATCGTCGGCACCCCGTTCGCTTCGGCAGTTTTGGCGACATTGGCGGCGGGCTCGATCCCGAGGACGGGAATGCCTGCCTTGACGAAATGCTGCAGCAGGTAGCCGTCATTACTGGCGACTTCGATGACCGAACTGGATGCGTTCAGGCCGAAGCGCTTGGTCGCCATCTTCGTATAGGCCTCGGCATGGGCGACCCAGCTCGTCGAGAAGGATGAGAAGTAGGCGTAGTCGGAGAAAATCTCCTCGGCCGGCACCACGTCCTCCACCTGGACGAGGAAGCAGCTGTCGCACACGCGCGCGTGGAGCGGGTAACGTGGATCCGCCGTATCGGGATCGGCGTTGTCCAGATAGCTGTTCGCAAGCGGCGTTTCGCCCAGGTCGGCGAAGCTGGTCCGCAGAGCCTCGCCACAAAAGCGGCAGGCCAGACGTGTTTCATTTGTGGGGCTCATGTCGCCAGTTCCTGGTAGGCGGTGATCTGCCCTTCGACGAGGTCGCGGGGGGACGCGCCTTGCAGCGCCTGGGCGTGCCAGCGTGCCGTCCACTCGGCGGCATCTGCCTGGGACAGGCGCGGTCGCCAATCCAGTGTTTGCGCCGCCAACGATGCATCCAGGGCGAGATTCCTGGCCTCCACGGGCCCGTCCTCGGGCACGTGACGCCAATCTTCCACCTGAAGACCTTCGGCGCGGGCCGTTTCGATCACACGCTCCAGAACCCAGCTAACGGGCTGGGCCTCCCCGGTATCGGGGCCGAAGTTGAGCGCGTTCGGCAGTTTTGATTCCTTGTCGCGTACCAGGGCCTCGGCGTAGCGCATATACCCCGCCAGCACATCGAGTACATGTTGCCAGGGGCGCGTCGCACTTGGGTTGCGAACCTCGAGTGCACCGCCGGTACCGATGGCGCGGAAGAGATCGGGGAGGATCCGGTCCTCCGACCAGTCGCCGCCGCCAATGACATTGCCGGCACGCGCGGTGGCGAGCCGCGGCGCGCGGTCGCGGTTCTCGAGGATGCCCTTGCGCCATCCGGCGCTTAGCGTTTCCTGTGCCGCCTTAGATGCAGCATAGGGCTCGGTGCCGCCTAGCGGGTCGGATTCCACGAACGGGCGCCCGCTATTGTCGTTGCTGTAACACTTGTCGCTGGTGATGACCAAAATCGCGCGGAGTCCCACGCAGGCGCCGAGTTTCTCCAGCAGATTGCCGGTGCCCTGCACATTGCTGGCATAGGTGCCTAACGGGTCGCGATGGGCGCGGCGGACCAATGACTGGGCTGCCAGATGAATGACGATGTCCGGGTCGGCGGCCGCGCAGGCGATTTCCACGGCATCGCGATCGCGGATGTCACCGATCATGGAGGTGAGGTACTTCCAGGCGCCCAAATCGCGGAACAGGTTTGCGCCCGGCTCGGGAGCGAGCGCGAATCCATGCACCTCTGCACCCATCACCTCCAGCCATGCGCTCAGCCATGCACCCTTGAAGCCGGTGTGGCCGGTCACGAGGACACGCCGTCCGCGCCAGAAGTCCTGATCGGGATTGCTCATCATGTCTTCGTTTCCGCGTGTGCGGGTCTGGCACGGGTCACCGTTCGGGATGCCGGGACGTGGAGCAGATACCCGGCCGTCCCGAACAGCCGCGCCAGGTCGCGCCAGGCCTTTGCACGGCGAAGGGTCAAAGCATTCCCAAGCGTCTTCAAGGCATAGCGCAGCAGGTTCGGCCACGCGATCGCGGCACATGCCACCCGGCCATGATATTTTTGCTCAAGATAAAGTCGCGACCAGGCCATGTGCCAGTATTTCTCCCAGCGGTAATGCGCGCTCGGGCGCACGGACCCGCCGCCACCGTGATTGACCAACGCGTCGGGGACCAAAATGGCGCTGAAACCTTTCTGACGTATACGCATGCAAAAATCATCGTCTTCGTAATACAGAAAAATGGCGTCGTCGAACGGTCCGATATCCTGGAATGACGCCATGCGGAGCAGAACCACCGCGCCGGACAGATAATCCGCACAACATGGCCCGTCGGGTGGCACTTCGCCCGTGCGCGCGGGAAGCCGGTGTCGCTGAAATAATTCAGCATCGTGCGCCGGCTCGTACGCGCCTGAATCGTCAAGCACGCACGGCGCGAGCAGGGCGGCATCCGGATAGGCATCGGCAGCATCGAGCAGCTTTTCCAGCGCCGCGGTGTCGACCCTGGAATCGGGATTGGCCATGAGGGCAAATTCGCGCGTTACCTTTGCGAGCCCCTGGTTGGCGCCCGCCCCGTAACCGACACCGTCCGCATTCTCCTCGATGTCCGCACGCGGCAACAGTTTGCGTATGAGGTCCGGGGTGCCGTCGTCGCTGGCATTGTCGATGACGATCACTTCCGCATTGTCGCCAATGCCCGCCAGGCAGCCTTCGATGACCGCGCGACTGTGATGGGTCACGGCGACAACGGAAACACGCTGCCAGGCGTCGGCGCGCGAAGTCTCGGGGTTTTCGGTTGTGGGAGTCACGCCCGGAACCAGTTTATCTGCGGTCTAGAAGGATCGCGATTTTGACCCCGGCCGCCGCGTCGCGACAAGCGAAGTCGCATCTATCTCGACAGCATTTCACGCGCCAAACCGAACAACTGACCGTCGCTCGTCGCGAGAGATTCAAGCACGCTGAAATGATTGCCGCCATGCACGCTTGCGATTGTGACGTCGGCGCCATGGTTGCGGCAGTTCACGGCAAACGCTTCGGCCTGACGGTGGAACTCGCGGCCCTCGTGAGAGCCGAGTGCCACGACCGTATTTGCCCTGGTCCGAGGCAGGGCGAACATCGGGCTGAGTGCGGCGGCACTGACCGCGTCGAGGCCCAGAGGGTCGCCGATCGGCGTGTGGCGGATGGGTTCCAGGTCAAAAATGCCGCTGATTGGCATTGCACTTTTCACGATGTTCGCGGGCAGGTCGTTGTCGAACGCGGTCCAGTCGGTGGTGAGGACCACGCCAGTGAGATGTCCGCCGGCGGAATGTCCACTGACCTGAATTCGGTCACGGTCGTAGCCGAGGTCGGGGCCTTGTATCCAGATATGCGCGATACCCGTGCGGACATGGTCGACGAGTTCCGCGAGGGTAACGCCGGGGCAAAGCGGATACTCGAGGTTTGCGAAGCCGATGCCCGAATCCAGGAACGGCTTGGCCAGAAACGCATAGCTTTCCTTGTCGTTCCACTGCCAGTAGCCGCCGTGGATGAAGACATGCAGCGGCGGGCTCGGGACATCGGGCAGAAACAGATCGAAACGGTCCCTCGGCCCGTCGCCATAGGCCAGGTCGATGCGGCCGTTCTTCGCATCGGCACGAAGCCTGTCGCTACGCGCCTCGAAATCCGCGATAAACGCCTCGAAGTCCGGCACTTTCCCCCGATTGTTGTACTCGGCGAACAGCGTTTCCGCGTCGTAATCGAGATACACAATGTCGCCCATCTGAATTCCCCTGGAGGCTGTTGACCATATTGGCCATCCGGCTGTTGTCGGCGTCCAATATAGCGATAAGTTCGATGCAGCCGAAGAGGGCTGCGACACCGAGATATCCCCCGGTTCTGCTCTGGTTTTCGGTGGGACCGGCGTCTAGTCTGCGCCCAACATTCTGACGACAAACAATCTATCGGGGAGCAAGAGTATGGCGAAGGTGACACTGGAACAGGCGAACAAGATCATCGCGGCCGGCCAGGCCAAGGGGCGGGACCTGGATATCGGACCGCTGACCATCGTCGTGCTCGACGATGGCGGTCATCTTGTGTCGATGCAGCGCGAAGACAAAAGCGGAATCATGCGGTTCGAGATCGCCTTCGGCAAAGCCTGGGGCGGGTTGGCCATCGGCCGATCCTCACGCGCCAATGAAACGGATTTTCTGACCCGTGAGCATTTCGGTGTCGCGATCGCAGCGGCGTCCGGTGGCCGGGTCATTCCCGTCGCGGGTGGCGTGTTGATCCGTGACGCGGACGGCAACGTTGCCGGTGCAGTCGGTGTTACCGGAGACAGCTCGGACAATGACGAGACCTGTGCTGTGGCGGGTGTCGAGGCCGCAGGTCTGACGGCGCAGGTCTGACATTTGAGTTCGGCACGGGTGCTATCCGCCCCGCCGTCCATAGGTCCTCACAACCAGCACGAATACGGTCAGGCTTAGAACGGTCGTGGCCATCTGCGCCATTCCCATTTGCAGGGACAGGTTGTGGTGCAGATTTGCCACGATCAGGGACATGACGAACGCCCAGCCCATATGCAGGCAGCCGCCAAGGGCCGACGCGGCACCCGCGAAGGATGGTGGCACGGTATTCAACGCCTGGGCATAGCAATTTGCGAGCACCAGCCCGGTCCCGAAATTCGAGATCAGGATGGCCACGACAATCAGGGTCGGGGTTGCAAGACCTGAAAGCGCGAGACCTACCTGAAGCACACCACCCAGAACACCCATGGTGCAACCCGTGCCGACGATCAGGTCTATGGGCATGAACCGCACCAGCCGTCCCGACACGAAGCTGCCGGTTATGAAGGCGATGGGGATGATCATCAGATACAGGCCGAAAAGCTTCGGCGTGATGCCGAGCTGGCTGATCAGCACGATCGGCGCCGCCGTCATGAAGACCTGGAAGATCGCGCTCTGGAACGAGATGGTCAGGCTGTAGCCCATGAATCCGGCGCGTCGGAACAGCGCCATGTAGCCGCGGATGAGCTGGAATACATCGATCCGCTCACGCGCATGTTTCGGCAGCGTCTCGCGCAGTACCGGGATCGCCACGAGGAGCGACAGACCGCTTGCAAACGCGGTGGCGAGGAAGGTTGCGCGCCAGTTGAAGGTCTCCACCAGCTCGGCGCCTATCAGGGGGGCGATGGCAGGCCCGACCCCGAGTGAGATCGCCACATACGACATCGCCTGCGCGGCGGCCTTGCCGTCATTCGTATCGCGCACCGTCGCGCGCCCCACGACGATCGAGGCGCAGGCGCCTGCGGCTTGGAAAAAGCGCCCGCCAAGCAATTGCCAGATGTCCGTTGCGAACGCACAGGCCAGGCTGGCCAGCATGAAGAGAGCGACGCCACCCATGATGACCGGCCGCCGCCCGAACCGGTCGGAGAGCGGTCCGACGATGAGTTGCATGAACGCGAACGCGATCAGATAGGCGGGGATGATGAGCTGGGTCCGGCCGAGTGTCGTCTCAAGGTCCCGCGCGATGTCCGGCACGGCGGGCAGAAAGATCGTCAGCGCGAGCTGGCTCGAGAACATCATTGCGAACAGGACCGCGAGCGAGGATTTGTGTAGCGCCATGCGTGGGATCAGTAGAGGCCGGCGCGTCGTGCCCGCCCGCGCAACAGGGCGAGAACCGTGTCGACGGTCGGAGTTTGGATACCTGCAATTTCTCCCATCTCCGAAACAACGGTAACCATGGCATCGATCTCAAGCGGGCGGCCGCGTTCCAGGTCCTGGAGGATTGAGGGTTTGAATTCGCCTAGCTCGGCACCGAGTTCGATCCGCGCCTCGACACTCATATCCATCGGCAGGCCGAGCGCATCGCCCACGTTCGAGGCCTCTTGCATCATCGCTGCTGCAATCGGCCGGACATCTGCGTCACGTGCCAGGCCCAGCAGGGTCGCGCCGGTCAGGGCGCAAATCGGCCCCATGCCTATATTCCCGATCAGTTTCTTCCAAATTTCACCGTGAATGTCGTCGGTGCTACGCCCATCGAGCCCCGCCTCGGCGAGGGCATCGGCCAGCTCGGTGGCGGGTGCGGTCATGCGTCGGCCTGCGTCACCGACAATGAAGAGGTCTCCGGCAGCATGGTTCACGACCCCCGGTTCGGGGACCGAGGCGCCGGCATGCACCACACATCCGAGCAGGCGTTCCCGCGTCAGGGTTTCATCCAGCACACCATTCGGGTCCGTGGATGACAGCGAGCGTCCCGCCAGTGGCCCCGCAAGCGCATGGCAGAACCACCACGGAACCCCGTTCATCGCGGTGACAATGACCGTCTCCGGCCCGAGGAGGGGCTTGAGCGATGCGGCAATTCCGGGCAACGCCGGCGCCTTGACCGTCAGGATGACGTAGTCCTGTGGCTCCAGCTCGGATGCGTCGGCAGCGGCGCGTATGTCGACCGTGAATTGCTCACCCGGCGCCTTCAAGGTGAGGCCGCGCTTCTGGATGGCTTGCAAATGCGCCCCGCGTGCAATGGCCGAGACGTCATGCCCGGCATACGCCAGTCGCGCTGCCAGAATGCCCCCAATCGCACCGGCGCCGACGATACAGACCCTCATCGGCCGTGCCTCGGCCTAGCGCACGAGGGCATCATCAACCCAGTTGGCCATGGCGAAGAGATCCGCGTCCCGGTTGTGATAGCCGATCAGTTGCAAGCCAAGTGGCAACCCATCTGCGGACAAGGCGGGAAGGGTGATGGCGGGTGCACCCATGCAGGATGCCGGCGAACACATGAGCGGGTTGCCGAGATTCTCGAGCCCGAGGGGGGCGACTTCCGGCGCGGTGAGGCCGATAACCCCGTCGATATCCTGCGCGGTCGCCACATATCGATCACGGAACCCGTCCTTCCATGCCAGGGCCGTGTTGTAGTCTTCCAGCGTGATCGCGTGGGCGCGCTCCAGCAGGCGTTCGATCCGTCCATGGAACTGGTGGCCCTCACGTTCATACTCGAAGAACGGCCACCGCATCTCGAATGCCGCCACTTCAGCAACGCACCCGTCGGCGCGCGCGAAATCGTCCTCGAGTGCCTGCAACGCCGGCGTGCTGCCGGGTTCGACGATATCTACGCCGGCATTCGATAATCTGGATAGCGCATCTTCAAACGCCTCACGGACGCTTACATGGGCCATTTCCCAGCCGGGCGTGTACATGCGCATCAGGCGTTTGGGGGCGTTTCTTGCGGGCAGCTCTACTGGTCCTGTGAGGCCACGCGAACCCGGGACAGGGCCTGCCTCCGTCGCAAGTGTTTGCAGGAGTTGCCAGGCGTCCTCCAGCGCGTTCGCGTGGACCCCGACATGTTCTCCGGACGGCGAGAAGGGGTGGATCGCGTCCTGCCGGATGGCGCCATAAGTCGGTTTCACGCCGACATGCGCGCAATAGCTTGCCGGCCGCATAACCGATGACATCAGCTGGGTGCCGATCGCCGCCGGCAACATCGCATCGCCGACGGCGGCGGCCGAACCGCTCGACGACGTGCCGGGTGTGCGCTCGCGATCATAGGGATTGCGGGCGGGCGTGATGGAGCCATAGGCGAATTCGGTTGTCGCGGTTTTGCCGAGTATGGTCGCCCCGGCGCGTTTCAGGGCGGCGGTGACGGGGGAATCCCGTTCCGGTATCCAGCCGTCGTAAATCGGGCTTCCGGCCTGGGTCGGGACGCCCGCAGTTTGAATGATGTCCTTGAGCCCGAGCGGCAACCCGTCGATCGGTGATGCAGGCGTTCCATCGCGGTAGCGCTGCGTGGCGGCGTCTGCCGCCGCCCGCGCGCTGTCGATCGTCAGCGTGACGAAGGCATGAATGTCATCTTCGGAGGCTTCGATCCGATCGATAAATCGTTCGAGAAACTCGCGGGGGGTCTCCCGCCCCTCGCGAAATGCCTGAGCCGAGTCGCGGAATGACCGGGTGTGACCCGGCCCGGCCGCGTAGGAGATCGGGCGCTGGGTGGTCATCGGAAGGCTAGAGAATCTCCAGCACCGCTTCCGGGGGGCGGCCGAGGCGTGCCTTGCTGTTCGTCGTCACGATCGGTCGCTCCATCAGGATCGGAAATTTGAGGATCGCTTCGATGATCTCGTCTTCCGTTTTTGACGGATCGGCAAGGTTGAGTTCCTTGTACGGGGCTTCGCTTGTACGCAGCAGCTCGCGCGCAGATATGCCCAGCAGGTCAAGTAGCTGGCGCAGTTCGATATCGTCCGGCGGCTCTTTCAGATATTCGATGACGGAAACCTCAATCCCCCGCGATTCCAGGAGTTCCAGGGTCGCCCGCGATTTGCTGCAACGGGGGTTGTGATAGATGTCGACGCTGTCGCTCATATCCATTTCCTTCTTTCAGCGCTCCGAAAATGCGGCCTGTGCCGCGTGCCATTGCGGATTATGCAATGTGTCTTCCGAAAGCATTTGTTAACCAAACAAACCCTAGTTTAACGGTTGTTGGATGTTTTTACGCGCATCTGTTTACCGGATACCAGTATCCAAATACCGGGGAAGCTTGTGACCAATCTGAACGGCAGTAATTTGTCGGAACTCGTGGTGATGATCGTCGACGATAATGACCATATGCGACGCTTGCTGCGCAGCATTCTGGAGGCGTTGTCGGTCGCCGAGGTTCGTGAAGCCACCAATGGCGTGACGGCGCTCAATGACAGCAAGCTGATGATTCCCGACGTCATTATTACCGATATGATGATGGAGCCGCTAAACGGTCTCGAGTTCACCCGCATGCTGCGGGATGATTTGACCCATCCCGCGACCCGGGTGCCGGTTCTCATGATCACCGGATATTCGGAAAAGCAGCATGTCGAGGCGGCACGAGACGCCGGGGTGACGGAATTCCTGGCCAAACCGGTCACGGTCAAGGGTGTGGGCGCGCGTTTGAACAGTTTGCTTACCAATCCGCGGCCCTTCGTTCGGACACAGACATTCACGGGCCCGGATCGCCGCCGCCGGCAGGTCCCGGTCGAGGATGATATGCGGGGTTCGGAAGCGCCATCACCAACGGTGACGTCGTTGCCCAGGCTGACCGCACCCGTGCCTGCGCATGCAGAAACGGGCCCGGAGATTGCCCCGGACCCGAAACGCCGCGCTCTGCGCTGAAGTTTAAAAGCTTCTGAAGTCTGTCCCGATCAGAAGACGCCCATGCCCGCCGTTCGCGGCAGCCACAGTACGATCTCGGGGAACAGGGTGATCAGTGCGACCAGGAACAGCGTGAAGATGAAGAAGGGTGCGACACCCTTGAATATCTTCACCAACGGCACGTCGGGTGCCATCTTCGCCATCACATAGACATTGATCCCCACCGGCGGCGTTATTAGCGCCAGTTCGGCCATGATCACGGCATACACGCCATACCAGACCGGGCTGTAGCCCAGATCCAGAATGATCGGCATGGTGAACGGAATGGTCAGGATCAACATACCCCAGACGTCCAGCACCATCCCCAGCACGATGAACAGCAGGCTGATCATCAGCATGACCATCAGCGGTGAGAAATTCGCTGCCGTGATCCAGTCCACGACGCCCGTGGTCAGGCCGGTCAGGACGACAAACTTGCCCATCATGTGACCGCCGATGATGATCACGAAGATCATCGCCGAGGTGTGCATGGACTTGAGCAGGGATTCCTTGAAGTTGGTGAAGTTCAAACGCTTCATCGCGAGCGAAATGACCAGGAGCGCGAGCACGCCGACACCGGCGGCCTCGGTCGGGGTGAAGACGCCCGTGTAAATGCCACCGATCACGACGATGAATGTCAGAAAGATCGGCGTCACCTTGGTGAGCGACCGGACCTTTTCGCCCATGCTGTATTTTTCGCCGACCGGGCCCAGCTCGGGGTTGATCATGCATTTGACCATGATCGTTACCGAATACCCGATCGTCATCAGGATGCCGGGAATGATACCGGCGATGAATAGGGCGCCGATCGATGTCTCGGTCAGGATGCCGTAGCCGATCATGATGATACTTGGCGGAATGAGGATGCCCAGCGTGCCCGCGGCGCTGACGCTGCCGGTGGCCAGTGAATCGTCATAATTGTAGCGGCGCATCGCGGGAATGCACATCGGCGCCATGGTCGCGACCGCGGTGACACTGCCGCCCGACACGGCGCCAAAACCGCCGCAGGCCACGACCGACGAGATCGCCAGACCGCCGGGCAACCGGCCCAGCCATCGATAGACGCATTCATACAAGTCGTAGGCGATGTTCGTTCGTTGAACGATCTGACCCATCATGAAATACAGCGGCACGGCGACAAACACGAAGCTTGTGCCCTGCTCGATGAAGGTAATCGAGAGCTGTGTTTCGGCGAAGTTTGATCTCCCGACGATGAAGAAACCGGCCACGGCTGTCGCCAGCATGGCGAAGCCGATGGGCACACCGAGCACGATCAGCAGCATCATGGCCGCGAAGGCGATCAGACCGATGGCGCTCTTATCGATTGTTTTGAGGGCCTCGAGCGTGCCGGTTGCACTAAAGAGGGCAGCGGCTAGCAGGATGACAACCAGCACCCCCAATGCGGGCAAATTTATCGCTTTAGCGTTCATCGACTACTCCTCCAGACCTATAGATTCGGTCCGTGAAAACTCACCGAAGTTGAAGATTGTGGCGATCAGACGCAGCACATAATAGACAATCAGGATGACGCACATCCCGAAGATCGCCAGATGATGCCCCCAGATCGGGAGCCGGACGAATTCGGTGATACGACCCAATTCGTAATCAAAATGGAACTCTTCCCAGGCGTGAAAGCCAAGAAGATAGAAAAGTGAAATCGCGCACAGGATATAGACGACATCCATCGCCTCCTGGCTGCGTTTAGGCAGATTCGAGATCAACAGTTCCATGCGCACATGGCCGTTCTGGCGTGTGCACTCGGGAATCGCGAATGCAAAGATCAGCAGCAACATCCACTCGTTGAACTCAAGGCTCCAGATCCAGGGATCGTTCAGCGCGTAGCGTTTGAACACATCGACAATCACGATTATGGAAATCGCGGGCAGGACGATCAGCCCGCCGATCCTGTCGAGGTTTCTGGATATGAACAGAAATGCTTTTTCGACTTTTTCCATTTTCAGGAGCCTTTCAGAAGGTGCCCGGCCGGCGCATTTGCGCGCCGGCCGAACGAAACCTCCGCTACTTCATGTCGTACATGCCCTGGACGGGATTGTTGATCGCGTCGAGCATCACTTCGTTCGGAGACATCTTGGCGTACTTCGCCGCACCTGCCCGAATCTCAGCCATCATGGCTTTGGCCGGAACGCCCTTCTTCTCGGCATCCGCAACCCAAGTTGCTTCAACACCAGAGACAGCGGCCTTCCACTTGTCGAGCTCAGCAGCACCCATGTCGATGCTCTGGAGACCCTGAGCTTCCATCTTGGAGACATTGACCTGTCCGCCATAATCGTAGAAGCCAGCCGCTTCGGCGATCGCCATCTGGCGACCCCAGTTGTTGACGACAACCTGCAGGTCAGCCGGCAGATCGTCGAACCAGTCACCGGACATGCAATACTCGATCGTCAGCACGTTGAAGCCGTTCTGGGTACGGAATTTCGAGACTTCGTGGAGCTTGAAGATCAGCGCCGCGGCGTCGTTGAAGTGGATGGCGTCGAGCGTGCCACGCTGCACGGCCGTGTAGGCCGAAGCACCCGGCATGGACACCTGGGTTGCACCCAGCGCACCGATGATCGCAGCATGCGTACCGCCACCGGCACGAACCTTCATGCCCTGGACGTCGGCAAGCGTCTTGACCGGCTTGTTGTTGTACAGATGGTACGGACCGGTATGGGCCTCGCGCATGATCTTGACCTTGAACCGCTCGAACTCATCCTTCAGATATTTCGGATAGAGATGCTCGGCCGTGGCTACCGCTTCATGCGAGTTGTTGAACAGGAACGGCAGTCCCAGTCCGCCGACGACATTGTAGTCGCGTGCCGTATAGAGCGAGAAGCAAGGGGCCTGATCGGAAAGGCCGGTACGAACCGCCTTGCGACCTTCGCGTACACCATGGACCGACTGGGACCAGGTGGTCGAAACCTTGATCTTGCCGTTCGACATACGCTCGAGATTGTCGAAACCCTGAATCTGGAGTTTGGCCAGACCCGAAACGGCCGGAATGTGGCTCGTCGAACGGAACTCGATGACGGGTCCGTCGTAGGACACGTCGTTCTTGCCGTAATTGTCGAGCTTGCCGTCGAACCAGTCGAGGACAACCTGCGAGTTCTTTTTGGCTTCTTCAACATTTGCGCCGACCGGGCCGGCAATGGCCGAACCAGCGGCCAACACCATGCCGATAGCCAGGCTGGTAGTTGCTAATAGTGTCTTGCGCATTTGATCCTCCCTAGAGACGTTGAGCGCTCCCCCGTTCTTGGATTAACTCTGCGATTGGCCCTGGAACGGGTCAAGGCCAACCGTCACAAACATCCGTGACCGGTATTATTGGTCCGTTGTTGCAGACCATCCTACCGATACGGTGGACTCGGGACAGAAATATTTACTCTTGCGTCCCGCTACTTAATTGCCAGCGGATTCACCGGCGATCCGACCGCGCCCGTAATCGGCAGGGCAGGGGCGACAAACATGAATTCATAGACTTTATCTTCCGCACAATCGTCGGCGATGTCCTTGAGATAGAAGATTTCGCCCATTGTCAGGCCGAGGATCGGGATCGCGATCCAGTGCCAGGGTTGGTTGATGTTTTCATCGGTCTCGCAGGGGCGCACTTCATTGCCCCAGGTGTCCGATGCGTAACCGGCGATTTCCTTGTTGAAGATCCAGTCGAGGGTCTCGAACGCCATGCCTGCAGCGTCGCCGCCCGCATATCCG
>JABJEK010000130.1 GCA_018702955.1 Rhodospirillaceae bacterium | reverse complement strand
GGATCTGAAGCGGCTTTGTCACGTTAACAGACAGGACACGCAAGGATCCGTATCTGCATTTTTCAGATCGTCGTGCTCGCAGTTTCCCATTCGCCGAATTCGTTGGTCCGCACCCGCTTGAATGTGGAGCCATTGCCCACATGTGGTTCAATGTCACGGCATCATCTGGGCACGGGATCTCCTGCTATTGTCAGCGGGGTGGTTTGAGAAGATTGCGGTGTGGCGATAGGTGCGAATTCCTGTGTAATTGTGCACGGAATGTTCCGGTTCTGACCGGGACGTTCCCATGTACGCGCAAGAACCATCTTGGGTGAAATCAGGAGTTTTCCGAGTGTTTCGGTTCATTTGCGACATGTCCGGTTGGACTGCTACGAAAACTGAAAATCGCGGTGTCGGTGGTTCGAATCCGCCCCTGGGCACCACTTCTTTGCATTGCAGGTAACGAGATATGTGCCGCGTCGCGGCGATGTTCGACTTATCTTGTGTGAACCGAACTCGCTGTGAACAACAATCGCTGATCTACAGATTGTAAATCGGCGCAGCCCAGCATGGCTTGGGCGTAGGACAACTCGTTGCGGAGTATGGTCGCCACGCGTTCTGCGCCAGCCTTTCCACTTGCCGACACCCCGTATAGGAAGGCGCGCCCCAGGAAGCAAAAATCGGCGCCCAGGGCTGCCGCTTTCAGGATGTCGGAACCGCGCCGGATGCCACCGTCGAAAAACAGCGGCGCGGCATCCGGGACCATATGTTTTGCACCTGCCAGGCAATCGACGCTTGCAGGCAGGATGTCCAGTTTGTTGCCGCCGTGGTTGGACAGTGTGACGGCATCGGCTCCTGTCTCATAGGCTTGCGCCACATCAGAAGGGTCGAGCAGGCCCTTGATCACCAGCTTTCCAGGCCAGAGTGCGCGAATTTTTTCGATGTCGGTCCATACGAGGTTGGCTGGCCATGCGCCGCCAATAAATTTGGATATCCCGGCGGCGTTACTGCCGGGCGGCGCATAGGGTTTCCAGCTTTCCATGGCTGGCACTCCGCCGTTGGCGAGGAACTTGGCCAGCCAGCCGGGATGCCGCAGCAGGTCGACTGCGATAGCCGGGCCTTTGCGCCAGTTGATTCCGCCCGTTAGCGATACACCGGTTCGAAGCGGAATTTCACTATGGTTCGGCACCGGATAATCCACGGAGACCACAAGGACATCGACGCCAGCATTACGCGCCTGGGCCATCATTTGTTTGGTGATGGCGAAGTCTCTTGGTGCATAGAGTTGGTACCAGACATGATCCGGGGCGATGTGGGCGATGTCATCGATCGACATCGTCGACATGCCGGAGAGTATGAATGGAATATTGAAGTCGCGGGCGACTTCGGCCAGGTATCGGTCGGCGGACGGGTGAAACATCCCCATTGCGCCAACGGCGGAAATGCCGAACGGCAGGTCATATCGGTGACCGAATATCGTGCGGCTGGTATCGGGCGGCACCACCTTCTGAAGGCAGCGTGCCAACATCAGGTGCTTAGCAAAGCCTTCGACGTTTCGCGCAACTCCGCTGCCGTCGCCGTGGCCAGTTTCTACGTATTGGAACAGGAACGACGGCAGGCGCCGTTCCGCCAATAGTCTCAGGTCTTCGACGTTCAACGCTTCGAGTATTCTGTTCATGGTTACGAAGCACTCGATACAGATGTTGTCGTCATGGCCGCAGCCCGGGTGAACAGGATGTCGGATACCTCACCGGCACCTGCCATCCCAGGACGGATAGGGCTATGACGCCTTCGTTTCTGCATACGAGAAATTCCGAGCCGCGTAGGCGGCATGGAATTCACCGAATGTGATCGGCGGGTACTTTGGCGGGTTCGCATCACTCGTGCATGTCGGAAGGCACGTCATCTTGGCATCAACGTTCGGATAGAAGAACAGAATGTTGGAATAGCGATCGACCTTCTTGGAGGGCAAGACCCTGTGAGGTGTTGCAATGTAGGTGTCGTTGCTCCAGTGCCGCAGCGTGTCGCCGGTGTTCACCAGGATCGCATCGGGAATTGCGGGCTGGTCGATCCATTCGCCCGTGCGGGTAAGTATCTGCAGGCCGGGGTCGGTCGCGGGCGGGATCATCGACATGAACGAAAGGTCCGTGTGTCCCGGCAGACCGAGTTGGTCTTTCTCGGGTGGCATGACCGGGTAATACGCCACGCGCATCATGGAACTTGAACGGTGGAACGCCTGGTCGAAAAATCCGGGCTCCAGATCGAGTGAGACGGCTAGCGGATGCAGCAGTTTTTGCGCGAGCCCCTCGAACTCGACGAGGAATGCCATCAGGTTTGGCTGTACATCCTCAGGCGCGGTGCCGAGCCACTGATTGTGACCTCGGAACCGCTTGTTCATGGCGTAGTCGGGATCGTCCGGTGTCAGGTCGAAGGTGAACTTGAAACCTTCCGAGGTGTACGCCTTGACGGCGTTTTCGAAGCTGTCACCATGGACTGCGAGATTGGCCCCCTGCCAGCCGCACTGGTGCTCGTTCATCTGCACCTTGGCCTTATCGGCGGCGGGCATTCCATGGAACTTCCGCGACGCATCAAAGGAGCGGTCGACGATTTCCTGCGACACGCCGTGGTTGGTGATGAAGTAGAAACCAACTTCCGTGCTCGCATGATGAATCTGTGCGGCCACGGACTCGAGTGCCCCCTGCGCGTTGGCTAGCAACGGACCGATGTCGATAATCGGGATTTCGTTGAAGTGGGCGTGCGAGACGAGTCCCGGTGTTGCCGGTTTGGTGATGGTGGTTGCGGATCGAGCAGTCATAGGGTCCTCTCGTAGAAAACTGGACGTACGTCCAACCTATTTACTTGGCGCTGGATGGTCAACCCTGTATGTAGAATACGGCCCTGCTGATGGATTGTGTGATGTCGGAAGTCTCCATTCGAAAAGTGCGTAACTCGGCGTCGGACAAACGCATTCGTATACTCGATGCTGCCGAAGCCCTCTTCGCGGAGAAAGATTTCGACGGCACCAACGTGCGGAAAATCGCGACTGCAGCCGAAGTACCGCTCAGTCTTGTGAGCTACCATTTCCCGACGAAGTTGGAGCTCTACGAGGCGGTTATTGCCCGGCGCGCTGATGTCATTTCGGGCGAGCGTTTTGCTGCGCTGGAGGCCGCGAGAACAGAGAAGGGGGATGCGCTCGATATTCGAGATGTGCTCGGTGCGTACGCCGCGCCGTTTATTCGGAGAAGCACGCACCGAAGTTCAGGGTGGCGAAATTATTGCCAGCTTATCGCGCGCGTCGGTACGTCACGGCGTTGGCAGCCGATCGTCGGAAAGTATTTTGACGCGACCAGTGAAGTGTTCACTGCGGAGTTGGAGGCGCTCTACCCCGGGACGCCGCCGCAGAAGCTGCATCAGGGTTTCTATTTAATGATAGGGGCGATGCTTTTGATGTGCGCAGATACCGGCCGCCTGGTTGTGATGTCTGGTGACCACTACACCGGCTCCTCGCCAGACGAGATGGTTGATGAGTTTCTCACATTCGCCTCTTCGGGTTTCCAAGCATTGGCCCTGCTGAATTAGACCGGTGCCTAACACAACTTCCGGCGCGCGCCGGCGTGTCGGTTGTCTTGCGCCGCGATGAATGGCTAACGTAGCCGCAGGAAAACGAGGGGGAGAGGCATCACGCCATTCGATACGTGGCAGCCGATGGCAGTACTGGCATTCGTTGTGGCCAGCATTTTGATGCCTCTTTTCGTGGTTGCGATAGCGCGAAATGAAACGCGCCTCGACCGGAAAGACTTTGCTGTCCGGCTTTTGATGATTGTCGGCGGTTTTGTCATGGCGATGATTCTGGTGATTGTCATAAAGACGACCCTGGATGATGGGAGTGACCTCACCATCTTGATTGCGGCATTCGTTGCATTCGAATGGCTCGCTTTCATGTTCTTGCTTGTCTGGTGGTCGATCCAGCGCGGACGTGCGATCGGTCATCCCAAAATGCGAAGCCTGCGCTACATGATCCCGATCATCGGGCTCTACTACGCCGTCGTTCTGGTGAAGGCGCGGGACGACGTGGCAGATGCGACGTCTGGCGTCGTCACAAAAGGCTAGACTGGCGCCAGCCTGATGCAGGCGGTTTGACGCCGCTCCCCCGGCCATGCTTCGGTTCACCCCGTGAATTTATCCGAGGAGAGAAACATTGTCCGTCGCCCGCCATCCGCGCCCGCCCGAGCTCGTCGATACGTCGCTCGAGGAAATCATGGACACCTATGTGGCGCGCTACCGCGACCGGGTGCCCGACTGGGAGGCCTTCGAGGACGCCAAGATCGAGGGGTATCGCCGCGCCCAGCATCGCTTCATCGGTGCCGGTGGCTCGGGCAAGCATAACGACGACAACTCCATCCCCGCGCGCGCCCACACGCTGTCGATCATGTATGTGAACCCGGGGCAGGGGAACGCCGCCCACACCCATGAGGTGGAGGAGACGTTCTTCGTGCTCAAGGGATTGCTCGATGTGTTCGTGGAGGACGAAGACGGGCGACGCCTGGAGACGCGGTTGGGGCCTTGGGAATGCATCACCTGCCCGCCGGGTGTGATCCACGGTTACGACAACAACAGTCTGGAGCCGGTCTGGTTCCAGGTGATGCTGGGTCGGGGCAAGCCCGAGACGATGGGCTATGCCGACGAGAATCTTTACGCCAACCGCGACGGTCATCTAAAGAAAGACGACTAGTCGCCAACTAAAAATAAAAGGGGGGAGCCATCATGGCCCGACGCATCATCGATCTGAGCCTCGACATCGAGGACAACATGCCGTCCCACAAGCTGTTCCAGAGCCCGGTCTATCTCAAGGCGATGACCCATGAGAACACCAAGGCGCTGAAACTCGGCACGCCGGACG
>JABJEK010000129.1 GCA_018702955.1 Rhodospirillaceae bacterium | reverse complement strand
CGTTATTCCGGTATGAGGCATACAAAACTATCCGGCGTCTTGGTTCTTGAAAGTAGGTTCAGACCGCCGCGAATGCGCGAGGTTTAAAACTACCATGATGACGACGCCCAGCGAAACGGCGAGCCCCACTTCCTGAAGGATTTCGACCGAAGCAAGCCCCATCACTGCGAAAGCGATCAGCGTGGAGCCGGCACAAAGCGCTACCGAACGGCAATGGGCGCGCACGGGTGGCGCGCCGTCGTTGCGCACGAGAAAAAGTCCATAATCAATACCAATTCCGACGACCAAGGTCAGGGCCACGATCTGAAAAACGCCGAGCGTGGCGCCGCCCAGTGCAAGGCAAGCGGCGGTGATGCTGGTCGCCGCCGCCGTGGTCCGGGTGATGGCCAGCGCGCGACGCCAGTCACTGAGCCCGATGACAAGAATGGCGAGCGCCACGATCGCGCCGATGCCGAGCCAGATCCCAACCCGTTGGCGTAGTTTGGCCATATCCATTTCAATGCGGGTCTTGATGTCGAACATCTCGACACCGGGCACTCCGGATTTTTGGATGGCCCGTGCAACCCCATCGGGGTCGCTCAATCCGAAAAGATGAACACTTTCCCGCCAACCACTTGCCGTCTGTTCCAGGCGGCCGAATAAGCCTCTGAGTTCAGGGAGAGCCGCGAGGTCTTCTGCGGTCAGGGCCCGCACACTAAGCGCGGCCAGATACTCTTCGACCTGTACCAAAGAGAACGACAGCGACATTTTATTGGTGCGCAACGCATCCGCCGCACGTCGACGAAATTCTTCAGATGTCGGTAGTTTGGCCAGATCCAACTCCGTGCTCGGCGCGATGAATTGCGCCGCCATCGCAAAGCGCTCGAGCGTACCATCCGAGATTGCAGTGCCGAGTACGGGCCCAATGGCCACCTGTCGGGACAAAAGCTGATCGAGTGTTTCACCACGAACGATGATCGTATGCCGACCAGAAGGCAGCGGCAGGAGTGGCACAAACCGGTCAATCCCCTCTCTGACGTTTCTAGCTGGTTCATACAGCGCCTTTCCCGGCTCCGACGTCGTAGTTGCAACCACCAGGAGGCCCAGCACCAATAACACCAGTTCCACCCAGGCCTTGAACGGCAACCACCAGGTCAGTCGTTCCATCGCGGGGGCGTGTAACGCAGTGTCCATTCCAGTGGTGATCAAACGAGCGGCCAACGCAGCGACGATCAGTCCTACGGCAACGAACAGCCCAACCTGCATCAGCGCGATGAGACCGGACCCCAGCAATGCTCCAAACCCACCCGCTGTTGTGGCGGCGCCTATCAAAATCAGCCTCTTTGTCGCATCGCGTTTGTTGTCACCATGCGCAAGGAGATGCAACGGATAGTCGAGCGCGAGACCAGTCAGCGCACCCCCGAAACCCAACGCAATGACATGCACGGACCCAAAAGACAGTTGCACCGCAAGTGCTGCGCTCGCGACCCCCAGCGCGAGGGGCAGGAATACAGAGAGTAGATTTCGGACAGACCGTAAAATCCAGATTAGCCAGACAAGCAACAGCGCGGTAGCGACCAGCGCGGCGAAAGTTGCCGCCCTCGTGGTTTGAGTACTGATCTGGGCCGCGATTATACGCGGCCCCAACAATTCTCCATTCACATCCAGACGGTCTGCTTGCAACAGAATGCGTTCCGCCAGCTGGCCGGCGGTAGCGGCAGCGAAAGGCCGGTCCGTCAGCGTGACAAACATGAGGGCTGCGGTGCCATCGCGCGCCTGCCAGATGCCGTCATGTTGCGGCAGGCCATGAGCGGCCGTCCGTATCCGTTCCACCAACTCGGCAAAACTCCCGGTGGGGTCGCGTAGCAACCGATCGCCCAGCACCATGCCAAAACCACGGCCCAGTTCAGCACGCGCTTTAGCGAGGCGTTCGGAAATCCGTTCGGTTGTCAGTTCGTCGGGCCGCGGCGGGTTTAACTGGAAACGCCATTCCCAAATCCAGTCGATCAAAGCCGGCGAAAATGGCGCGGGTCCGATATGTACGTCTTCAACGAGCGGGTCATTCTCCAGCTGCGCTGCTATCTCTCGCGCAGCGGTATTGCGCCGGGTTTTGTCCGTCGAAAACAATGCGATCGTGAAGCTGCGCCCATCCTGAGTGTCGAGGCTTCCTACGCCTGCGGCGTCCCCTCCCAGAACGGCGCCAGCATCCGATCGGACCTCAATCATCGAAAGGAGCGCTGCCAGCACGATAGCCAGCACCAGGGAAGACAGGACAATCGGCTTCATGAGCCGGCTTCGAAAGTAATGCGCCTGCGGTTGCCATCCTGGAACTCGAGGTCGACGGCGTAGACTCTGTCGCCGCATCCTTCCACGACGAGACGGTCGGCACTGGATTCTCTACCGCCGGGCGACAAGGCGAGGCGCCAGCCGAAAACGCCAGTTTCGAGCTGTAGGCTGTAGGAACTCAGAACTTCTGGTCCGGCTTGTCCGATGATCGCGCGCAGCGATGTGAACAGGAATTCCAGATCCGATGGGATTGGAAGAATGTTGCTTTCTCCGCCTTCGGATTCGCGGCGAATGAAAACGAAATCTTCCCCGATGCGCACAGTTTCGACTTCCGGCTCGCTCTGATGGCGAACCAAGCTGCCGTCTCGGCGGAGTTCGAAATGCCCGCGCGCGATCAACGGCTCGGTAAGCGCGGGATGATAGATTTCTTCGCGGTAGTAAAGGGGTTCTCCGGGTTCTCCGGGGCGACCCACGAGAACGTCTTCGAGCTCGGATAGCGGCGTGGCATCGCAGACTTGCTCAGCGGCTCCAGATGTTGAAGAAGTTGAACCAATTATAGGGATGGCTATGGCACAGACGTTCAAGATGGTTCGAATAGGCACTAGCCAGCGTAGCGATCCGGTCACGCCGTTCATCCCTCGGAATCGGAGTGCCATCGTAGAGCTCGGAAAATTCGATTCCATAGTGCTTTTTCCCCAGACGCGGTGCCACGCACAAATACAACGGCACACCCGCGGCAATGGCAGCAATGTAAGGCGATGCAGGCAAATTGATCGAGCCTCCCAGGAAAGGCGCAACGAGCTGCGAACGTGCCGATTTGTTCGGCACCCGGTCGCCCAAAAACGCGACGAACTCACCGTTGTTAAGGGCTTCGTGCACTTCAAGCATCGCTTGGAAGCCATCCGCCAGGGATATGACCTGACTGGCCGTGTCAGCGTTGAGCTCATTCAGGAGCGCGGTGGAGGCCTGTGCATGTTCAGGGAACATCAGATACCGCACGCGCAGATCCGGGTGCGTATCGTCGTAGGCACGAAGCGCTTCAAAGCTCCCGAAATGCGCGCCCAAAAGCACGCCACCACGCCCGCTCGCATGTTGCTGTTCGATCGACTGTTGGCCGGAAACATCTATTTTGAACTCGTCGATTCCGGATGCCAAAAACGTGACCCGGTCGCGAAAAACATGCGCGAAGGTCCGCGCGTGTATATGCCGTTCGCGAAGGCCGGGCTCTTTATTGAGGACACGCTTCAAGTAAAGCGCCGAGGCTGCGGTCGATGGACGTCGCGTCTGGCTCGCGTAGACAAGTGCGATGAACCAAATAAGCGTATCGGTGAGCGCGGCCGGCGCATTCAGAACCAGCCAGCGCATCAGCCGCAATTGCCGCGCCGAACCCGACTCCTGTTCGCGCCTCCATTGAGCCGTGGCTTCAGTGGTCATTGGTCGACAGAGTAAGCTGTGCCCGGGCCAGAACGTCCTCGCCATCGAGCCATGTGACCCGCGCACGCACTCCCGCTATCTCGAACGAGATGGCGAGCGCCCGGTCTGGGGAAAGCGGCTGATGAAATTTCATCCTCCTCAGCTTCGCAACTTTCAATCCTTCGTTGGCAAGTTCCCGCGCGGCGAGTGCCAACAACACTGCACCGGGGACTATCGGATCGCCGGGAAAGTGCCCATCAAGGCAGGCGGCATCGGCTGAAATTCCTTCGGGAAATTCAGCGCGCCAGCCATCCTGCCTCAATCGGGGTGTCGTCAACTTGCCCGTAGCCGCTGAATTTCAGCCTTTATATCGGCCTCGAGCAATTCAACCCAGGCGTTGTAGCTCGGGTGGATCGTTTTGGTGCGCGAATTCCAATCCATGTTCTTGGAATTCTTGTAGTCGATTGAGAAGGTTTTCGTATCGAAGGCAACATCAACAACGACCGTATGCTTGTCGCGGACCACATTGGTCGCTTCCAGCTGTCCCGCGCTGATGGGTCGCATGTCCCAACCCCGGGGCGCGCCCGCCCGTACGATGGCTTTTTCGTAATCTTTCAGTGTCAGCTTATTCGCCTCCGCATAGATGACAGAGCCATAGGATTCCGTGTTCACATTTTCGATTGGAACCGCCGTACGGCACCCCGCCAACACGAGCATGGCGAGAGCAGCGAGCGGAAGTGTGAACTGCATCTTGTTCATGAATCTTTTCCTTTCGCGATTGAAGAACGGTTGGGGTTAGTCAGCCTCAGAGCGACAAGTATCCCCCTCGGTTGAAGCCGTTGCGCAAACAGAAATTTCGTAACCAGGCCGAACAGTTGAAAAAAATCGGCGACCGGAGCGAAGTGACTCGGGCGATGAACATATCCCTCATAACGTGCGTCAATCGGCACCGTAGAAATCCATATTCCTGCCTTCGCGGCGTAGAGTAAAGCAGCTGTTTCGAACTTGAAACGCTCGATCTGATTGTCGGGAACCCGAACATCTTTCCAGAATTTGGCGGGATAAAGGCGCATGCCACATTGGGCGTCGCGGATTTGTCGAACGCAGGCCCAACTTATGAAGAAGCTGCCAAACGCGTTTGCCAGGAGTCGATGGGCCGGCATCCGCGCTTTCTGGGAAAAACGGTCACCAATTATCATGGCGTCCGGGTACAAAGCCGCAGCTTGCAGAAAATCATCGATCGACGCGGGGTCGTGTTGGCCGTCACCATCAAGAGTCAAAACTTGGTCAGCGCCCTCAGAAAACGCCAACTCAAGACCTTCGACGAGCCGATGGCCCTTGCCGGCGTTAGTATCGTGCCGCACAACTGTGACATCCATATCTGCCAGCAAGTCGGCACTCCCGTCGGTGGAGCCATCGTCGATTACGATGACCCGGTCGATCCGTGCACGCACGTCAGCGATGACGGCGCGGATCGTCAGCGCCTCGTTATGGGAGGGCACCAGAACCGTCGTTCGCGTCATGCACCCATCGCGTGGTCGATCTCAGCGCTCGGCCCGATACTCAGAAAAGCACCCTGCCACGACGTGATGTTCTACGTTTCGAAACCCGGCATCCTCGAAAATCTCAATAACCGCTTCTCGGGGAATCATCTGATCCATCGTGTCCCAGTAGTACTTCATCAATCTGTGAGACTCGCGGTCACCAGTCGAAACCAGACTCAGGAATGGCAGGATGTGCTTGAAATAGAGTCGGAACCAAAACTGCCCCATGGCAGTCCCGGGTCGGGTCACGTCCATGATGAGCGCCCGTCCGCCCGGTTTCAGAACACGGTGGAACTCCTGAAAAGCAGCATCGAGGTTGTCAACATGGCGCAGGGCAAAACCCATGGTCAGCAGGTCAAAGGTTTCAGACTCAACAGGCATGTCATCAGCGCTGGCCTGATGGTGGACAGCTGACACGGTCTTTTGCGACTCCGCGATCATGCCCGCCGACGGTTCGACGCAGACAAGTTGATCCGGGCCGGCGAGAATCGTCATAAGCGCCCGCGCGACCGCGCCTGTTCCCGACGCGACATCGATCACCCTCATCTCTGAATCTGCACCCGCGCGCAAAATTGCCTGGCGGCGATAGACTTCGCCTGTACCAAACCAACCCCACTTCGCGATTCGCTCATAATGCGGTGCCGTCCGGTCAAAAATGCCCCGCAAAAACTGCTGCTTCTCCGAAGAACTGGAGTAGTAAGGACCGACGACAAATAGGTTTCGTTCGTCTTTCAAATCTGCTCCAAAAAAATTCAACCGGGTGGAAATACGTTGGCATCCTAGCTATCGGGTTGAACGCGAACAAACGCAAAAATGATCCGACATGAGCTGCGCGATTATTCCTTCTCGCCCTTGCATGCGTTTTCCCTATGAGGGCAAGTTGCTGGGAGACCATGGACCAAAGGCGGAGACAGAAGGCCGAAATGGACGCGCCACGCGACTATCTGCAACTCACCAATTCTGACGAGAGAACCGCTAAGGGCGTGCCTGCCCTGTTTCGCGACGTCGTCAGTTTTTTGCGAACGCGGCTTTTCGAACTCTACATGGTACTGGTGAGCGCGCTGATCGGGATCGTCATCCTAGTCTATCTCCGTTGGCACAAGCGACCGAAGGAAGTGCGCTGGTTCCTTCGACTCTGGACTGTCAGCTTTGTATACGGTGCACAAATCATCACCGGGACACGGTTCCGGCTTGAGGGACTGGAGAACATTCCCGACCGCCCGGTCATTTTCGTCGGCAACCACCAATCTTACTGGGAATCCATCGCGATGACGGTGTTCGTGCCGCACATCAATGTGGTGACCAAACGCGCGGCGATGGACATACCCGTGTTTGGCTGGGGTTTGCGCCACGCGCCCATGATCCCGGTTGATCGTGATGAGCCAGGGCAGAATCTGCGGCGCATGATGCGGCAGGGCAAAAAATCGATCCGCGACGGCCGAAGCATCCTTATTTACCCTGAAGGCGGTCGGGTGCCACCTGGCTCATTTCGTCCATTTACGCGCGGGCTCGCTCCTCTATACGGACATTGCGAGTGTGACGTGGTGCCGTTTGTTACTAACGCTGGCGTTCACTGGCCGACAGGGTTCAAAATCAAAAAACCGGGTGTCGTGACAGTGCGGTTTCTTCCGGTCATACCTGCAGACCGTGATCCGAATGTTGTCTCCGACGATCTGGAAAAGCTCTTAAATTTCGAGAAGCAAAAGCTATTGAACAAGACTTCTTGATGGAATTTCAGCGGCGCCGATGTTGCATGAAATTGAGCATCAACTCTTCGCGGCCGGACGAAGTGTAGCCTTCAAATTCAAGACCAGGTTGCTCAACCCGTCATTCATGAGCTCACGCCACGCGGCAGTGGTCGCCGCCACTCCTGACCATTTCGACGTGCCACCGACGGTTTGGCTGCTGCCGTCCAACGGCCAGTCTCCCGTCAATTCCAAACCGGCCCTGTACTCGAGCTTTACGGCCCAAAAACCTGGGGTAAACCAGGCCCAGAACTGGTTGATGTTGGCACTAAGTGGCAATGCCGTCGCATAAGCGGGATCTCCCTCGGTCACAACCCTGTAGCCTTTTTCCTTCAAGGCAGTTGCCAGTGCCGAAACCGTCAGCTGTTCAACAGTTTCTCCCTCGGGCAGGAGGATGTCTCCGAGTGCCTGTCCAAATCCACCGCGTTTACGTGCGATCGCACGTTTGGTGATTGACGGATCATTGATCTCGTCGTTCTTCAGGGACGGTGTGGATGGATTGGGGGGATTGATTGCAAAAACGCGTTTGTCGACAACATCGACAATTCTCACGGGCTGACCGGTTTCCGGGTTCGCCGCTGCGGGTGCCTCGATAGCAAGTTCGCCGCGGTTAAGAGCACAGCCGCTGAGAATAATGACTGCTGCGAATAAGGTCGCAATTTTCATTTTACGTCGCATGGCTGTCCTCCGACTGCGAGTCTAATCATTTATTGAATGAGGAGACCCCATTCGCATTCAGTCTAAAACGCTGTTTGTTTTTCCGGCAAGTTCGACGCACAGAGGCACTGATTTATCCTAACAACAGTACTGTCGAACTAGTGCCCCACATTCATGCAATGGTCTTGATTTCGGTATCACGAAAGTATCACGACGGTATCAAACTTCAGCTTTGACCAAAGTTAATCTCAGCATCGCCAAAACCAGATATTCTCGACTTAACGGAAGACCATCAGCCTGTTCGTTCGCGTGCCCGAACAACAGAGAACGGGCTAATAATTCCCGTACATTTGGACAAGCATCAGGCGAAATTCTTCCATACGCTTATTCACTGAAACCGTGTAAGGGCTATCTTGCGACGCATCGTGGCGCAGAGAGAATCAACGAGAGACTAACCGGACAAATCGTCCGGTCACATTTGGTAATCAAACCTCTAGAGTCGGGGTAAGCTTAGTCTCTTAACCCTAGTGACCGGTGGTGAGGCTCTGAGCTGCGGGCATAGGACGACCACCCCCGGGGAATTTCCGAGGGCGGTCCCATGCCCTGTAACGTGACCGGCGGAGCCGGCTCGTCGCAACGGGCCCCCACCATTCGCGTGCCGCGGGCGAGGTAGTCAGCTACTTACGGGATTAGCACATCCCGCCGGCCGCGCTTCTGACTTGGGACTGCGCGTGGTGCTTTGCTGGCCCCCGTGGTGCACCAAAAACGATGCGTGCCACGGTATTTGACCCTCCACGCATCATGATCATGCCGCCCTCGGAAATCTGTGCCGAGAAACGGGATTAATTTTTGGAAAACTTCACCGGTCCGCTGACGATCGCTTCCGGCGGCTCTCGATCCAGGTGCTCAGGTCGTCCTGAAAGTAAAATGCGCGCCCACCAATCATGACGTATTCGGGGCCTTTCCCCTTTGACGCCCAATCAGCCAAGGTTTTCGGTGCGCAACCGAGGTAGAGCCCAGTATTCTTTCGGTCCATGCGACCGTCCGGGTGGATAAAAACACGGTGGCTTTCAAGGTTCTCGTTCATGGGTTGCTTCCTTTAAAAACGAAACACGACGAACAATATCGTTTACGTGGCACGATAATGTGTTGATTTACAATATATACCGTCTAAGATCGCACAATCCGGAACGTTCGGCACGAGGACAGGATGACTGATAAGGGAAAAGCCGCCGGAGGCGGACGACTAAACCGATCGGAAACGGTAACCGTCCGGCTTGATCCCCGCCTGAACTATCTCTGCGAGTTGGCAGCTCGCACGCAGCGCCGGACAAAATCATCGTTTATCGAGACAGCGATCGCCGAAGCCCTGCTCACTGCAGAACCTTCGCCATTCCGACGCAACGGTTCCCCGAAGACCATTGGTTCATGCGCCGATCAGTTGTGGCACGTGCATGATCATCAAAGACTGGCAAGACTCGCCGGACAATTCCCACACCTTTTGACGATCGATGAACAAGAAATCTGGGCTTTGATTTGTGATCTAGGCCATCTCTGGAGCGGCCACTGGGAACAGGATGGCTCGGAAGAAGTATGGAGATGGGAAACTAGGCCTTGGGACAATCTGCAGATGAACCTACTGCATGAGTTTTGGTTGGAGATTGTTGCAACGGCCGGGGGAGACGACAAAGCACTCGAGCGCATCAATCAGGCTTTCGGTCCGCTGCGCCGTCCAATCAACAGCTAAAACAGCAAACATCAGGACAGCTTTTCTATGACCCGACGTTTTCTCAAACTCACCCGCAACGCAATGCGCGCGCTGAACCCGGGCGAAAGCATCAACGAACAGGGAATCAACTTCCGGCGCGAGCCAACCCGCGACGGAGTGTTCACGGTCAACATCATGGTGGATCGGCTACGTGTCCATCGGGTGATCGGACGCGAGTCGGAAGGCACCACCCGCCAGCAAGCGGAGGACTTCATCGCCCGTGCCCGCACCGATGCACGTCGGGAGCGCCTGGACCTGCCCGAAGGCCGCAAAACGGCTCTGGGCTTCCGCGAGGCGGCGGGTCGCTACATAGAGCGTTTGAAAGAGGAAGACGGAAAGATCATTGCCACCAAAGACCGGCAACTTCGACAGCACCTGACACCATTCTTCCGTGACCGCCCGCTCTCGCAGGTGTCTGGTTTCGAAATCGAGCGATACAAGAAGGTCCGCTGCAATGCCGGCGCGGCGGTGTCCACGGTCAACCGGGAACTGGCGACACTCTCGCATCTGTTCAACAAGTCACTTGAGTGGGGCTGGATCAAGGCTCTCCCTGCGCGCATTCGGCGTTTTCAGGAAGATAATGCGCGGATCGTTTATCTCTCCAAAAAGCAGTGCCATGCGCTCGAAGCCGCCGCCGCCCAGGATCAGAACGAAAACGTCCACGCGTTCGTCATGGTCGGCCTGCGCACCGGAATGCGGCACTCGGAGATCCTGGCGATCTCCCGCAATGACCTGGATCTCGACAAACGTGTGATCTGGATTCCGAAAGCAAAGGCCGGCGCACGCGAACAACCAATCACCGGTGACCTGGCGATCTACCTTGAAGAACGCCTCAAGATGCTGCCGACGGGGTGCCCGTGGTTATTCCCCTCGCCCGGCAGCAAGACCGGCCATGTCCACACCATCCGCAAGGCGTTCCGCCGCTCCGTCATACGAGCCGGACTGGACCCCGAGCAGGTAACCCCCCATACGCTGCGTCACACGGCCATCACACACCTTGTACAGGCCGGGGTGGACCTACCCACCGTCAAACGCATCAGCGGCCACAAGACGATGATTATGGTCGAACGCTATGCGCATCAGAGCGGTGCACATATCGCCGAAGCACTGGACAAGCTTGAGGACAGGTATTCCGCGAGCCAAACTAGCAAGAGCGCACCCAAATACGGTCTGTAAGAATCGTCTACGTATTCAGTCGGAGACCTACGCGGACTGATTTTGGCGCTTCGGGAACGTCGATTTCGGGGCGCGTTTACACACAAACTACACAAACGAAAACGGCCACCATCGGGTGACCGTCAATAAGTCTTTGGAAGTATTGGTGCCCAGGGGCGGATTCGAACCACCGACACCGCGATTTTCAGTCGCGTGCTCTACCAACTGAGCTACCTGGGCACACGGTCAGTTGGAGGCGCGGATATACGTAAATTCACCCGGCCTGTCCAGCGCTCACCCCTGATCTTCCTCACCGTCGTTCAATCCGCCCTCATAGACGGTCGGCGCTTCGTCGGTCGGGATGCGGTAATTGCCCCCCAGCCAGCGCGACAGATCGACATTGGCGCAGCGCTGGGAACAAAACGGCCGATGCTTCTCATCGACCTCGTTCGAACAGATGGGGCAGGTTTTGGCCATCGCGGGGAAAGACGTTTCAGTTGGACCGTAGTCGAATTTCAGGCGGACCCTAGCATGACCTCGAATCGGTCATTCGCGCGGTCGGCCTCGACCACCACATCCAGCCGTCCGACGGTCTGGGCTGCCTGATCGCGCGCGCCCTGCAGTCGGTCGCCGAGCGCATCGGCCACGGGTTGCGAGACCAACAGACGGTAGCCACCCGACGGCTTGGCGGCCGCTGCACGCACCACGGCGCGCAGGCCCGCATAGGCCACCGCATCGACCGAAAGCTCCGGTGCGACGGCCGGTGTTTGCATGCGGTCGGCCAGCGACAGGCCGGTGCGGGTACGGGTCATCTCGATCAATCCCAGATTGGTGATGCCCAGCACATGGCACGCACCCGGGTCATCCTTCAGCGCGTTCCGCAGGGCCCCGAGGACCCGGTTGCGGTCGTCGCGCGCATTCATCTTCAAGGCGTCGATGACAATCGCGCCGGCGATGTTGCGCAGGCGTAGTTGCCGGGCAATCTCGGGCATCGCCTTCTGGTTCACGTCGCGCGACGCACGGCCGGCCTTGCCGACCGCCGCGCCCGAGTTGATGTCGATCACGCACATCGCCTCGGCCATGTCGAACACGAGCTCGGCACCGCCGGCGATCCGGATGCGCCGCGACAGTGCGGCCTCGATGGCATCCTCGATGTCATGCTTGGCGAACAGATCGCCCGACCCGCGTGTGATTGCGTCCGCAAGGTCGGGGAGATTTTCAGCCGCCCAAGCGCGCGCGGCATTCTCGATCGCGGCATCGCCACAGATGACCTGTTCCGTGTCGCCGGTCGCGAACCGTTCGAGGATCAGCGCCACCGCCGTCGGTGCCGATTCCAGACAATCGGGCGCGGTCTTGTCCGTGTACATCGGATCCGGGCTGACGCGTGCGATGCGCGGTCCCTTGTCGGCAAACCCGTCCGCCACCACCCGCACGTCGACCTGCATGCCTTCATTCACGCGCTCGCCGATCCGCGCGTTGCGCGGGGTCTTGTCCGCGGGATCGGACGCATCGCGCGCGCGCAGATAGGCCTGTGCCCCCTGCCCGATGTCGACAAACGCGCCGTTCAGGCCGTGATCGACCTTGCGCACCCGCCCGCGATAGACCGCACCGATCAGGCTGGGCTCCGCGTCGCGATGGTGGACGACATCCCAAGCCACCCCGGCGCGCACCAGCGCACCGCGCACCTCGCCCGGGCCGCTATCGATGATGATGGTCGTTGAGAATTTGCTCACGTGAGTGCTTTCCAGCCCAGCCCTTCGAGCATGGACTTCGTCAGGGCCAGATCGAGGCCGACGATGTTGGTGTAGGAGCCGTTGATGGCCGGGACAAATGCACCGGCCCGGCCCTGAATGGCATACCCGCCGGCCTTGCCCTGCCATTCATCGGTGGCGAGGTAGGCCGCGATGTCGGCGTCGGCCAAGCGTTTGAACCGAACCATGGACGTGGACAGCCGATCCGACCGGCGACCATCGGGCGCGATCACGGAAATGCCGCCGAACACACGGTGTCGACGCCCCGAAAGCATCTCAAGAAATGCCCGCGCCTCGGCTCCATCGGCCGGCTTGCCGAGTTGGCGGCGGCCGACGGCAACGACCGTATCGGCGGCCAGCACGAATGCATCGGGTTCCTGTTCGGCAACCGCGCTCGCCTTCAGGACGGCCAGACGCTTGGCGGTCGCGAGCGGGAGTTCACCGGGTCGTGGTGTCTCATCAATTTCGGCTGGCAGGACCGCATCGGGAACGATGCCGATCTGCGCCAACAATTCACGTCGGCGCGGCGAGGCGGATGCCAGGATAAGGCGCTGGCTCACGGCGTGCCCCCAGGGTCTTGGATCTTGTTGGGTGTCCGGAGCCCCGCCGACACAACCGGCGGGCCGAGAATGATCACGTGCTTACTTGAAGCGGAACGTGATGCGCCCCTTGGACAGATCATAGGGCGTCATTTCCACGTTCACCTTGTCACCGGCGAGAACGCGAATGCGGTGCTTGCGCATTTTACCGGCGGTGTGCGCAAGGACTTCATGGCCGTTGTCGAGCTCAACGCGGAACATCGCGTTGGGCAGGATTTCGGTCACGGTGCCGGAAAATTCGAGTAGGTCTTCTTTTGCCATACCCATCATCACGTTGTTGATATTGCCCCGCAGTTTCACGGGATGGGGCAAGCAACCCGAAAACCACCGTAATTTCAAGCGTTTTCGGGCGATCTGCGTACGGACAAACCTCAAACAACCCGGTCGGGGGCGGGAAACCGCGCCTTGATCCGCTCGAAAAGCGTGTCGCGCACATCGCGATAGGCCTGCAGCCGAACCTCGCGAGAGCCGGTGACATCGGCCGGATGCATCGTCGGCCAGTATTCAAGTTCGCAGGCAATCGCGCGGGTAAACTCGACCGCGCGGTGCTGTGCCTGGGGGCTGAAGGTGATGATCAGGTCCACCGAATCGTCGGGCAGATCGTCGAAGCTCTTGGCCCGATGTCCCGAGATATCCAGGCCGATCTCCTGCATCGCTGCGATGGCGAACGGATCGGCCGCCTCGTCGTTCAAGCGCACCCCGGCGCTGTCGACATAAACCCGATGCCCCACGAGATGCTTCATGATCGCCTCGGCCATGACCGAGCGGATTGTATTGCGATCGCATGCGAACAAGACGCTTCCCGGGAGGCCGTTGGTCATGGTCAGGCCCGGATATGCAGCGCGCAGATCAGCGTGAACAGCCGCCGCGAGGTGTCGTGATCGAGGGTGATACGCCCGTCCAGCAATTCGCGCAGCTGGCCCGAGCCTTCATTGTGGAGGCCGCGTCGACCCATATCGAGCGCCTCGATCTGCGCCGGGGACGAAGAACGGATCGCCTCGTAATAGCTCTCACAAACCGTGAAGTAGTCCTTGATGATTTTGCGGAACGGGGTCAGCGGCAGCGACAGCGCGCCGACAGCGACACCGGCGTCACTCGCGATATCGAACTGAAGCTGGCGTCCCTGGGCCCGCAGGATCAGCACATATGGCCCGACGGGCACCTCGCCGAAATGGGCTTCGTCGGGCGCGAAGACGTTGGCCTCGACCAGGTCATAGATCGCGACCTCGATTTCGCGTTCCACATCCGGGTGGTAACGCACGACACCGGGGTTATCGATCTCGACCCGCGCGATCCTGTTTTCGGATTCACCCATCGCAGGCGCCGGCTCAGTCGTCGTTCGGTTGGGCAGCCGGCTCATCGGTCAGGCGAACCTCGACTGCCCTGGCATGGGCCTCGAGCCCCTCGGCGCGGGCGAGCGTCATGGCCGGGCCGGCGAGCGCGCGAAAGCTCTCCTCGTTGGCCCGGAACATCGAGCTGCGCTTCATGAAGTCGAGCACCCCAAGGCCGGACGAGAAGCGCGCCGTGCGCGCCGTGGGCAGCACATGGTTCGGCCCGGCCAGGTAATCACCCAGCACCTCGGGTGCATAGGCGCCGAGGAAGATCGATCCGGCATTGCGGATGTCCGGCTCAAGCGCCTCGGCACGCGGGCCGATCAATTCAAGATGCTCGGGGGCCATCCGGTCAATCAGAGGCAGCGCGTCGTCCAGATCACGCAGCACGATCACCGCACCAAAGCTCTCCCAGCTCGCACCGGCAATCTCATGGCGCGGCAATTCGGGGATCTGGCGCAGAACTTCCGCCTCCACGGCGTCGGCAAAAGCCGCATCGTCGGTCATCAGAACCGACTGGGCGCTTCGATCATGTTCGGCCTGACTCAAGAGATCGGCCGCAATCCAGACGGGGTTCGCGGAGGCCTCGGCGACCACCAGGATTTCCGACGGGCCGGCGATCATATCGATCCCCACGACACCGAAGACCTGGCGCTTGGCCTCGGCCACATAGGCGTTCCCGGGCCCGACAATCTTGTCGACGGGTGCAATCGTGTCTGTCCCATAGGCCAGCGCGGCGACCGCCTGGGCGCCACCCACACGATAGATTTCATGGACGCCGGCGATGTCCGCAGCCGCAAGCACGAGCGGGTTCAAGATGCCATCGGGAGACGGCACGACCATGACGATACGTTCCACCCCCGCGACGCGGGCCGGGACGGCGTTCATGAGTACCGACGACGGATACGCCGCGGTGCCGCCGGGCACATAAAGCCCCGCCGCCGCGACCGGGCGCCAGCGGCTGACGAGCCGGACTCCCAGATCGTCGACATAGTCGAACGCATCGGGGCGCTGCTTCTCGTGATAGGCGATGATGCGCGAACGCGCCGTCTCGAGCGCCGCGAGCGCGTCGGCGTCGCACGCCCCGCGCGCGGCCGCGATCTCATCGGCCGTAACGCGCAATCCATCCGCGGTGAGGCTCAGGCGATCATATTTCTCGGTCAGCGCCAGCAGCGCGCCATCACCGTCTGCCTTTACCCGGGCAACGATAGCCTCAACGTCACCGCGCACATCGACACCGGCCTCGCGCCGTTCGGCCAGCAATGCAGCAAACGACGTGTCGAAATCTGCATGCGCGGCGTCGAGCCTACGCGACATCTCGGGCTTCCTGGACCGCATCGCGGAACCGGTCGATCCAGCCGGTCATTTCCGTCGCGCGGGTTTTCAAAGCCGCGCGGTTGACCACGAGACGCGAGCTGATCTCCGCGATCGTCTCGATCTCCACCAGCCCGTTGGCCTTTAGTGTGGAACCGGTCGAGACGAGATCGACGATCCGGCGACACAGGCCGAGCGACGGGGCCAGCTCGATCGCACCGTTCAGTTTGATGCACTCGGCCTGAACGCCACGCCGGGCAAAGTAATTCTGGGTCATGTTGGGATATTTGGTGGCGACGCGCACATGGCTCCACCGTGCGGGATCATCCACGGCAACAACGGATTGCGGCGCGGCCACGGCCAGACGGCAGGCACCGATGCCGAGATCGATCGGCGCGTAGAGTTCGGGATAGTCGAACTCCATGATCACATCGCTGCCGGCAACACCGAAATGCGCCGCCCCGAAGGCCACGAAGGTCGCCACGTCGAACGCGCGCACACGGATGATGTCTACATTCGGTACCGAGGTCTCGAACCGCAGCAGGCGCGACTTGGGATCGTGAAACGCAGGCTCGGGCTCGATGCCCACATGGTTGAGCAACGGCATCACTTCGCCCAGAATTCGGCCTTTCGGCAGGGCAAGAATCAGTTTCTCGGTCTTTGTCGCCACGTCACACCTTCCATGGACCGCAACATCAACGCTACCGAGCATCGCGGGCTCGCACCTCGCGACGATACGGCGGCTGTTATTGGTCCGCGTGCTCGGGCCGCCACTGGGTCGGCCATGCTTCGCCGAAATCCTCCAGATGACAGAGAAGTCCGGTCGTTTGCAGCCGAATAGCCGTATCTCCGGAGAAGGTCAATTGTACCGTGGGCCCATCACCCCCGGCATCGAGCTCGCAGGAGATCGCGAGAAGATTCAAAAAATTGTCGCGCGCGGTGAAATCGATGCCCCGACGCTTGACGTCAGTCACGTTTGAGAAGGTCACACCGGCGTTGATGCGTTCGGCGTTTTCACCAGCCCCGGAACCATCGCCAGCTTCCCACCGAAACCGGTTGGCAACGAACAGAAACCGCTTGTCGTCCGGCTGGAAGCTGATGTCGCCGATGGGCACGATCGCGTCCTGCAGCGCCCCGGAGACAACCGCCAGGTCCTTATCGTCGGTGGCGGCAAGCTTCAGCAGGGGCGCGTCGGCGGGCATCAGCTGTCCTCGACCCGCTCGACGTCGGCGCCCACAAGGCGGAGTTTTTCCTCGAGACGTTCATAGCCGCGATCGAGATGATAAATCCGCCGCACCTCGGTCACGCCGTCGGCGACGAGCCCCGCGAGCACCAGCGATGCGCTCGCCCGCAGATCCGATGCCATCACCGGCGCCCCGTTGAGCTGATCGACCCCGCGCACCACCGCCGTATTGCCCTGGGTGGTGACGTCCGCACCCATGCGCTGCAGCTCCGGCACATGCATGAAGCGGTTTTCAAAGATCGTCTCGGTGATGACCGAGGCCCCCTTCGCGGTCGTCATCAGAGCCAGGAACTGCGCCTGCAGATCGGTCGGAAATCCGGGATACGGGTCGGTCTCGACATCAACCGCCAGCAACTCGGTATTGGCGCGGCTGACAAAAATACCGCCGTTGCGGGTCTCGATGGTCGTGCCGGTTTTGCGCAGCTGTGCTGCCGCCGCCTCGATATGATCGAGCCGCGCGCCCTCCAGTTCAACGGTGCCGCCGGTGATCGCGGCGGCCATGGCATAGGTCCCGGCCTCGATGCGGTCGGGCATGATCGAATGTTCCGCCCCATGCAGCCGATCGACACCCTGCACGGTCAGGGTCGCGGTACCGACCCCGTCGATCTTCGCGCCCATGGCAATCAGGCACTCACAAAGGTCGGTGATCTCCGGCTCGCGGGCGGCGTTCTCGAAAATGGTCTCGCCCTTCGCCAGCGATGCGGCGAGGAGCAAATTCTCGGTGGCACCAACCGAGACCTTGGGAAACACGTAACGTGCGCCGCGCAGCCCCTTTGGCGCGCTGGCGCGGATGTAGCCGGCCTCGACCTCGATCTCGGCCCCCAGCGCCTCCAGCCCCGACAGGTGGATATCGACGGGTCGAGTGCCGATGGCGCAGCCGCCCGGCAGGGACACGGTCGCCACGCCCTCGCGGGCCACGATCGGCCCCAGCACAAGCACGGAAGCGCGCATCCGGCGCACCAGATCATAAGGCGCGGTGGTACTCGTGATTTCGCCGGCCGTCAGGGACATGACCCGGCCCACATGGCCGCCATTCCCCGCCTGTCCTTCGAGGGACACCAGCACGCCATGCTGGCCCAGCAGGTTCGCCATGGTGGTGATGTCGGCCAGATGGGGCACGTTCGACAGCACCAGCGCTTCGTCGGTCAGCAGGCTCGCGGCCATCAGCGGCAGGGCCGCGTTCTTGGCGCCGCCAATCCGAATGACGCCGTTCAGCGTCTGGCCACCCCGAATCCTGATCTTGTCCATCGTGTTTCTTTACCGGATGCGGTTGCAGGAGGATCGCCGGATAGTCGGTGAATGCGGCAATTGCGTGTCGTCGGGTGAGATGCAGCCCGCCATCATCAGAGCTTGGGCACCGTGATGCCGCGCTGATGCATGTATTTGCCCTTGCGGTCCGCGTAGGACACTTCGGGTTCGCCCTCGCCTTTGAGGAACAGGAACTGGCACGCGCCCTCGTTGGCGTAGATCTTCGCAGGCAGCGGCGTGGTGTTGGAAAACTCCAGGGTCACGTGACCCTCCCACTCGGGCTCCAGCGGGGTGACATTCACGATGATGCCGCAGCGCGCATAGGTGGACTTGCCGAGGCAGATCACCAGGGTGTCGCGCGGGATGCGGAAATATTCGACCGTGCGGGCCAGCGCGAAGGAGTTCGGCGGGATGACGCAGACATCGGTCTCCCGGTCCACGAAACTCTCTTCATCGAAATTCTTCGGGTCGACCGTAACCGAATGAACGTTGGTGAAAATCTTGAACTCGCCCGACACCCGAGCGTCATACCCGTAGGACGACAGGCCATAGGAAATGACCCCTTCGCGTGTCTGCTCGTCGACGAAAGGCTCGATCATGCCGTTGTCCTGAGACATCTGGCGGATCCAGCTATCGGGCATGATCGGCATGAAACGAACCCCACGGACGTAAAAAGACCTGTTATCGCCTTGTAGCCGATGGCCCACGGCCCCTCAAGCGTACCCGGTGGATAACAATTATATGTTTATATTCAGTGAGTTAATGACCTAGCTGCCATCGACATCCGGCGCGGAGTCGGGCGCTACCGATTTGCGCTCCCGGCGCTGGGCGTTGCGCTTGTGCAGGTTCTCGCGAAGCGCCGCCGCCTGGCGGACCTCGCGGGCGCGCTCGCTTTCGGCCTGGCCGGTCTTCTTCGGGGAGGTTTTACCCTCCCTCTCGGGCGTCTCATCGGTCATCGGGGCGCGCGCCTATTCGCTGTGGGACGCAACGACTTCGATTTCGACCTTCCAGTTCGGCGCCGCCAACGCGGGCACCATCACCAGGGTGGATGCAGCCGCATGACCCTCCATCCAGCTGTCGCGAATATCCCGGAAGCCGCCGACGTCACCGGCGTCGGTCAGATAGGCATTGAGGCGCACCAGATCGGACATCTGCATATCCATGGCGGCGAGTGCGGCCTTGATATTGCGGAACACCTGATCGCACTGACCCGCGAAGTCATCCGCGCAATTGCCATCCGTATCGAGGCCAACCTGCCCCGACAGGAACACCAGCCGTGTGCCCTCGGGTACTTCGACGATATGACTGTAGTTGCTGGCCGGGGCGGGCAGCGTTTCGGGGTTCACGAGATTGAGCATGGCGGCCCTCCGTTGCATTAGGTCCTGTGATTGCGTCTTGCAGTTACTCGGCGAGCGCGTCGAAGGCGGCCGATGCCGCCTCGGGTGCGAGGCCGAGGGCGGCACAAATCTGATCGATGACCTTGTGTTCATCGGCGCTGTCGCGCCCGTCAGCGAGGCTCATGGCAACACCGATCCGCAACAACAGGTCGGCCGCGCCCTCGTTCTTCGTGCCGGACGTAATCGTTTTCAGCATCCGGTTGTGGCCGCCGTCCGGATCATCCGCCAGCACGGCGACATGCTCATCGAATGCATCGACCACCTCATGGGGATCGAACAGGCGCAGTTCCGACAGGCTCTCGACCACCGCGTCGAGGCGCGCGCGTTCGGAGAAGCTCACCTCACCGTCGGCGGTGGCGACCAAAGCACAAGCTGCGGCGACGGCCTCAAGAAAAGGCCGCTGGCGGTGGCGCTGGAGTTCCTTGCGAAAACGGTCGAACAAAGCGGTTGCCTCAATGGGGATCGCAATCTGAAAGCGGGCGGATTTTTGCACGCCTCGTTTCGCGCGCCAACCATGGCCTTGCTGCACGGGAATACCCATGGCATAACCCGCGCGCTTTTCGACCATCGTGCCGCCGTAGCTCAGGGGTAGAGCGCGCCATTGGTAATGGCGAGGTCGAGTGTTCAATTCACTCCGGCGGCACCAGTTCGATCACAGCGTATCCCCGTATTCCCTGACCCGACTTCACCACCGTTGCCGTGCGCGATAGACTTCGCGGACAGGCGTTTGGGAGAGGAGCCATGATGCGCAAAACCATAGCCGTTCTAACGATGGTGACTGCCGCCTTGATGGCGGCACCAAACCCGTCTCACGCAGGCCCGTTCACCGACGACCTCTCGCGATGCCTGGTGCGCGCGACGACCGAGACGGAGCGCGTGGACCTGGTCCGCTGGATCGTCGCCGCAATCACCGTGCACCCCGGCGTGAAGAATATGGCCGGGATATCGGATGAGCGGCGAAACGCCGAAACCAAACGTGCAGCCGGCCTTTTCGCAGACCTTCTGACCGTGCGCTGCCGGGAAGAGTCTCTCGATGCGTTCAAGTTCGAAGGCGAAGTAGCGTTTTCCGCGGCGTTCGAAGTGCTCGGACAGGTCGCCATGCAGACGCTGGTCAGCGATCCGGCGGTGGCAGCCGAGATGACGAAGCTCGGCGACCATCTGGACGACAACCAACTAAAGCCCCTGTTCGAAGGCCGCTAGCCGGTCACCTGGAGGCCTAGAAAATCTCCGGCTCCGGGATCGCCGCACCGGCGTGGAGGAAGTCGAAGTCGCAGCCCCGGTTCGCCTGGGTGACGTGCTCGGCATACATGGACACGTAGCCGCGCTCGGGGATCTTCTTGCGCGGCGTCCAGTCGGCCCGGCGCTGGGCGAGTTCTTCCGGGCTCACATCCAGATCGATCCGGCGGCCCTCCACGTCCAGCGTGATCATGTCCCCGTCGCGGACCAGCGCCAGCGGCCCGCCGACATGGGCCTCGGGTGCGACGTGCAAGACACAGGTGCCGTAGCTGGTGCCCGACATGCGGGCATCGGAGATGCGCACCATGTCGCGCACGCCGGCTTCGAGCAGTTTCTTCGGGATCGGCAGCTGGCCCCATTCGGGCATGCCCGGCGCGCCCACGGGCCCGGCATTCTGGAGCACGAGCACCGAATCTGCCGTGACGACCAGATCCGGATCGTCGATGCGCGCATCGAGGTCGGCCCGGTCGACGAAGACCACGGCCGGGCCGGTGTGTTTCAGCAGCGACGGGTCGGCGGCGGATTGCTTGATCACAGCACCATCCGGCGCCAGCGAGCCGGACAGGACCACCGTGCCGCCATCCGCGCTCAACGCGTTGTCGCGGCGGCGGATGACGTCGTCATTGTGCAGCGGTGCTTCGGCATAGGACTCACCCAGCGGCCGGCCGGAGACCGTCGCCGCATCGCCGTCGAGCAGGTCGCCCAGCTCACGCATCAGCGCGCGCAGCCCGCCCGCATAATAGAAGTCCTCCATCAGGAACTTGCCCGACGGCCGGATGTTGGCGAGCCAGGGGGTCCGTTTGGATATCTCGTCGAAGCGCGACAGCGGAATATCGATATGGGCCCGCCCGGCCATCGCCACCAGATGAATGATCGCGTTGGTCGAGCCGCCGATCGCCATATCGACCGTAATGGCGTTGTCGAAAGAGGCCGCGGTCAGGATGTCTTCAGGTTTCAGGTCCTCCCAGACCATGTCGACGATGCGCCGTCCGGTCGCGGCGGCCATCACACCGTGATTGGAATCCGGCGCGGGGATCGAGGACGCACCCGGCATGGTCAGGCCGAGCGCCTCAGTGATCGACATCATCGTCGCCGCGGTACCCATGGTCATGCAAGTGCCCGACGAGCGCGACGCGCCGGCCAGCACCTCGTCCACCACCGACGCGTCCACATTGCCCGCGCGATACTCGGCGTAATATTTCCAATGGTCGGTGCCGCTGCCCAGGGTCTCGCCGTTCCAGAAGCCGCGCAGCATCGTGCCGGCGGGCATGTAGATCAGCGGTACGCCGGCCGAGATGGCCCCCATGATGAGCGCCGGCGTGGTCTTGTCGCAGCCGCCCATCAGCACCACGCCGTCGACCGGGTAGGAACGGATGAGTTCCTCCGTCTCCATCGCCAGCAGGTTGCGATAGAGCATGGTGGTCGGCTTCATCAGGATCTCGCCGAGCGTGATCGCCGGCATCTCGACGGGGAAACCGCCCGCTTGGAGCACGCCGCGCTTGATCTGCTCGGCGCGCTCGGGGAAATGGCCGTGGCAGGTGTTCAGATCCGACCAGGTGTTGACGATGCCGATGACCGGCTTGCCGTCGAAATCATCCGGGCTGAAGCCGAGCTGGCGCAGGCGGCCACGATGGCTGAAGGCGCGCATGGTCTCGCCATCGAGCCAGCGCCGGCTGCGGAGTTGATCGGGAGAGATGCGTTTGGCGGTCATGTTGCGCTCGCGTGATCGGGATAAGATGAAGAGCCACGAGGATAGCCATCGCGGCGTCGCTTTGACACGTGAAACCCACCCCGGTAGTAGGATTGGTACTTGGCCGCAGTCCGGCTTAACCCTTCCCCTCGGGGCCCATGTCCACGACCGACTCCCCACCGCCACGCAGTGCGCTTACCGGCGCGCGCGCATTCCGGCACCGCGATTTCCGCTACTTCTGGGCCACCCGTGTGTCGGGCATCCTGGCGACGGAGATGCTGGTCACCACGGTCGGCTGGCAGGTCTATCGACTGACCTCAAGCGAGCTAAATCTCGGCCTGATCGGGTTCGCCCAGTTCGCGCCGTTCGCGCTTCTATTTCTGGTCTCGGGCGTCGCCGCTGACAGGTTGCCTCGGATGCGGATCATCTTCGCCTGCGTGGCCCTGCAGACCGTCTGCGCGGCCGCATTGCTGTGGGGCACCTGGTCCGGCGGCATCGACTTCCGATTGATCCTCGCGATTCTTGTGCTGTTCGGCGTGGCACGCGCGTTCCAGGCACCCGCGCAGATGGCCATCGTGCCCAATCTTGTGCCCAAGGATGATCTCGCCAACGCCATTGCATGGTCGGCCACCGGATTCCAGATGGCGCGGATCATCGGGCCAACCATTTCGGGACTGCTCATCGCGTTCGGTGCAGCGCGCGGTCAGGACGAGTTCTTCGTCTATGTACTCGCGGTCTGCGTGTTCGTGCTGGCGACGATGCTGGCCGGGATGGTGCGCAAACCGGTGCAGATCGTCAGCTCCGCACCCATCACAATCAGCAACATTCTCGGCGGATTCAAGTTCATCGCCTCGCGGCAGGTGATCCTCGGGGCCATCGGTCTCGATTTGTTCGCGGTGCTGTTCGGCGGCGCCATCGCCCTGCTGCCGGTCTACGCCAAGGATATCCTCGACGTGGGCGCGGACGGGTTCGGCCTGCTGCGCTCGGCCTTCACGCTCGGGTCGTTCATCGGCGCGCTCTACATGACCCAGCACCCGGTGACCCGGCGCGCCGGGGTCAAGCTGCTGGTCGCAGTAGGCACCTTCGGGCTCGGCGTGATCGTGTTCGGTGTGTCGGAAATCTTCTGGCTGTCGGCCGTGGCCTTGATCGTGATGGGGCTGGCCGATTCCGTCAGCGTCTTCGTGCGCCAGAACCTGGTGCAGATCATCACGCCCGACGAGATGCGCGGCCGAGTCAGCGCGGTCACGGCCGTGTTCATCGGCGCGTCCAACGAACTGGGCGAGTTCGAATCCGGTGTCACCGCCCACTGGTGGGGCACCGTCCCCGCCGTTGTCGTCGGCGGGGCGGCGACGGTGACGGTCGCGGTCAGCTTCGCCTGGCTATTCCCCAAGCTGCGTCAGGTGGACTCGCTCGACCCCGACGAGCTGATCCGAAAGTATCGCGACGCGCCGCAGCGCCGCGGATAGCTGGCTTAGTCGATCACCGCGATCGCGTTGACCTCGAGGATGCAGCGCGGGTCGGTCGCGAGGCGCACGATCTGCACGGTCGTCGTGGCTGGCTTGGCGTCGCCGAAATACTCGGCCCAGACGCGGTTGAGATCGTCCTGCTGTTCCATATCTGTCAGGAACCGGTCGGCGGTGACGATGTCGTCGAAGGTCGCGCCGACGGCATCGAGACCCTTCTTGAGGTTTTCCAGCACCGCGCGCGCCTGCCCGTCCATGTCGTCGGGCATGCCTTCGAACTCTTCGGGAATATGCGGGTGGCTGTGATAGACGGGCGCCGCCGTGACGCCGGCCAGATACACAGTGGTGCCACCGGTCACCTTGATCGCCGGGGCGTAAGGCATCCAGATGTCGGGCGCATCGGGCCAGTGCAGATGTTCGATAGTCTTCGCCATGTTTTCCTCCCAGAATATGAGACCGCCGACTCCGATCCGGTTTGCGGATGGGTCACCAATCATTAGGCTGCCATGCTACGCAACTGCCCACCGGTGTGGATAGCCGTTTCAACGTGATGATTCCCGGACCCCGCCGATGCTTCCTATCGACACACTCTATCGCGGCCGACAGATCAATCCCGATGGGATTGCGCTCGAGGACGACACGACGCAGCTGACCTATCGGGAACTCGTCGCGCGGGTCGAGGCGGTCGCCGCCGCACTTCAGGAGCGCCTGCCTGCGCCACAGGCCAAGGTGGGCGCGTGCGGCTTCAACAATCTGCAGCATGTGATCGGCATCCTTGCCACCCATCTGGCCGGGCACATCTGGGTGGCTGTAAATCCGCGCTCGGGCAAGGCGGAGAACACCGCCCTGATGGATCTGGTCGAGCCGGATCTGATGATCGCCGACGATGCGGCTCGCGATGCCTTCGATATCGGCGATACGCCATTCATCGTTTCCGGACCGGACGGCCGGTCCCATGCCGACGATACCGTCGATGGGCTGATCGATGCGTATCGAGGAAAGCGGCCCGAACGCCATCTGCTCGACCCGAACACGGATGCACAGGCGATCAAGTTCACCGGCGGTTCGACCGGCCTGCCCAAGGCGGTCATACAGCCCTACCGAACGGGGACGACATTGATCGGCACCGTTCTGTCGGTGTTCGGCTTGAACACCAACGATATCCAGGTGGCGGCGGCCCCGGTGAGCCACGCGGCGTTCATCCTGATGCTGCCGATTTTCGCCGTGGGCGGGCGCAACATTGTTCTTCCGACACCGGACCCAGACCGCATCCTGCACGCCTTCGAAAAGCGCGAAGTCAGCACGATCTTCATGCCGCCGACCATGATCTACAAGACGATAGCTGACCCGGATATCGAGCGGCGCACATTTCCGAACCTGCGCCACCTAATCTACGGCGCCGCCCCCATGCCGCCGGAAAAGGTGCGCGAAGCCCAGCAAGTGTTCCCGCGCGCGCTCGAAACCTTGTATGGCCAGACCGAGGCCTCCTCGGTCTGCACGACCATGACGGCGGCCGAACTGGAGATGGACGCCAACAACGGCTCGGTCGGCCGCGCCACACCCCTGATGCGGGTCGAGATCATGGACCCGGAGGGCAACATCCTGCCGCCGGGTGAGACCGGCGAGGTTGTCGTGCGCGGCGGCCTGACCATGACCGGTTACTACAAGAACCCCGCCGCGACCGAAGCGGCATTTCGCGACGGCTGGTTGCTGACCGGCGACGGCGGCCTGATCGACGAGCGTGGCTATCTTTTCCTGAAAGACCGGCTGCGCGACGTGATCATCTCGGGCGGCTTCAATGTCTACCCGACCGACGTGGAGGGTGCGCTTGTGCGCCATCCCGATGTCTATGAATGCGTTGTGTTCGGTGCGGACGACGACCATTGGGGCGAACGGGTCGAAGCGGCGGTGCAGCTGCGCGAGGGTGCGACGGCCAGCGCCGATGACATCATTGCCCACGCCAAGGAACAGCTCGGCTCCGTGAAGGCGCCCAAGTCGGTGCATCTGGTCGACGATCTGCCGCGCAGTGCGGTGGGCAAGGTCCTGCGCCGCGAAGTTAAGGAGCGGTACTCGTCTCCAACAGAATAGTCATTCCGTCATGCCCGGGCTCGACCCGGGCATCTCTGTCCGACCGAGCCCAAGATGCGCGGATCAAGTCCGCGCATGACGATGAGTGTTTGGCGTTGGGCTCCAGAGCATCGTAAGAAAGTAGTCATGCAAATCACCGACATCCGCGAGACCGCGATCCCCCTGAACTCCAACCTGCGTAACGCAGTGTTCGATTTCAGCCAGATGACCACCTCCATTGTCGCCGTGATCACCGACGTGATCCGCGACGGCAAACCGGTGGTCGGGTATGCCTTCAATTCGACAGGGCGCTATGCCTGCGGAGCGCAGATGCGTGCGCGGTTTATCCCGCGCATCCTGGACTCGGACCCGGACAGTCTGGTCGACGAGGCGCGGAATAATCTGGACCCGGAAGCCATCCTGGCGGCCATGATGCAGGGCGAGAAACCCGGCGGACATTCAGACCGCTCGGTGGGAATCGGCACGATCGAGGTCGCGGTCTGGGACGCGATCGCGAAAATCGAAGAGAAACCGACCTATCAATCCATCGCCGATCGCTACAATCCCGGCGGCGCAAAACCCGACATGTTCGTCTATGTGGGCGGCGGCTGGTACGCGCCCGGCAAGGGCATCCCCGAGCTTCTCGACGAGATGCGCGGCTATCTAGATATGGGCTACACCCAGCTCAAGATGAAGGTGGGCGGTGCGTCTGTCTCGGAAGATATGGAGCGGCTTGAGGCCGTTCTGGCGTTGGTCGGCAACGACGGCTGGAACCTGGCTGTCGACGCCAACTGTGGACTCACAGACGATGGAGCCCGTGCTTACGCAAACGCACTGTCGCCCTACAAACTACGCTGGTACGAGGAGCCGACAGACCCGCTCGACTTCGCGCTCATGGCCGAACTCGCCGATATCTACGAGCCACCACTGGCGACCGGCGAGAACCTGTTTTCTCAACAGGACATGCAAAACCTCGTCACGTTTGGCGGCATGCGCCAGAATCACGATGTCCTGCAGATCGACCCGCCACAGAGCTATGGCGTGGTCGCGGTCGCGCGCACTGTCGAAATGCTGAATGCCCAGGGCTGGGGCGCCGGCAATTCGGTCATGCCCCATGGTGGCAACCAGATGTCCCTGCACATCGCCGCCGGTCTGGGCATGCTGCTGTGCGAATCCTATCCCAACACCTTCGGGATGTTCTCCGGCTTCGCCGACGACGCAGAAATTATCGACGGCTACCTCAAGCTCGACCCCAACCGCCCGGGCATCGGCTTCGAGGCCCAGGCCGATCTCTACAAGGTGATGTCGGAACTTTCCGCAGCCTAGCAATCAACCCATCACGGGGCAGAAGACCCCGGTGCAATCTCAAGGGAGTGCCATGTCATGATGTTCGAATATTTCCCCGACAATTACCCGTGGTCGATGGCCGCCGTCATGGCCATCAACGCCGGCGCCGTGCTCTCGGAAGTGCACGAAGCCCTCGAACCCCTCAAGCCCGTCGCGGCGGCCAATGACGACGCCGCAAATGACGCATGGCACGCGCGCTGGATGATGCTCGCAGAGCGCAGCGAGCGTCTGGCCGATGCGGACGACAGCGCCGGCCGCCGGCTCAGCGCCAGCGCTAAATACAAGCGTGCGGCCGTCTACTACATGACCGCAGAGCGTATGTGTAAATCCGAAGCTCCCATCCGGATCGAAACTTACAAACGCATGCTCGAGATGTTCCGCAAGGGTGTGGAAAGGGAAAACGGCCCGGTCGAATGGGTCGAGGTGCCCTACTCCCATGACGGCGTTGACACCAGCTTGCCCTGCCTTTTCTTCCCGGCAAACCCCAAGGCGGTGGTCGGAGACGGCCCGGCGCCGTGCATCGTCCATTTCGACGGTCTGGATGTGATGAAGGAGTTCCTGTATCTCGCCGGCTTGGCACGTGCGTATGCCGCGCGCGGCATTTCCACGCTGATGATTGATCACCCGGGAGTCGGCGAGGCCCTGCGCCTGCGCGATCTCAAGCTGTTTCCGGAAACCGAAGTGCCTGCCGGGGCAGCCGTCGACTATCTTGAGACCCGCGACGACGTCGATTCGGACCGAATCGGCATGGCCGGCATCAGCCTGGGCGGCTATTACGTGCCACGCGCAGCCGGCTTCGAGCATCGCCTGAAATGCGCGATCGCCTGGGGCGGCATCAACGATTACGGCAAGATCACCCGCGGACGCCTGGACGGGACGGGCACCAAATTGTCGGTTTCCCACTGGGAAGAGCACATGAACTGGGTCTTCGGCACCAATTCAGCCGAGGAGATACTCGAAGTCGTGGACCGCATGAATCTCGAGGAAGCGGTGCCCAATATCGAATGTCCGCTGCTGGTGGTGCATGGTGAAGGCGACCGGCAAATCCCGTTGGAAATGGCGCAGAAGACCATCCGGGAGGCCGTCAAGAGCCCGCGGGCGGAGCTCAAGGTGTTCACCGCCGACGACGGAGGTGTCGAGCACTGCCAGGTCGATCATGGTGCCCTTGCCGTGGAGTATATGACTGACTGGGCAGCCGATGTGCTGGGCGGCAAGACCGACTGAAACTACTCACATGGTCGCTGACAAGCGTTTGACTCAATCAAACGCTTGATTGAATATCCTTCCTGATCGTCCGGTCAACGGACGGCAGGGAGGAACAGTGACGGCACTTCCAGTCGAAGATGCTGGTGTCGCACCGGAGACACGGGGCGGGGCCACGCGCCAACGGATACTCGACGCCGCCGAGCGGCTGTTTTCCGAGCATGGCATCAATGGGGTCTCCCTGCGCACGATCACTGCGGAGGCCGGCGCGAACTCGGCTGCCGCCAACTATCATTTCGGAACCAAGAAAAACCTGCTCGACGCGGTGTTCGAGCGCCACGCGACCGGCATGGCAGAGGAACGCGAGACGCTGCTTGCAGACTGCCGGGCAGCGCCGGGGCGCCCGCCGCTGCTGGAGCAAATCATTTCGGCATTCCTCGAGCCTGGTATGCGTGGACGCCACGGCGGCGCCCCGTTCGCGCGCCTGCGCGCCCGGATGCTCGCCGAAAGCAGCGAGCAGACCCGCGAGCTCTATGCCATCCATTTCAACGATTCGAGCGGACGCTTCCTCGAAGCGCTCGGCAATGCGCTGCCGGACCTGCCCGCGCATGACCTGCATTGGCGGTTCCACATGCTGCTGGGTGCGATGGTCTACACCCTCGCAAAACCGGGCCGCATTCAAATTCTGACCGAGGACGCATGCGACCCCTCGGACCCCGATCAAGCGCTGGACTATCTCGTCCCAATGCTCGCCCAAATGTTTTGTGGCCCACCGATTGCTGTCGCGGCGAACCCGGTGGAAATGCTGCGAACTGTCAAATAGCCCAATCGATACGCCAGAAGGAAAAACGACGATGGCCAATAAAAATAGCGATATGCGCGTGACGCACGAAGTCCTCGCTGAGTACGCGGAGAAGTACAAGAACTGGGGCAAGTGGGGACCCGATGACGAAATCGGCACACTCAACTACACCACTGAAGACGACGTTATTGGTGCCGCAGGGTTGGTCAAAAAGGGCAAGGTCATGTCCATGGGCCTGAACTATGACCAGTTCGGCCCCCAGGGCGCCAAGACCCCCTACCCCGCCATGGGCCGCTTCAACCCGATCCACATGATGACCCGCACGGGCACGGATGCCTGGGCAGGAACACTCGACAGCCGCGGCATCCGCGGCGCCGATGATCTGGTCATGATGCCGCTCCAGTGCGGCACCCAGTGGGACGGGCTCGGCCATGTCTTCTATTGGGACCACATGTGGAACGGTTACGAATGTCGAGAAGTGACTTCGGCCGGTGCCCAGAAGGCCGGCATCGAGAAGACCAAGGACAAGATGACCGGTCGTGGCGTGTTCCTCGATATTCCGCGCGTCAAAGGCGTTGAATGCCTCGAAGACGGTTATCCGATCACCTGTAAGGATCTCGACGAAGCCTGTGAAGATCAGGGCGTTGAAGTACGCAAGGGCGACTATGTCGTGCTGCGCACCGGCATGATGGAACGCTGCCTGAATGACGGCAGTTGGGACGGGTATGCGGGCGGCGACGCTGCCGGCATGGCCTTTGAGACCCTCGACTGGATCTTCAACAAGG
>JABJEK010000013.1 GCA_018702955.1 Rhodospirillaceae bacterium | reverse complement strand
TCCCCGGTGCGGGCGCGCCACATCGTCTGCCCATGGCGGTAGGCCACGGCCATGCCATCGAGCTCATCGCGTCAGGCAGGCAGATCGACGCCACGGAGATGGCCCGCATCGGCTTCGTGAACCATCTCCACCCGAAGGGCGGCGTACTCGCGGCCGCCACCGAACTCGCGCAGGCCATCGGGGCGAACGGGCCACTGGCGACGCGCGGGGCCAAGCGCATCGCCCGCGCCCGGCAGGAACCCGGCTTCCGTGCGGCCCGCGAGATGTCGGACACTTTGCGGTACGCGCTCGAGTGGAGCCATGATGTGGATGAAGGCATCGCGGCGGCGACCGAAGGCCGCCCGGCGAAGTTCACGGGGCGGTAGAAGGCGACAACACATGCATTTGAAGATAGTCACAACTGCCCTCGCCACGCTCCTGTTCCTGTCAGCCACGCCGGCCCGCGCCGACGCCATCGATGGCAACTGGTGCAATCCAGACTTCGGGCGGATGGAAATCCAGGGGACAAGCATCACGACGCCGGGCGGCAACCGGACTACCGGCGCCTATGACCGACACGCCTCGCGATATGTCGCACCGTCTGGAGAGCCGAGCTCGGGCGCAGACGTCGATATGGTCCTCGTGGACGACGACACGATGCACCGGGTCGTCGCGCCGGGTGCCGACGCAACGATCGAGGTCTGGCGCCGCTGCCGTGCGCAGGTCAGCTAGGGCGCGGGTCACCCTGCGAACAGGGACAATTTGCTTTCGTCGTGGGACGGGTTAGCCTGCTCCGAGCAACAATTTATGTGATCAAGGGGGAACAACGATGGCGGAATTCACCGCTGCGGATCTGGCCGTCGAGGACCAGTATAAGTTGATGAGTGGCGCGATCATCCCGCGCCCCATCGCGCTGACTGTCACGCTGGGGCCGGACGGGCCCAACGCTGCACCATTCAGCTTCTTCAACTGCATCGGCGTGTCACCGCCCATGTTCATGATCGCCTGCAGCCCAAAAACCGGCCCCAAATCCGGCGGCAGCACGGGTGAACTCAAGGACACGGTCGCCAATCTGCGCCACCACCCCGAAATGGTCGTGCACATCGTGGATTACGAGCTGCGCAACCGGATGAATGCCTGCGCGCTCGACTATGACAGTGACGTCAATGAGATGGAGATCGCGGGTTTCAACACCGCGCCGTCGAAATTGGTGAAACCTCCGCGCATCACCGACTGCCGGGTGGCACTCGAAAGCAAACTGATCGACATTCACGAGATGGGCACCCTGCCCTATTACGTGATCTTCGGCGAAGTCGTGCATTTCCACATGGACGACGAGGTGGTGAATGACCGCCTCCATGTGGATCCGGAAGCACTCGATGCGCTGGGCCGCATGGCCGGCAACGGCGGCTACACGAAAATCACCGACAAGTTCACAATGCCCTTCCTGCACCCGCCGGGGTCAGCGCCGCCCGAGGAAGCCATCGCCAAAGCCCAGGAAATCGCAAAGACAGACCGCTGACGCCCACCCGAGACCTGCAAGAGAGATATCAATGTCCGACGCACTTGAAACTGTTCAGGCCGACCTGGTCTATGCCGTCGACACCGGCGAAAAACTGGTCAACCAGACCATGCCCGCCGGCGATATGTCCCGGGTCGTGACTGGGACATACGAGATGCACCCGCGCGACATCCGCAACGGGCGTCTGACGCGCGACGAGTTCTCGCTCGACCGAAACGGGTTCGTGTTCGTCGATCACCCCACCGCGGTGACCGACTTCTTCGACAAGGAACAGTTGACCAGCGTCTACTACCCCGAAGCCTGCAAGCTGGTCGCCGAGATGAGCGGCGCATCTCGGGTCGAAGTCTTCGATCACACGATCCGGTCCAGCGACGACGACACGCGGAAGGAGAAGCTCGTCCGCGAGCCTGTCCATTCGGCGCATAACGACTACACCGAGAACTCCGGCCCCCGCCGGGTGCGGGAGATATTCCCCGACGAGGCCGACGACCTGCTGTCACGCCGTTTCGCGATTATTCAGGTTTGGCGGGCGATCCGGAAACCAATCGAGCGGGACCCGCTGACCATCTGCGACGCGCGTACATTCCGCGCGGAGGATCTGATTACCGCCGAGCGGCGCTATCCGCACCGGGTCGGCGAGACCTATCGTCTGGCGTTCAGCCCCGGTCAGGAATGGTATTACTTCCCGCAGATGACCCGGGACGAGGCGCTGGTGTTCAAGGTCTATGATTCAGATACCAGCCTTGACGGGCGCTTCACGCCCCACACATCGTTTGCCGACCCGACGAGCCCGGCGAACGCGCCGCCGCGCGAGAGCATCGAGATCCGGACGTTTGCGTTCTTCGACGCCTAGAAATCGACGAACGTTAACGACCAAGGTGTGACTTTAATCTTTTCGTAACCATACATTTGTATTCTCTAATCCGAGTGCTTACCCGATAGAGAAACACCACTGTATGGAGATGTACGAGAATGGGTGCGCCACTTCCGCCAAATGAGCCGGAACGTCTCGAAGAACTGCATTCCCTGGAAATTCTCGACACCCGTATCAATCACCAACTGGAGATGATCACTCAGATCGCATCCAGAACAATCGGCACATCGATCGCCCTCGTCTCACTGGTCGATGCCGAGCGTCAGTGGTTCAAGGCCAAATGGGGACTTGATGCCTCGGAGACGCCGCGAGAGTACGCATTCTGTGCCCATGCGATCCTGGATCGCGAGACGATGGTGGTGACCAATGCTACCAAAGACGAACGGTTTTCAGACAACCCTCTGGTTACGGGTGATCCGAATATCCGCTTCTATGCCGGCGCGCCCCTGATTACGCAGAACGGACACCCGATTGGCACTCTGTGTGTCATCGATTCCGAACCCAGAGACATATCCGACGAGGATCTCAGGACTCTCCGGCAGCTCGCAACGCTGGCGGTCGGAATCCTGCAAAACGAAACCAAGCAGGCTAAGCTGGAAGCCCAGTCGCAGGCCGCGGTTACGAACGAACGCGAACCCGAACTACTGATTTCCAATCTGGCGCATGAGTTGCGCACGCCGCTCGGTCACATTATGGGCTTCGCCGAACTGATGCAGACTGAACTCGTGAATGACGACATGGGTATTCGCCACACGGGCTTCCTCGACATCATTCGCCAGAGCGGGGAACATCTGTGCCGGCTGGTCGACAACCTGATCCGCTATGAACAATCATCGTTCACCGAAGGTCTGGTGCTGGAATCGATCGAGCTGAATGCGAAGATCGACGAAATCGTTCGCTCCTTTTCCGGAACTGTCGCGGCAAAATCCCAGACGCTCACATTCGCCGAGCATGAGGATTCTGTTTCGGTACTCGCCGACCACACGTCGCTCCGCCAGATTCTTACCAACCTGATTTCGAATGCCTCCAAATACGGCCCTGTCGATGGCACGATCACGGTCAATATCTCTACCAAGGGTAGTCATTCCGATTGTCTCATCGAAGTTCGGGACGATGGACCGGGAATGCCGCTGAATGTTCTTGCAGGCCTGGGCAAACCCTTCGTACGCGGAGAAAATCCGGCAGACGGTGAGATCGAGGGCTTCGGTCTCGGACTGCACATCACCAAAAGACTGTGTGACGTCATGAACGGCTCTCTGGTGTTCAGCCCCAATCCGGCTGGCGGAACTTGCGCCACTGTCCGATTGCCATTGGCGATGTCCGAATCCAGGCTCCAATCCGGGAATGCCGTCGCCTGACACGCGTTGGGCGCTTCCCGCGCTGCTCACCGACGATCACAATCCGGTTAGAACAACGCTCAGGCCTTCGACCCGGTCCTCGGCGATGTTATTCCCGTGACACCTACTCAGTTGTCCGGGAACCCGAAACATGCGCCGCATCCTGAAAACCACAGCCGCTGTCGCCGGCGCGACGTTCCTCGCATCCGCCAGCGTCGCCAGCGCCGACGGCATCGTCGCCAAGCTCGTCAACTCGCCCCTGAATTCAGCTGGGCTGGTCAAGGGCGGCTATAGCGCGCTCAACGTCTATCTGCAGAAACCCGGGGCCGAAGGCATCGAGTTCTACAACCCGGAAGTTCCCGGGTTCGGCATACCGGCGGGTGGTCACATCGAGGTCGAGATGGTCGGCGGCTTTGCCCGCGACTCATCCATCGCGATGGACGCGCGCGCGGTGCACATGGTGTCAGGCACCCCGCAGCATGGGCTTTCCGACAAGAGACTTGGCTATCAGTCCGTCCAGGGTGAAAACCCGAATATTTTCGTCATCAGTGCAATTTCGCCCGACGGATTGCCCGCGGAGAAATTGCTGCCCCGTGCGACGGTCCAGCAGCTCGACCCAATCCCCAACATTGGTCTGAAGACATTCCATATAGGGCTATCCACCATCGCATTTTCGAACGGCGGTGAGCACGGCACGGTCGCCGTGCGGGTCGTGGACCGAGACGGAAAAATCCTCGCCAGTGGCCAGGCCGAGGTCGACTTCTGGGACGCGCCACGGCCACAGATCCACCCGAATAATTTCCTGCATCAGGGACGCAACCATAACTGGCAGCGTGTGGCGCCCGGCGAGACGGTCGGTCAGGCGGCGGGCAGTGTGCCCCTGACCTTCCTGCTGTTTGAAAAACCTACCGGTACAGCCCAGCAAATTCGGGACTCTCGCACCGGGATCGCGGGCGCGGGTGTGCTCTCTGCGGCGCAGCTACGGGGCATGGCCTTCGATGTGCCGGCGAGCATGTCGCGCTACGACAGCGGGCTGATCGTTCATGACAGCAACGGCGACGGCAAACTCGACCCGCGCGCCGACCAGATCATCGGCGGCGTCATCACCAGTGCGCCCGGCGGCGACTCAAGCTTCGATGTGCGATCACTGGTCGAGGGCAACACACCGCTGCTGTCCCAGCCGACCGGCGTTTATTCCGAACGGGCCGGCGCGCGGATCGGCGGCGCCATCATGCAGGTTCAGTTCACCACCGGCGCGGCGAAGGGCAAATACCGGCCAACCTTTGCGTTGCTTGTCGACCCCGACGATCCCGCGCGTGGTGACGGCACGGCCTACACCTACACGGTGATCGCACAGTAAGCGCCGGCCGTCGCGGGCTACTCCCAGCGACCGCCGATGAGGACGAAGGCGACCTTGGCAGGCTTGCCCGACTTGTTGCTCCAGGCATGGTTGGTGCCGCGCTGGATCAGCACGTCTCCTGCCTTCAGAACCGTTTCATCATTCTCCATGATCGCCGTGAGTTCGCCTTCGATCACGATGGCATAATCCACGGTCTCCGTGGTGTGCATGCCCGGATGAGCTCCCTCACCACCCGGCCGGCCGGCGTCCTCGAACAGCTTGCCGAACATCCCCTCGAACTGACGCGCCAACTCCTCGGGGTCTTCCGGGTCAGGCGGATAGTCGATCACCCGCAACACGGTCCCCCCGGGCGGCGGCAGGACACCTTCATGGGCTTCGATCCCATCCGGGGCTCCCACGAGGTCCGGCGCGGCGCCGGTAATCCAGATGTTGTTGACGACGTAACCCGGTCGGGCATCCACCGTCCGCGAGGCGGGGGTCGGCCCGTCCTCCGCAATGTAGGACTTGCCGTTCTCGTCGATAGCCGTCACGACCCGTCGCGTTATCTTGTGATCTTGCGCCATGTTTCCCCCCTTTTTTCTGGTTATTGAGCTCGTACCGGGCACCATTCTACACGACACACCGCGTGTCACATTCTGATAGTCTGGAGACGTTGAAACGGGGAAACACCATGAGCCAGACGATGCCGACAGAGGCAGCTCCTGCGACGGACATCAGTATCCGCAAGGTCGGTGCGGCCTGTGGCGCGGAAATTACAGGTGTCGATCTTTCGGGCGACCTGGATGAAAGAACTTTTGCCGCGATCCAGGGCGCTCTCGTCGAGCATCAGGTGATCGTGTTTCGCGACCAGGACATCTCGACCGAAGAGCAGAAGGCGTTCGGACGCCGGTTCGGCGAACTGACGGTTCACCCGTTTGCACCCAGCGACAGCGAAGCACCAGACCTCATCGTCTTCGACAATGATGCCGACAATCCCCCATGGGGCACGGACGTCTGGCATTCCGACGAGACATTCCGCGCCGAGCCGCCACTCGGCACCATGCTGCGGGCGCTCATTGTGCCCGACTATGGCGGCGACACCCTGTTTGCCAGCATGGCCGCGGCCTATGAGGGGCTGAGCGACCACATGCAGAAATTCGTCTCCGGTCTCGAGGCAATCCACGACTTCAAGCCCTTCCGACAACTCTTCGACGATGACGCCGAAAGCCGCGCGAAGCTGCGTCAGTTTGAAGACCGTTATCCGCCGGCCGTGCATCCTGTCGTGCGGACACACCCGGTCTCGGGCCGCAAGGTGCTGTTCGTGAACCCCCAGTTCACAATCGCGATCAAGGGTATGGACGAGGCCGAGAGCCGCGCGGTGCTGGAGCTGCTGTTCCACCAGGCAGAAATCCCGGAATATCAGTACCGCCATCACTGGATGCCCAACACGCTTGTCTTCTGGGACAACCGATCGCTTCAGCATTACGCAATCCACGACTACTACCCCAACCGGCGAAAGCTTGAGCGGATCACCATCAAGGGTGACCGACCCTACTCCGATATCCCCGCCATCGATGCGGACGTGATCCGCACCCGCAAGGGTGCACGCGCGATCAGTCAGTCCGCCCATGGCGGGCATGCCCCGAAAGAATAGACCCCCTCCCCTGTCGCCGGATTTGCACACGCCGACGCCGGGCCGAAACGAATTGCCATGACCCTTCTCTGGATACCCCTGACCATCGCCGCCGCATTCCTGCAGAACGTGCGATCGGCACTGCAGAAACATCTCAAGGGTGAGCTCGGGACGATCGGCGCCACATTCGTGCGCTTCGGATACGGTTTTCCGTTCGCGCTCCTGTATCTCGCGGCGCTGGTGCTGCTGTTCGATTTCGAGTTGCCCCGCCTGAACAACGATTTCCTCGCCTTCGCAGCCGTCGGCGGGCTGGCGCAAATCCTGGCGACCGCGCTGCTCGTGACCCTGTTCGACGCGCGCAACTTCGCCGTCGGGACCACCTACTCCAAGACTGAAACAGTTCAGGCTGCGGTCTTCGCGCTCGTGTTTCTGGGTGAAAGCATCTCCACGGCCGCCACCGTCGGCATTCTTGTCAGCCTGGTGGGCGTCATCGCCATATCGGCAGCCCGCGCGCCGGCCGGCCTCGCCGGAATTGCCAAATCCTGGCTGGCGCGCCCGGCATTGATCGGGCTGGCTTCCGGTGCCTTCTTCGGCGTGGCCGCCGTCTCCTATCGCGGTGCGTCGCTCTCACTCGGCGGTGACGGTTTCCTGGTACAGGCATCCTTCACGCTCGCGGTGGTGCTGGTGTTCCAGACCGTGGTCATGGCGACATTCATGGCCTTGCGCGACCCGGGCGAAATTCGCAGGGTCATCAAGGCATGGCGCGTCGCCGGGCTGGTCGGGCTGAGCGGCGCGTTGGCGTCGATTGGCTGGTTCACCGCCATGACGATCCAGAACGCGGCCCTCGTGCGTGCCCTGGGCCAGGTTGAACTGGTGTTCACCATCGCATCCTCGGTCCTGATCTTTCGTGAAAAAATCCTGCGCCTGGAACTGACCGGGATCATCCTTGTGGTGGCCGGGATTATCATCTTGTTGCTGCTCTAGGCGCCAAACGGAGAACCGATATGAAAGCCGTCCAGATCCAGGCCTATGGCGGGCCTGAAGTCATCGAAATCGTCGACATCCCGACGCCCGACCCCGGACCGGGCCAGGTTCTCGTGAAGGCCCATTCCCTGGGCGTGGGATATCCAGATATTCTGCTGCGGACGGGCGTCTACAAATGGAAGCCGGCGCTGCCGACCATCCTCGGCAACGAGATGAGTGGCCATATCGAAGCGGTCGGCGATGGGGTTTCAGGTTTCGAGGTCGGCCAGCCCGTGCTCGTCTTCGGCACCGGCGGCGGCCGGTACGCCGAATACAACGCGGTGGACACCGAACTCGTCACCGTGTTGCCCGAGACGGTCGACCTCGAGGCCGCCGTCACCATTCCCAACTATCTGGTCGCCTGGGCCATGCTTTACGGCGTCGCGCGATCCCAGGATGTGAAAACGATCTACGTAAACGGTGCGGCCGGCGGGATGGGCACCGCGATCCTCGATCTATGCCGCAGCGCCGGTATCGCCACGATCGCGGGCGCCAGCACCGATGAGAAATGCGCCTTCGCAGCCGAACTCGGCACATTGGGGACGGTCAATTATTCGACCGAGAACATTGTAGAGAAAATTCGCGAAATCACGGACGGCAGAGGCGTCGATGTCAGCTTCGATCAGTTGGGCGGCCCGGGGTTGGTCCGCGATCTCGACATGCTGGCACCGATGGGGCTGGTCATTCTCTACAATGCGCTGTCGGGTGCACCGGACGAGGACCTGTTCGAAGGGCTTCGTGCACGACGCGGCCTGAGCATCGGTCTGCAATGCTTCTCGCTGCACGCCTTCGACGAAGACCCGGACCGGAAGGCGGAGATATTCGACGCGCTGGTGGCTGAGTTCGCCGAAGGCACGCTGTCCCCGCCGATTTTCGACCGCTTGCCGTTGTCGGAGGCGCGTCGCGCCCACGAGTTAATGGACAGCCGGGCGATCCTGGGAAAACTGATTTTGAAGCCCTAGTCAGCCAGCTCGACGGCGACAACGGAACTTCCGATCAGGCTGAAGCGGCACCCGCGCTGCTGATCGGCGTCACTGATTCATGGCGAACGCGATCGGGTGGGAATCGAACCGTGACGAGGGTTCCCTCGCTCTCACCGCTTTCGATAGTCACCTCCGCGCCGTGCATGTCGGCCATCGACTTGACGAGTGCCAACCCAAGGCCCGTGCCCTCATATTTTCGGTTCATACCGCTGTCGACCTGAACGAAAGGCTGCATGACATTCTCGAGTTGCTCGCGCGAGATCCCGATACCCTGATCCTTCACCTGGATCAGGCATGCCCCGTCCGGATCGATCAATGCACTGAGGACGACTTCGCCTTTCTCGAATGAGAATTTCGTGGCGTTCGATAGCAAGTTGAGCACGATCTGCCGGACCATTCGCTCATCACCGAATAACCATGGACTTTGATCGGAACGCGGGGTGAATGTCCGGAAATTTCCCGTCAAACCCTGTGCCGCGGCCATCACACCTAGATGCTGACCTACCGGCCCGGTGCGCCACGCAGCCTATGCGGTGCTCTCTATCGCTGGGAGAATCGCGCTGGAGAGGGGCGCTAGAAGAGCTTCTCGCGCGCGACCCTGGCCGCATCTTCCATGGTCATGAATTCGGCACCGTCGGCGATCAGCTTATCGACGAGCTTCTCGAACGAGAACATCCGGAAGCCGCGGCCGATCACGTAGGGGTGCATGGTGTAGGTCAGCACGCCCCATTCTTCATTCGCCTGCATGTAGACGAACTCGTCGTACCAGCTGTCCATCACCTCGCGCGCGGGACGCAGTCCGGGCATGAGAAAATTCGGGGTGCGCATGT
>JABJEK010000128.1 GCA_018702955.1 Rhodospirillaceae bacterium | reverse complement strand
TGACCCTGATGGTCGGCGGCAACGAGGCCGTGTTCAAGGCCTGCCGCGCGAAGCTCGATGCCATCGCCGATAACCTCTTCTATCTGGGCGATGTCGGTTCGGGCCATGCCATGAAGCTGATCCACAATATGGTGGTCCATGCCGTCTTCCTAACCACCTGCGAGGCCGGCCGGATGGCCGAGCGCGCCGGGCTCAAGCTCGCGGACATGATCGACGTATTCAACGTCTCGAATGCCCGCAGCTACGCCACCGAGGCCCGCTTCCCGAAACATATCCTGTCGGAGAAATGGGACGCCCGGTCGCGGGTCTATAACCTGAACAAGGATTTGGGGATGGCCGTGCGCCTGGCTGAGAGCCTCGACATAGACGCGCGTTATGCGCGTGAGACCAGCGGATTCCTGAATAAGGCAATCGAGCGCGGCATGGCGGAAGACGATTACAGCCTGCTGTATCCGGCCTTCGAAGAAATCCGGGATATGGAATAACGGCCGGCACGTCCTCCGGTCTGTTCCCTAGCCTTTTGGCAGATACTCGAAAAGTTCAACGCGGAAACGGCCTATGGTCTTCGCGACGACCGGCTGAACCGCGGCAACAAAAGCTGCGCGCTCGTCCTCGGTGAGGTCGATCAGTTCGTTGCCGGCGGCCTCGAGCTTAGCCGTAATCTCCTCGTCGTCCCCCGCCGCGAAACCGCGCTGGGCCGGTGTCGCTAAAACCAGCGCATCCTCGACCGCAGACCGGATATCCTCGGGCCAGGCGTCCCATGTCGCCTTATGGGCGAGCACGACGCACGGTCCGAAGAAATGCCCCGAGCGCGTGATCCAGCGATGCTGCTCGTGGATCGCGAAATTATACGTGTTGGTCAGCGGGTTTTCCTGGGCATCGACAGTCCCGTCGACACACGCGGCGGGTAACTCTGCTACGTCCAGGGGTATCGGCTCGAACCCCATCGCCGCGAAACTTTCCTGCTGCAGTGCGCTGAACAAGGTCCGGATCTTGAGGCCCCTGCAATCTTCGGGTGTGCGAATCGGCCGGACCCCATTCGAGAAATGCCGGAAACCGTTGTCCCACCAGGCGACGATTCGGAAATCAGCGGCTTCCGCCATCTTGTCCATGATCAGCAGGCCCAGCGGGCCATCGAGCATCGCGTGACCCTGTGCCCGGTCGCGGATCAGGAAGGGCAGATCGAATAGCGCGATCTCGGGCACCTTGTCGGCGAGATAGCTCGACGAGAAGTAGCAGAGCGTGGTCTCGCCGGTCGCGACCATGTCGAGCAGGTCGGCCGCCTTGCGGCCCTGTTCGGTGACATTGAGGACATGCTCGAACGCGACCCAGTCGCCGAGCGTGCCCGTCAGGCTGTCGGCAAACACCTCAACCGCCCGGTTGTGGACCGAATGCGGGCCCTGGTAGCCGGAAAAACGGATATCGAATTCAGCCATGTTGTCTATTCCATAGTTTTATCAACGGGTGGCCAGATGCGCTGACCCACCGTCGGTGAGCCGGGCGTGTGCATCGTGTAGCGGATGACCCGGCCGGTCCATTCATTCTCGTCGAGCGCAAGGGCCTCATGGGGTTCCTCAAAATTCTCAAGCCGGGCCTGGAGCGAGGTGAACTCATACATCACCGAATATTTGGCCCAACCCGCCAGCGAGACCATCACCCGCGCGGCGATGCAGCCAGACATCCGCGCCATTGCGGGTAGGCGATACTGGGCATACCACTGGCCCACATCATATTCGTCGGCCAGCGTCTTGGTCCGGAAGCTGCCCATCTGGATCGCCGGTCCCGGCGTCGTACCTGCCGGGCGCAGTCCCATTTCGGGTCCATCGATGCGCGCGAAGGTCGAGAAGATGCACGGGCGTATGCCCTGACGCAGATCGAGCATCTTGCGCGCCTCACCGGTCAATGCGTTCTGATCATCGATCACACTCGTCGGGGCCAAAAGCGTCCAGGGTTCGGCCGCCCCGGCCAGCATCAGGAACTGGGTGCCCGTGCCGACACCCTCCATGCCTTCCGATTTCGGGAAATTGTCGCGGACCTTCTGCATGTCCGCACCACCGCCCTGGTTTTCATAGTGGGCGACCCAGTTCAGGCCGGGCTTACTCTGCAGGGCGGGGAGGTAATCGCTGTGCAGCCAGTCGAGATACTCATCATGCCCATCTTCCGGCAAATCGTACCAGGTTGCCCAAATTCCGCGGTCCATCTTCGTCTCTCCCTGAAATTGTCAAGCGGGCGTCAGTCCGATTTTCCGTCAGCCGACACGGCAGGAATACCCCGTGTCATCTCCCGATCGCCGTCCGCGATCAGGCCGTCACGCACCTTGGGCATGGTCAAAGCTAGATCCGTGATCGGCAATCCATGGGTCGGCGCGACGACATCGACACCAAGGTCGGCCATCAGGGCTTCGAGCTTATCAACATAGATGTTCATGTCAGTCGTCGACGTCCAGTAAAGTGCCCGTGCGGCAAACACCGCCAGCACGTCCTTGAGATCGAGCGACGTCGCCTCCTCGGCGAGCAACCCGCAATGCCCATCCCAGTGATAATGGCTGTAGGCAAACCCGTCGCCGGGGAACAGGCAATTTGCCCCCGTGTCGAAGCCC
>JABJEK010000127.1 GCA_018702955.1 Rhodospirillaceae bacterium | reverse complement strand
CGTATCATCCAGCCGGGCGACATCGTCTTCATGGATTTGGCGGCGCTGACGTGGAATGGCTACAAGTCCTGCTACTACCGTACCTATTGTGTTGGCCGCGAGCCGACGCAGGAGATGAAGGACGTTTATTCCGAGGCGCTCGATTGGCTGCAGTCCTCGATGGAAGCGGTCAAGGTTGGTGCCACGACCCGCGACATCGCCCTGAAATGGCCGTCCGCCAAGGAGGCCTGGGGTTACGAGGAAGAAGATCAGGCCGCCGCTAACCTGTGGGGCCACGGCCTAGGTCTTGCCCAGTACGATCCGCCCGTCATCTCGCGCATCTGGTCCCTCGATCATCCGATCGAGATCCAGGAAGGCATGGTCTTCGCACTCGAGACGCAGCACGGCATTCCGTTCAAGTTCGGCGTCCGCATCGAGGAGATGCAGATCGTCCATGCGGACGAGACCGAGGTCATCACCAACTTCCCGGTGAACCAGATCACGGTCGTCGACCCGATGCCGCACTAAGTACGCGGTGTTGAGCTTCGCAACGGAGCTTAAAATTTGAATTGGTTCGGCCGGGCGGCTTGATCGCCCGGCCGAATTGATAACGGGGCCCGGTTTGTTGAATGACCGGTGCCGAAAAACAAAAGGTGATGGAATATGGCGAAGTTCGTTGTGTCGTTGACCGACAAGGCGGCGACGGATGCGGAGCGGTTCGGCCCCAAGGCGGCCAATCAGGCAGCGCTGGGCCATGCCGGATTGCCGACCCCCGGCGGCTTCGTGCTCGGCGCGGATGCCTATTTCCATCAGCTGGAATCTCTCGGTCTTGTCGAGGCCGCGGAACAGGCGGTGAGCCTGCCGTTCATGGAATCACGCGGCCCGATCGCCGAAGTCCGGATCGGGCTGTTCTCCGAACCCATCGCGCCGGACATCGAGGCTGAAATTCTCGATGCCTACCGTACGCTGACCGCAGAGACCGGCATGCGGCTCGCGGTGCGGTCGTCTTCGTTGATGGAAGACACCGAGGGTTCATCCTTTGCGGGGCAGTTCCAGACATTCCTGGGCATCGAGGGTGAGACGGATTTCCTGACCGCCGTGCGGGCCTGTTGGGGCGCGCTCTGGTCACCCCAGGCGATGCGCTACATGCAGGACAAGGAGATCAGCGCGATCGATACCGCGATGTCGGTGCTGGTCCAGCCGCTGATCGAGGCCGAGGCATCGGGCGGTGGTTTGAGCCAGACCGCCGACGGCGGCATGTCGGTCAGCGCAACCTGGGGGCTCGGTGAAGCGCTTGCCCAGGGCGAAGTGGTGCCGGACCGTTACGACCTGACGGCCGAAGGCAAGCTGGTCGAGGCGATCGGCGGCCAGGAATTCGAACACAGCGCCTATTGCCACGCGCATCAGGCGCCGCCCCTGAATCCGATGGCGGCCGTGGCGGCAACGCAAGCGCAGGGCCACGAACACGATCATGACCATGCGCATAATCACGACCATGACCACAGCCACGATCATGACCACAAGCATGACGACGCGCCGTCCAAAGACGAGACCCCGCGGCGCCAGTGCCTGACCACGGACGAAGTCCATGAACTCGCCCGCTACATGAAGGTGGCCGAGGAGATGATGGGCCTCGCGGTCGAGGTCGAGTGGGCCAAGGACGATATCGGCATCAAGATGCTGCAGGCGCGCCCGCTGCATGTCGAGGAGCCGATTGTGCTGGACGAAGTCTGGCGCGGCCGACCGGGCCTGCGCGGCCATCCGGGCGGCATGGGCTGGGGTTCGGGCCGGGCCTGCGTGATCAACTGCGAATGCGAGATTTCACGCCTGAACCATGGCGATGTGCTGGTGACCAATGTCGCCGGACCGGCGCTGGTCGGTGTACTCCCGCGGGTGTCGGCGATCGTCGCGGAACTCGGCGGCAGCACGTCCCATCTGGCGTCCCTGGGGCGCGAGCGCGGCATTCCGATGGTTCTGGGTGTTGCGGGCGCGACGCAGCAGATACCCGATGGTTCCACCGTCGGGGTCGATGGGGTCGCCGGGATCGTGCGCTGGCTGAAGCCGGAGCTGAACGAGAAGCAGCCGATGCCGATGATGCATCCCGGTGAGATGCGGTCCCCCGGGTGAGCTCTGTCTGAGCGCCCTCAGTGATCCCCGGAACGCGAGGCGTTCCTAGTGATCCATGATGATTTTCATCCGGCCTTCGGCTTCGCTGGTCAGCATGTCGAGCGCACCGGAGAGATTCTCCAGGGGTTCGCGATCGCTGATCATCGGGTCGAGTTTGACCATGCCGCGCTTGACCAGGTCCATCGACGCCACGAAATCCTGACCCTTTGACGCGCGCGCGTTGAGGATTTGAATTTCCTTGAAATAGAACTGGTAGAACGGCAGTTCGGCCTTCGTCTCGGTGTAGATGCCGAACGGCATGATCGCGCCGCCGGTGCGCACCATGTCGAAGGCCTGACCCAGCGTCAGCACCTTGCCGGCGGATTCGATCACCAGATCGGCGCCGTCGCCCTTGCTGACTTCAAGGATCTTGTCCTTGATGTCATCGCTGGGCGCGTAGGTGTAGTCCGCCCCGAGGGATTTCGCGAGATCGAGTTTCCACTGGGACCGCGTGATCCCGATCACGGTGGCGCCACGCGCCTTGGCCAGCTGGACATGGAGTTGGCCGGTCACGCCGAGACCCAGCACGACCACGACATCGCCGGGGAAGATGTTTGCCATGCGATGCCCGTGCATGCAGGTGGTCAGCACCTGGATCAGCGGGACTTCATGGTCGGCGATCTCGTCGGGCACCACATAGCAATTGGCCGGCGGCACGGCCACCAGGTCGGCGAAACCGCCGTTGATGTCGCGCCCGATCAGGCCGCCGCGGGTGCAGATATGCTGCTGGTTGTGCAGACAGGCGTGGCAGGTGCCGCAATGGTAGACCGGGTCGACCAGCACGCGCTGGCCTTTCTTGGCGTCGGTCGCATCGTTGAGCAGCTCGCCGACCATCTCGTGCCCCATGACGATCGGCTTGGGTGCCGGAATGCCGCCGCTGAGGATCTTGAGATCCGTCCCGCAAATGCCGGAACTGGTGACGCGCACCAGGGCTTCACCCTGATCCGTCGTGGGCTCGGGAATGTCCCGCTGTTCGATCACGTTGGGTTCTGTGAGCACCATTGCGCGCATGGTCGTATCTCCCTGGGTGTCTGCCGGCGGCTAAGGCCGGTTTACTTGAACACGTCTACTTGAAGACGTCCGGATTGGCGGGCCACTTCGGCTGTCCGCCATTCAGGATTGTCGAAATGTCGCCCGCAACGGTGGTCTGCAGGTCGAGCAGGGCATCTTCCGAATAGAAGGATGTGTGCGGATTGATCACCACATCGTCGCGCGACAGGATCGGGTCGTCTGCGGCCGGCGGTTCCTGCGGCAGCACGTCGAGGCCCGCACCGGCGAGCTCACCGGCGTCGAGTGCGGCAACGAGGGCGGTGGTGTCGATCAGGCCGCCGCGTGCCGTGTTCACGATAAAGGCCGTGCTCTTCATCTTCGCGAAGGCGTCGGTGGAGAACATGTTCTCGGTCGCTGGGGTCAGCGGTGCGTGGACCGACACATAGTCGGAGCGTTCGAGCAGCGCATCGAATTCGACCAGCTCGACCCCCTTCGCCGCGGCGACCTCGGGCTTCACGAAGGGATCGGAAGCAATGACGTTGATGCCGAAGGCCTGGGCCTTCACGGCCACGAGCTGGGCGATGTTGCCGAAGCCCACGAGGCCCATGGTCTTGCCCCGGAAGCGCATGATCGGCACGACCGCCGGCATCTCCCAACGGCCCTCTTTGACCAGCTTGTCGCCCAGCGCGGTCTTGCGGGCCGCGGTCAGCAGCAGCGCCATCGTGTGGTCGGAAACCTCGTCGAGGCAGTATTGCGGGGCATACACGACGGGAATGCCGGCCGCGGTGGCGGCATCGAGGTCGATATTGTCGAGGCCGATGCCGAACCGGCCGATCGCGCCGCAACCGTCCAGCGTCTCGATAACCTTCGCGGTGATCTGGGCGTAGGTGACGAACAGGGCCTTGGCGCCCTTGGCCGCCTCGATGATGGCGTCCTCGGATGTGTCCGCGGCCATCTTGATGGTCGGATTGAAGCTTTCGAGGACGGATTCGACAGGTTCCAGTGACGGGAACGGCGAGTCAGCGACGGCGAAGATCGTACTATCAGCCACGAGACCTCTCCTTTGAGATTATCGTTGTTAAACAGTTTCTGGCCGGACTCGTATCAGTCGATCCGGAGCTTGTCCAGTTGGCCCCGCGCACGGGTTTTGTGCCGTTAGCGCGCGGCGTCCGGCGGTATCGAGTAGGTGCCGGTGGCGTGTGCGATCGGCGCGTCATCGCCTTCGGAATACAGCGTCACTTCGATCACCGCGAGCCGCCGCCCGAGCTTGATGACATTGCAGTCCGCCACGACATCGACCGGTGCGGGCAGGCGCAGGAAATTGATGTTCAGGTTGGTGGTCACGGCGAGGGCGACCTCGCCGATGGCGCCCATCAGGGCGGCGTACATGCCGAAATCCGTCAGCGCCATCATCACCGGCCCGCTGATGGTGCCGCCGGGGCGCGTGAAGTGCGCGTTGAAGGGCGCGCGCACCCGTGCGGTGCCGTCACCGATCTCATCGGCCCGGAAGCCGTAATTGGCGGCGATCGGCAGCTCGCGGTCGGTCAGGGTGTTGAACGCCTCGGGGGTGATTTTTGTCATGAACTCTCGGGAATTTGTGCGTTGGATGTGCGGGTTTGAGAACAGCGAGGGCTCGCCTGCGCTGAACTGACATTATCAGACCCCGGCGTTTCGTGGGGCAGGATTGGTGTGGCGACTTACGCGTCTGACAGGCGGGCGGGCGAAATCAAAACGCCGAACTCCTTGCACCAGATGACGACGCTTTTGTAGGGCGACAGATCGACTCCTGCCGGTGCCGCATATAACTGGCTGCCACGGAAATTTCGCAAACGGCCGAGATCAATTTTCTCGGCGTAGAGGAAATCGCGGCGCGAACGGACGTCTGCGTGGTTGACCAGGTAGACGTGGAAACGCGGGCCTGGGCCCACTTCGAAGTTTTCGTGAAGGAAGATCACAGTTTGCCCTGCGGGTTCGCGATAAACGGACACCTCGCCGGATCCGTAGTGAACCCGGTCCATCTTGTTGGCATGTATGAATGTTCCGCTGGCGAGTTTTGTGCGTTCGACGTTGGGCGTGAGTGTTTCGACCGCCGCGTCATTCAGGAACCAGAATGGATAGATGAAAATGCCGGCGCCGAAGCCTGCGGCCCCGCCGGCAATCAAACCGACAACGAGGACGATGATAAGACGTTTCATAAGGATACCCCGTACGTTTGGATGTTTGGGTGCGATTGCTCGCTCACAAGAAATCTATCGCGGGCAGGTGTCCGCCCTCCGATGCCGACGTGCAATGAAGTTGAAAGCAAGCCGCTATTTTCCGGATCAGAAGCTTCTGCCCACGGTGAAAATCACGGCTTCCCCGTTGCCGTCGGTGTTTGGCCGGACGTCGGTGTCTGAGTAGGCTGCTGACAAATCGAAGCCGAACAGTTCATAGCCAACGGCCACGTTCCACTCGACATAGTCGTCGGTGCCGAACACGTCGTTTTCGTCGATGTATTGCTTGGCGACATGGCCGGATACCGCCAGTCCCCGGACGCCTGGGACAGGCACGAAAGCGGCGATTTTGGGATAGAACGCGGCACCGCTCGCAGCAAAATTTTCCGGCGAGTGGTTGATGCTGGCCGTCAGTGTAGCAATCTCGAAATTATAGCCAACGGCGCCCTGGAGTTCCCAAAAGTCATAGTCGAGACCGCTTTCTGCTCCGGGATAGGCGTAGTAGATTAATCCGGCATCCCAGCTCACGCCGGTGTCACCGAACAATCCGTTAAGTCCGCCATAAATGTCGATCTCGACTGTCGCGCTATCGATACCTTCGGCTTCGTTGAAATCGACGTTTGAACCCCAGGCGCCGACATACAGGTTTAACTGCTCGGTGAGTCCAGCTTCGTATTCGAACCCACCTTGGAGTGCAGG